>NZ_CP051884.1:937481-1249974 GCF_012931845.1 Cellulomonas taurus
CGACACCCTCAACCGGCCGCTGATCACCATCACGCTGGACTCCCCGGCCGAGGGTGTCCTGGGTGTCACCGTCGAGCACTTCCGCGGCGCGAACGATCCCGGACCGCACTTCGAGCTGACCGGCTCCGGCGGCCCGGTCGCGAAGGTCGACGTCCCCGCGACCGGCCCGGCCACCCTCGCCACCGGCAACCTCACCGCCACCGTCGCCACCGAGGGCGGCTGGTCCCTGGACATCGCCGTCGACGGCCGCCGGGTCACCGGGTCGGACGCGCGCGGCCTGGCGATCGTCAACGCGGACGGCACCCCCTACGTCCGCGAGCAGCTCGACCTGGGCGTCCGCGAGCACGTCTACGGCCTGGGCGAGCGGTTCACCGCCTTCGTGAAGAACTCGCAGACCGTCGATGTCTGGAACGCCGACGGCGGCACCTCCTCCGAGCAGGCCTACAAGAACGTGCCCTTCCTGCTCTCCGACAAGGGCTACGGCGTCTTCGTCGACCACCCGGAGCACGTCTCCTTCGAGATCGGCTCGGAGGCGGTGTCGCGCACCCAGTTCAGCGTCGCCGGCCAGCGGCTGCGCTACTACGTGATCGCCGGGCCGGATCCGAAGGACGTGCTGCGCCGGTACACCGCGCTGACCGGGCGACCGGCTGCCGTGCCGGACTGGTCCTACGGGTTGTGGCTGTCCACCTCCTTCACCACGTCCTACGACGAGGGCACCGTGATGTCCTTCATCGACGGCATGGCCGAGCGTGGGCTGCCGTTGAGCGTCTTCCACTTCGACTGCTTCTGGATGCGGCAGTTCCACTGGAGCGACTTCGTGTGGGACCCGGCGACCTTCCCGGACCCGGAGGGGCTGCTGCGCCGGCTGCACGAGCGCGACCTCAAGGTCTGCGTGTGGATCAACCCGTACATCGCCCAGCGCAGCCACCTGTTCGACGAGGGTCGCGAGCTCGGGTACCTGGTGAAGAACCCGGACGGCTCGGTCTGGCAGTGGGACATGTGGCAGGCGGGGATGGCCCTGGTCGACTTCACCAACCCGGAGGCGGTCGCCTGGTACCAGGGCAAGCTGCGCACCCTGCTCGACATGGGGGTCGACTGCTTCAAGACCGACTTCGGCGAGCGGATCCCGACCGACGTCCGCTGGCACGACGGCGGCGACCCGCAGGCGATGCACAACTACTACACCCAGCTCTACAACAAGGCGGTCTTCGACCTGCTGGTCGCCGAGCGCGGCGAGGGCGAGGCCGTGCTGTTCGCCCGGTCGGCGACCGCCGGTGGTCAGCAGTTCCCGGTGCACTGGGGTGGTGACTGCGAGTCGACCTTCGTGTCGATGGCCGAGTCGCTGCGCGGCGGCCTGTCTCTGTCGATGAGCGGCTTCGGCTACTGGTCGCACGACATCGGGGGCTTCGAGGGCACCCCGGACCCGGCGGTGTTCAAGCGCTGGCTCGCCTTCGGTCTGCTGTCCAGTCACTCCCGGCTGCACGGCTCCGACTCCTACCGGGTGCCGTGGGCCTTCGACGACGAGGCGGTCGAGGTCACTCGCCGGTTCACCGAGCTCAAGCTGTCCCTGATGCCGTACCTGGCCCGGGTCGGCCGCACCGCGCACACCGAGGGCCTGCCGGTGATGCGACCCATGGTGCTCGAGTTCCCGGCGGATCCGGCCACGGCCACCGTGGACACCCAGTACATGCTGGGCGAGAGCCTGCTGGTCGCCCCGGTGTTCTCCGCCGACGGCGAGGTGGACGTCTACGTGCCGGAGGGCACTTGGACCAGCCTGATCGACGGCAGCCGGATCACCGGACCGCGTTGGCACCGCCAGCGGCACGACTTCCTGTCGGTGCCGTTGCTGGTCCGACCGGACTCGGTGCTGCCGGTGGGTGCCCGGACCGACCGGCCGGACTACGACCACGCCGACGGTGTCACGCTGCGGCTGTTCGACCTGGTCGACGGGCACGCGTCCACCACCACCGTCGGCCAGGTGTCGTTCCGGGTCACCCGGACCGGCGACACCATCACGGCGACCGCCACCGGTGCCACCGCCCCGTGGTCGATCCAGCTCGGCGACCGGGTCGTGGCCGCCGAGGGCGACACCGCCACCCTGGCGATCTGACCCGCGTCGGCCGCACTCCCGCGACCCCGGGGAGTGCGGCCGACCCGCCTCCGCCCACCCGCCTCTGCGTCGAAGTCGGCACTCCGCGCCCGTCGACCCGGCTCCACCCACTCGCCTCTGCGTCGAAGTCGGCACTCCGCGCCCGTCGAGGCCGGGCGAACTGCCGACCTCGGGCGCGAACTGCCGACCTCGGGCGCGAACTGCCGACCTCGCGTGGTGACCTGCCGACCGCCCCGCCCCTGGGCGCCTGGGGGCGGCTCCGCCCACCCCGGCCCGGCTCCGCCCACTCGTGGCTGCGTCGAAGTCGGCACTCCGCGCCGATCGAGGCCCGGCGAACTGCCGACCTCGGGCGCGAACTGCCGACCTCGGGCCCGAATTGCCGACCGCGCCCGCGCCTGCGCGCCGGGGGCGTCAGACCGCCGGTGCCGACACCGATCCGCGGTCGGTGACCTCCGGGGACACCAGCCGGGTGGTGGACAGCGCGTCCCCCTCCAACTGGGCCATCGCCATCTCCAGCGCCACCCGACCGATGTCCTCGCCCGGGACATCGATGCCGGTGAGCGGCTGGGGCAGGCCGGTGCCGGTGTCGGCGGCGCCGATCGCCACCACGGAGATGTCCTCCGGGACGCGCACCCCGCGCCGCTCCAGCGCGGACATCACCCCGGGCAACGCCAACTCGTTGTGCACCACCAGACCGGTCACGCCGGGTGTCTCGTCCAGCACCCGCTCCAACGCCACCACGCCACCGGCGAAGTTCGGCTCGCAGGGCAGCATCGTCAGCTCGGCGCCGCGCAGCTCGGCCTCCTCGGCGACCCCGGCCCGCATCCGGATCGCGTAGTTCGCCCGGCGGTCGATCCGTTCCTGCGATGCCCCGATCAGGGCGATCCTGTGGTGTCCGGCATCGGTCAGGGTCCGGACGGCCGAGCGCCCGGCGGCGGTGAAGTCCAGGTCCACGCAGCACAACCCGCTCGGGTCGGAGGGCACGCCGATCAGCACCGACGGCTGCTTCAGGGACCGCAGGGCCGGCAGTCGCTCGTCCTCCGCCTCGACGTCCATCACGATGATCGCGTCCGCCATCGACGACGACGCCACCCGGTCCACCCCGTTGCTGTCGTCCTGGGTGAGCAGCAGCACGTCGTGGTCGTGCGAGCGGGCGGCCGTCACCACGCCGCCGACGAACTGCATGATGATCTGGACGTTGATCCCCGGCCGGAACGGCACCATCAGCGCGATGATGTTGCTCCGGCTGGACGCGAGCGCCCGCGCCCCGGCGTGCGGCCGGTAGCCGAGTTCACGGATGGTGCGCTCCACCCGCTCCCGGGTCCGGGGCGAGATCGGTCGCTTGCCACTGAGCACGTAGCTCACCGTCGAGGCCGAAACCCCTGCGGCCTTCGCCACGTCGTCGATCGTCGCCATGACGCTCACCCTAGTGCGCGCCGAAGCGGTTCGATCCCTGCTTCCCGGCCGCGGGTGCCCCCAGCGGCGGCGATCCGTCGAAGCCGCCGTCGAACGGGGTTAGCGGGAGCGTTCCCATCGCGGTATCGTATCGTTTCGACAAGCGCCGACACCGTCGTCTGCACCGGCCAGCCCCGCGTGCCGTCGACCGGATCCCGATCGACCGAAGGACTCGCATGCCCGCCACCCGCCCGTCCGGCCGCCAGTTCCCCGCCGACTTCGTCTGGGGCTCCGCCACCGCCTCGTACCAGATCGAGGGCGCCGCCACCGAGGGTGGTCGCGGTCCGTCGATCTGGGATACCTTCGCCACCGTCCCGGGCGCCGTGCTCAACGGTGACACCGGCCTGGTCGCCGACGACCACTACCACCGCGTCCCCGAGGACGTCGCCCTGATGCAGGAGATCGGGCTGGAGGCCTACCGGTTCTCGATCTCCTGGCCGCGGGTCCAGCCCACCGGGTCGGGGGAGTGGAACGAGGAGGGCATCGCGTTCTACGTCGACCTGGTCGACCGCCTGCTGGCCGCCGGGATCAACCCGGTCGTCACCCTCTACCACTGGGACCTGCCGCAGCCGCTGGAGGACGAGGGCGGCTGGACCAACCGGCGCACCGCGTACCTGTTCGCCGACTACGCCCGCAAGATGGCCGAGGTCCTCGGCGACAAGATCGAGATCTGGACCACCCTGAACGAGCCGTGGTGCTCGGCCTACCTCGGCTACGCCTCCGGGGTGCACGCCCCGGGTCGCCAGGACCAGGCAGCCTCCCTGGCGGCGGTGCACCACCTCAACCTGGCGCACGGTCTGGCGTCCACCGCCATCCGCGAGGTGCTGGGCGAGGACGCCACGGTCTCGATCACGCTCAACCTGCACGTCACCCGGGCCGACAGCGACGCCGCCGAGGACCTGGCGGCGCGGCACAAGATCGACCTGATCGCCAACGAGGTCTTCCTGCAGCCGATCCTCGAGGGCCGCTACCCGGAGGAGATCTTCGCCCAGACCGCGGCGGTCTCCGACTGGTCCTTCGTCCAGGACGGCGACCTGGAACTGATCCACCAGCCGCTCAGCCTGCTCGGCGTGAACTACTACTCCACCGGTCGGGTGCGCAAGCTGCACGGCGAGCCGAAGGTCGGCGACGGCAGCCCGGGCGTCGACGGTCACAAGTCCTCGGTCGTGAGCACCTGGGTCGGTGCCGAGGACGTCGAGTGGCTGCCCCAGCCCGGTCCGCACACCGCGATGGGCTGGAACCAGGAGCCGCAGGGTCTGACCGACCTGCTGGTCTCCCTGCACCAGCGTTACCCCGAGCTGCCGATGGCCATCACCGAGAACGGCGCCGCCTTCGCCGACCAGGTCTCCGCGGACGGCCGGGTGCACGACGAGGACCGGGTCAGCTACCTGCACGACCACATCGACGCCGTGGGTGCCGCGATGGACCAGGGTGCCGACGTGCGCGGGTACTTCGTCTGGTCCCTGTTCGACAACTTCGAGTGGGCCTACGGCTACGACCGCCGGTTCGGCATCGTGCGGGTCGACTACGACACGCTGGAGCGGATCCCCAAGGACTCCGCGTACTGGTACAGCGAGCTGATCCGCACCGGCACCATCGCCCCGGTCGAGACCGCGCCGCAGCTGGGCTGAGCCCGACCGACCGGCACCCCCGCCCCCGCACGTCGGGCGCGGGGGTGCCGTGCCATGGGTGAGGATGGGACGGTGCCACGTTCACGTCGATCCGGTAAGCGGCCGTACAACGCCGAGCACGTCCCGCTCGACCTCGACCGGGTCGGCGGTATCCGGCGGGCCGAGTCCGGCCCGGACGGGGAGTGGACCACCCAGCGGGTGCGCGGCTCGGACCGCACCTTCCGCTGCCCGGGCTGCGACCAGCTGATCGCCACCGGCACCGCGCACGTGGTCGCCTGGCAGGCGGACAGCATCCTCGGCGACGCCGCTGCCCTCGACAATCGGCGGCACTGGCACACCTCCTGCTGGGAGGCCCGGCACCGCCGCCGACCCACCCGCTGACCGGCGGGTCGAGCCGCGGACCCGCGCGTACCCTCGGAGTCGATGAGCACCGAGATCCGATCCCTGACCGTCCTGCCCGCGCATCGGGAGGACATCGAGCTGCACACCGCCGACGGCCTGACCCTGGTCGGCGAACTCGCCCGGCCCGCGAACCCCGACGGCAGCCCGCGCACCCCCGCCGCCACCCTGGTGACGCTGCACCCGCTGCCGACCCACGGCGGCTACATGGACTCGCACGTGCTGCGGAAGGCGTCCTGGCGGCTCCCGGCGCTGGCCGACATCGCGGTGCTCCGGTTCAACACCCGGGGCACCAGCAGCCCGCGCGGCACCAGCGAGGGCAGCTTCGACGAGGGCCGCGCCGAGCGCTTCGACGTGCACGCGGCCATCGAGTTCGCCGAGTTCCACGACCTGCCGAACCCGTGGCTGGTCGGCTGGTCCTTCGGCACCGAGCTCACCCTGATGCACGGCCTGGACCCGCTGGTCCGCGGCGCGATCCTGCTCTCCCCGCCGCTGCACCGGGCCACCGACGCCGACCTCGACGCCTGGGACGCCGACGGCCGACCGCTGACCGCCCTGGTCCCCGAGCACGACGACTACCTGCGGCCCGAGGAGGCCCGGCGACGTTTCGCCCAGGTGCACCAGGCCGAGATCGTCGGAGTCGACGGGGCTAAGCACCTGTGGGTCGGCGAGCCGTACGTCCGCCGGGTCCTGAACGAGATCGTCGCGCGGGTCCGGCCCGGTTTCCCGACCCCGCTGCCGACCACCTGGGACGGCCCCTCCGAGCAGGCCGATCCCGACCCGCGACCCGAGGACGCCTGATGGTCACCGTCGTCCCGCACGTCCTGCGACCCGGCGTCGCGGGGCACACCCCGTTGGTCCTGCTGCACGCCTTCCCGGTCGACTCCCGGATGTGGTCCGCCGTCGGTCGGCTGATCACCGCCGGCACCCCGGTGATCGCCATCGACCTGCCCGGCATGGGCGCCGCCCCGGCACCGGATGCAGCACCCGCGCTGGAAGCGGCCGCGGACGCGGTCGCCGCGTTGCTGTCCGGGGCCGCACCGACCGAGTCCGCGGACCCAGACCGTCCCACTGACTCGGCCCCTACCGCCGACCCGGCCCGGCCTGAGGTGCCAGCAGGTCCCGCCGTGGTCGCCGGGCTGTCGATGGGCGGGTACGTCGCCCTCGCCCTGGCCGAGCGCCACCCCGAGCTGGTCGCCGCCCTCGCCCTGCTGGACACCAAGGCGGTCGCCGACACCCCGGAGGCAGCCGCCAACCGTCGCCGGATCGCGGACGAGGCCGAGCGCACCGGCAGCGTCGACCCGGTGCGCCCGATGGTGGACGCCGTGCTCGGCGACACCACCCGCGCCACCCGCCCGGACCTGGTCCGGCAGCTCGCCGGCTGGATCGACGAGCAGCACCCGGCCGGCATCGCCTGGTCCCAGCGCGCGATGGCCGCCCGGCCCGACCGCAGCCACGTGCTGCGCGGGTGGACCCGGCCCGCCCTGGTCCTGGTCGGCGCCGAGGACGGCCCGACTCCGCCGGAGCAGGCAGCCGCGATGGCCGGCCTGCTGGGCATCGAGCCGGTCGTGATCCCCGCCGCCGGTCACCTGACGGCGATCGAGCAGCCCACGGCGGTCGCGCAGGCACTCACCACCCTGCTGATCCGCGCGGACCGCTAGCGCACGCCGCCGGTCGTCTGGGCGTCAGCCCTCGCCCAGCACCCGAGCCAGTGCCAGCGGCAGGTCCAAGGACTCGCCGTCCTTGCCCCCGGCGCCGATGACGAGCGGCGGGTCCTGCGGCGTCACGCTCACCCCGCGCCACCGGGCTGTCAGCGACCCCGGCACGGTGAGCACGTAGAACTCGCCGTCCGTGCCCACGGCGACCGTGCGGTCACGCCGCAGGTACCAGCCCGCCAACCCGGTGCGGAACGAGCCGCGTCCGCCGTACCCCTGCGCGCGCAGCGGCTCCGGTGCCACGCCCCGCTCGCGGGCCGTCACCAGGAACTCGTGGATCAGCGCCCGGGCGCGGTCCGACTCGGCGCGTTGCCGGGCGACCAACGCCGCCTCGTGCGCCGCGGCCGCCTCCCGGCGCTGATCCCGCCAGTCGGCGGCCGCGGGCCCGGTCACTTCTGCTCGACCTCGCCGTCGGCGCGCTGCTCGGCCGGAGTCGCCTCGGCGCTCGTGTCACCGTCGGCCGAGCCGGTTCCGGTGCCGGCGTCGCTCCCGGCTGCATCGGCAGCAGTGGTCGCCTCGACGTCGGCCGGGGTGCTTCCGGTGCCGGAGTCGTTCCCGGTCGGTGCCGCCGTGGTCCCTGCGTCCGCACCGGTCGACCCGGTGTCCGGGGTGCCCGAAGCGCCGTCGGTCGTCGACTCCACCTCCGTCGCGGCACCGCCCGCAGCCTTCTTCGGCCCGGCGGCCGAGACCGGTGCCGGTCGCGCCTTCGCCTTCGCCGGGGTGCGCCCGGACTTGCCCGCGGCAGGCGTCGCCTCGCGCTCGAACTTGGCCTGCGCCTTGTCCGCCCGCTCCAGGGTCTGCCGGTTCGGCACCGGGTCCGAGCCGAGCAGGTTCCGCAGCTCGTCCAGGTACGTGGTGATCGACTCGCGCTGGCGGTTGAGGTCCTCGACCTGCCGCTGAGCGGTGGTCCGCTCCCGCTCGGCCTCACTCATCGACTCGGACAGCGTCTTCTCGGCGTGCTCACGGGCCTCGGCGACCACCCGGTCGGCGTTCTGCCGGGCGTTCGACAGCAGCTCCTTGGCCTGGTTCTGCGAGTCGAGCCGCACCTTCTCGGCCTGCTCCAGCGCCTTCGCCACCCGCTGCTCGGCGGCGGCGGCGTGCGCCTCGGCGTCGGAGACCAGCTTCTCGGTCTCGGCGCGAGCGACGGCGTGCCGCTCGGCGTCCGCGCGCTCGGCCTCCTCGCGCTGGGTGGCGATCGTCAGCTCCGCGTCGGCGAGCGCCTGTCGGGCCTGCTGCTGCATCGCCTCGGCCTCGGTCCGGGCCGCCGTGGTCAGCTCCTCGGCCTGGCGCGCCGCCTCGGTCAGCTGGCGCTCGACCTGCAACCGGGTCTGCTCGCGCAGTTCGTCGGTCTCACGCTGGGTGGTGGCGCGCAGCTCCGCGGCGGCGCGCTCGGTGTTCTCCCGCAGCTCGGTGGTCTCGCGCTGGGTGTTCTCCCGCAGCTCGTCCGTCTCCCGCTGGGCGGCGTCCCGCAGCTCGCTGGTCTCCCGCTCGGCGGTGGCCCGGAGGTCGGCCGCGTACTGCTCCGCCTCCGCGCGCTGGGTGGTGGTCTCGTGCGTCACCCGGTCGCGCAGTTCCGTGGTCTCCCGCTCCACGGAGGCGCGCAGCTCGGCGACGTACTGCTCGGCCTCGGTACGCACCGCGGCGAGCTCCTGTTCGGCCTGCTGACGGGTGGCGGCGATCTCCTCGGCGACCTGTGCCCGCAACTCGGCGGTCTCCCGGTCGGCGGTGGCCCGCACGAACCCGGAGTACTGGTCGGCCTCGGCCCGGACCGCGCTGGTCTCGGCGGCGACCTTCTGCTGCAGCTCGGTGGCGGACCGCTCGGCGGCGGAGCGCACCTGGTCGGCGTAGGCGGCTGCCTCGGCGCGGACCCGGTTCACCTCCTCGCCCGTGGTGCGGCGCAGTTCGGCTGCCTCGGCTGCGGCCGACGACCGCTGCTCGGCGGCCCAGCGCTCGGTCTCGGTGCGCAGCTCGGCGATCTCGGCCGCGGTCTGTCGGCGCAGCTCGGTGGTCTCGGCCTCGGTCCGTCGACGCAGTTCGGCGGTGTCCGTCTCAGCCTGCTGACGCTGGGCGGAGGTCTCGGCCTCGGCGAGCTGCCGCTGCGCGGAGGTGTCGGCGTCGGCGCGCTGGCGCAGGTCCTGGGCGTAGTGCTCCGCCTCGGCACGCAGTGCGGAGGTCTCCGCCTCGGTGGTGGTCCGCAGCTGCTCGGCCGCCTGCTCGGTGCTGATCCGCAGTTCGGTGGTCTCGCGCTCCACGGTCGCCCGCAGGGTGCCCAGCTCGCGTTCCAGGCTGGCGCGGCGCTCGCTCGCCTCGGTGGCCTGCGCGGTCTGGATCCGGGCCGCCTCGCGCTCGGCGGAACCCACCATCTCCTCGGCCCGTCGCTGGGCCGCGGTCAGGACGCTTTCCGCCTCGGCGTGCGCGGTGGTGCGCTCCTCGGTGGCCTCACGCTTAGCGGTGGCGATCAGCTCGGCGACCTCGTTCTCCGCGCGGGCCCGGAGCTGACCGGCGGCGAGCCGAGCGCGGGCCAGCGCGTCGGAGGCCTGCGCGTTGGCCTGCTGCACGACGTCCGACGACTGCTCCTCCGCCGACCGCAGCAGCATCTCGATCCGCGATCCCAGACCCGAGTACGTCGGCCGCTCGGCCTCGCGCAGCTGACGGTGCGCCTCGGAGAGCTCCCCGGAGATCTGCAGCACCCGCTCGTCCAGCGATGACACCTGCGAGCGGGCCTCGCCGAGTGCGCGTTCCAGCTCGTTCATCCGGGTGTCGACCTGCTCGCGGTCGTAACCACGGAAGTTGACGACCGGGAACAGCATGCGGTCCTCTGGCACGGAAGATCCTCCTGGGGGCATGGCAGCGATGGCTCCCGACGATCGGGAGGGACGCGCGGCTGCGGCCACGGCCGACGTCCGCCAGCCAGGGTATCGGGCGGGAGCGGTCGGCTGGCAGGGGGCCCGCGTCACCCCGGGTGCCGTGGTGAGCACCCGAAGTGTCCGGATGCTGCTCAGCTGCCTATCCTGTGGCGTCACGTCAGGAAGGAAGATGCGTGCTTCAGCGACTCATCGCGGCCCTGCTCGGGCTGCTGGGCCTGGCCGCCGCGGCTCTCGGTATCGCCTCGGCGACCGCGTGGCGCGCGGACGACCCTCTGATCGCCACCGCCACCGCCGACACCCCGATCCTGGTCACCGAGCCCGGGGTGCTGGAGGTCGCCGGTGAGCCGGTGACGGTCACCGTCCGTGCGTCCGGTTCGCCGGTCGTCCTGGCGGTCGGCCGCGACACCGACGTGGCCGGGTGGGTCGGCGACGACCCGCACCAGCTGGTCACCGGGCTCGCCGACTGGCACGACCTGGCGCTGCAGGACGCCGACGCCGACGCCGCCCCGAACCCCTCGGCCACCGCCGACCCCAGCGGGTCTCCGGCAGCCGCCGAGGCCAGCGAGCCCGCGGCACAGCCCTCGCCGTCCGCCTCGGCCGACGGCGCCGACCCGCAGACGACCGCCGCGGCCGACCCGACCGGTTCCGACATGTGGGTGACCGAGGTGACCGGCGACGGCTCGGCGACCCTGGAGTGGACGGCACCGCCGGACGGTCGCTGGTCCCTGCTCGCGGTCAGCCTTGGCGACACCGCGCCGACGCTCGAACTGTCCTGGCCGCAGGAGGTGACCACGCCGTGGCTGTGGCCGGGCGTCGCCGCCGGTGTGCTGCTGCTGGCGATCGCGGCGATCCTGGCGATCAGGATCCGGCGCTCGCGGACCGGTGCCGACTGGCACGACGTCAGCACCGGCATGATCGCGGTGGTGACGCCGCAGACCGCCGACGGCACTCCGCTGGCCGTGACCGGCCCCCCGACGACCGGCACCATCCCGCTGATCGACCCGACCACGGGACTGCCGCTCACCCGCCGCCAGATCCGGGAGGCCGAGGCCGCGGCTGCCGCGGCCCGGCGTGGTCGGCGCGGTGCCACCGGCGCCGTGCCTCTGGTCACCGGAACGATCCCGACCGTCCCCGCTCCCGCTCCCGTCGCCCCGAGCGAGACGGCGGACGGCAGTCGCACCCCGGAGACGCCAGCTTCGACCACCGGCTCCCCCTCGGACCCCGCCTCGCCGTCCGCGGCGACCCCGTCCTCGCGGACGCCGGATTCCTCGACGGCGGGGGAGCCGACCACGGCCACTCCGTCCCCGCAGACCCCGGTTCCTTCGACGGCAGGGGAGCCGACCACCGCGACCCCCTCGGACAGCCACCAGGGCACCGAGGACAAGCCCCGACGGACCCTCTTCGGCCGTCGCCGCGCGAACCGCGCCGAGCAGACCGCGGACGTTCCGGTGGTCTCGGACCGCGATCGCCCGGCCTCCGGCTCGGCTCCGCAGGAGCCGTCCTCGCCCACCACCGGCGCCACTGCCTGGACGCCGACGCCGCCGACGGTCGCCCCGTCGACTGCGCCCACGGCCGCCCCGTCGTCCGCGACGACCGACCGCCCCGCCGCCGACGGACGACACCCGGCTCCGCCGTCGACGAATCCCGCCACCACCGGGACGACGCCGACCCCGG
Organism: Cellulomonas taurus; assembly: GCF_012931845.1. NCBI lineage: Bacteria > Bacillati > Actinomycetota > Actinomycetes > Micrococcales > Cellulomonadaceae > Cellulomonas > Cellulomonas taurus. The sequence continues at coordinate 949,333 of NZ_CP051884.1, forward strand.
ACACCGCCGGACCGGCATCCCCCGCCACGGCGAGCCCCGCGCCCGCCGCGCATCAACCCTCCGGCGCGCAGCATCACCCAGCCGCCGGTGCGGGCGTCACGACGACTCCGGACGTGTCGACGCCCGCCGCGTCGGGGAACGCACCGACCGAGGGATCGCCCTCGCCCACCGACGGACCCACCGAGGGACGCACCGACGCCGAATCCGGCCGACGTGGCTTCGCCGACCGCCTGCCGTGGCGTCGTCAGCGCGAGCAGCAAGCGGCCGCCCCGGCGGGGTCGACCGGCCCGACCGGCAGCGAGCGCGACCCCGACGCCCCGCACTCCTCCGACGACGACGTCCCCGCGGTCCCGGGCGTCGACGAGGACGACGACAGCATGTCGACCACCCAGCGCGCGGACTCCTGGCGTCGGATGTGGGGCTTCCCGGCGGATGCCGAGCCCGACGGTTCCGGAGCCGCACAGCCCGAAGCCGACACCACCGACCGGGAGGAGGACCGATGAGCGCCCGCCGTCGCCACGGAGCCGTCGCTCTCGCACTCGCCGCCGTGATCGCGCTGGCCGGGTGCGCCAACCCGGTGCCCGAGCCGCAGCCCGAGGCCGTGCCCGCCCAGGCACCCCCGGTCCTCGACCAGACCCAGTCCGCCGACATCCTGGCGCAGGTGGGCGAGGTGCTGGCCGCCGGTGACACGGCGCTCGACCCGAGCGGGCTGAGCGCGCGCCTCAGCGGTCCGGCCCTCGCCATCCGCGCCGCCGAGTACACCCGCGCCAAGGCCACCGACGGACAGCGCCCGCCGATCACCATCCCGACGAACGCGCAGACCACGATCACGCCGGACACCACCTCGTGGCCGCGCACCCAGATGGTCGTCACCGAACAGCCGGCCGACCTCCAGGCACCGCTGCTGCTGGTGCTGATCCAGGAGTCCCCGCGCGACGACTACCACCTGTGGGGATGGGCGCGGCTCGGTGAGGGTGTCCAGATGCCCGCCACCGCCGAACCCGAGACCGGCAGCCCGATGCCGACACCGGACGACGCCTCGCTGCTGGTCACCCCGCAGGACGTGGTCGGTCAGTTCGCGGATGTGCTCACCAACGGTGACGCCTCGCCGTATGCCGCCACCTTCGGCACCAGCTTCTTCCGCACCGCGATCGAGTCCGCGCGGGCGCAGACGGTCCAGAGCCTGCAGGCGGTGGCGACGGTGAGCGAGACCGTCTCACCGGAGGCCGGTGCGGTGACCGCGTTGGGCACCGTCGACGGGGGAGCGATCGTGGTCGGTCAGATGACCACCGTGACCACCGCGACCCTCAGCCAGGGCAGCATCACCCTGAACGACCCGCTGGACGCGGCGTTGGCCGGCAAGGACAGCGTGAGCCAGAACCTGGTCCGCACCTGGACCGATGTCGTCGCCTTCTACGTGCCGCCGGCGGGCAGCGACACCGGTGTGCAGGTGCTGGCAGCCGAGCACGCCCGGACCGCCGTCACCGGCGAGTGACCTTCCACAGCAGAGCAGGAGCGAGAGCAGCATGAGCCAGAACCCGGCCGGGGACCCCCGGTTCAACATGCGGGGTGCGGTCGACCTGTCGAGCCTGGCCCGTCCGGCCACCCCGGCACCCGGCAGCCCCGGTGGCCTTCCGGCACCCGGCCCGTGGGTGGTGGACGTCGACACCGAGGGCTTCCCCGCGCTGGTCCAGTCGTCCACCGGTCACCCGGTGATCGTGCTGTTGTGGGCGTCCTGGAGCGAGGCCAGCACGGCCCTGGCCACGACCCTCGGCACACTGATCGGGGAGTACGGCGGCCGTCTGCAGCTCGCGCGGATCGACGCCGACGCCAACCCGCAGGTGGCAGCGGCCTTCCAGAGCCAGTCGGTGCCCACCGTGGTCGCGGTGCTCGCGGGGCAGCCGCTGCCGCTGTTCCAGGGCGCACCCGACGCGGCCCAGATCAAGGACGTGCTGGACCAGGTGCTCCAAGCCGCGGAGGCCAACGGCATCACCGGTTCCGCGCCGGGCGGCGAGGGTGCCCCGGCCACCGCGCCCGAACCGGAGGAGCCGCCGCTGCCCCCGCTGCACCAGGCGGCGTACGACGCCATCGAGGCCGACGACTTCCCGGCCGCGACCGCCGCCTACGAGCAGGCCCTGCGAGAGAACCCCAAGGACGACCTGGCACGGGCGGGACTGGCGCAGGTCGGTCTGCTCACCAGGACCCGTGGTGTCGACCTCGCCGCCGTGCGCAAGGCGGCCGCCGACGCCCCGACCGACATCGACGCGCAGCTCGCCGTGGCAGACGTGGACGTGCTCGGCGGTCAGATCGAGGACGCCTTCGCGCGCCTGATCGACACGATCCGCACCACCTTCGGCCCCGACCGGGAGCGACTGCGCACCCGGTTGGTCGACCTGTTCGAGGTGGTCGGCGCCGACGACCCGCGGGTGCAGGACGCGCGACGCGCCCTCGCGAGCGCACTGTACTGAGCCGCCCTGCACGCCCCTGCTGGTTCCGCGCGGAACCAGCAGGGGCGTCGTCGTATCCGGACGCTGACCTGCGGCTGTGTGGTCGCCGTCACCCCGGACCAGGTTGACTCTCCGTCCGGGCGCTGCGTAATGTTCTCGACGTCGCCCGGCAGGGAGGAACGGACACCGAGTCAGATCGGTGGCTGGTCCCCGCGGGTGGCCACCCCCTCGGTAAGTCCTCGGGAGCTTCGGCTGCCGGTCAGGGTCGTGCCGGGATGGATTCCGCTGGTTCGGAACGGTCCACACGGACTTGACCGGCTGGGGCGGGTCCGCTAAGTTTGAACGGTTGCCTCCGGTCAGGCGCTCGCAAGAGCGGTGAGGGATGCGCGTCTGTTCTTTGAGAACTCAACAGTGTGCCTAAGTAGTTGATGCCAAATGGCTCGGCTTGCTTGGAGTCTACTACCAGCATGGTGGTGGGTGAAGGGTGGTCGAAACTTTTGGTTGATATGCATGATCCGGACCCCGTCCGGGTTGTGTTATACAGCCGAATCTGATTGGTGCCACATTCGTCAGCGTGTGTGGTGCCGCTTTGTGTGTCGGTTGCTCGCTGCCTTCGGGTGGTGGGTGCCAATGAGACATTCACGGAGAGTTTGATTCTGGCTCAGGACGAACGCTGGCGGCGTGCTTAACACATGCAAGTCGAACGGTGAAGCCCAGCTTGCTGGGTGGATCAGTGGCGAACGGGTGAGTAACACGTGAGTAACCTGCCTCTGACTCTGGGATAAGCCTTGGAAACGGGGTCTAATACTGGATACGAGACGCTCGGGCATCCGAAGTGTCTGGAAAGATTTATCGGTCAGAGATGGACTCGCGGCCTATCAGCTTGTTGGTGGGGTAATGGCCTACCAAGGCGACGACGGGTAGCCGGCCTGAGAGGGCGACCGGCCACACTGGGACTGAGACACGGCCCAGACTCCTACGGGAGGCAGCAGTGGGGAATATTGCACAATGGGCGCAAGCCTGATGCAGCGACGCCGCGTGAGGGATGACGGCCTTCGGGTTGTAAACCTCTTTCAGCAGGGAAGAAGCGAAAGTGACGGTACCTGCAGAAGAAGCGCCGGCTAACTACGTGCCAGCAGCCGCGGTAATACGTAGGGCGCAAGCGTTGTCCGGAATTATTGGGCGTAAAGAGCTCGTAGGCGGTTTGTCGCGTCTGGTGTGAAAACTCAAGGCTCAACCTTGAGCTTGCATCGGGTACGGGCAGACTAGAGTGCGGTAGGGGAGACTGGAATTCCTGGTGTAGCGGTGGAATGCGCAGATATCAGGAGGAACACCGATGGCGAAGGCAGGTCTCTGGGCCGCAACTGACGCTGAGGAGCGAAAGCATGGGGAGCGAACAGGATTAGATACCCTGGTAGTCCATGCCGTAAACGTTGGGCACTAGGTGTGGGGCTCATTCCACGAGTTCCGTGCCGCAGCAAACGCATTAAGTGCCCCGCCTGGGGAGTACGGCCGCAAGGCTAAAACTCAAAGAAATTGACGGGGGCCCGCACAAGCGGCGGAGCATGCGGATTAATTCGATGCAACGCGAAGAACCTTACCAAGGCTTGACATACACCGGAAACTTCCAGAGATGGTTGCCCCGCAAGGTCGGTGTACAGGTGGTGCATGGTTGTCGTCAGCTCGTGTCGTGAGATGTTGGGTTAAGTCCCGCAACGAGCGCAACCCTCGTCCTATGTTGCCAGCGGGTTATGCCGGGGACTCATAGGAGACTGCCGGGGTCAACTCGGAGGAAGGTGGGGATGACGTCAAATCATCATGCCCCTTATGTCTTGGGCTTCACGCATGCTACAATGGCCGGTACAAAGGGCTGCGATACCGCGAGGTGGAGCGAATCCCAAAAAGCCGGTCTCAGTTCGGATTGGGGTCTGCAACTCGACCCCATGAAGTCGGAGTCGCTAGTAATCGCAGATCAGCAACGCTGCGGTGAATACGTTCCCGGGCCTTGTACACACCGCCCGTCAAGTCACGAAAGTCGGTAACACCCGAAGCCGGTGGCCCAACCCTTGTGGGGGGAGCCGTCGAAGGTGGGACTGGCGATTGGGACTAAGTCGTAACAAGGTAGCCGTACCGGAAGGTGCGGCTGGATCACCTCCTTTCTAAGGAGCATCTGGCACCCGCGAAGGTGGGTGTTCAGGGGCCATGCCCAGGCCGTACGTGTCTGGGGTGGTGCTCATGGGTGGAACATCAACTGCGGTCACTGTTTCGTGGCTGGCGTCTAGTACAACTCCTGTGGGGGTGTGGAACGAGGCTGGTGATGGGGTGGTGGCCTTGGGCGCACTGTTGGGTCCTGAGGGAACAGCCCGCGAGGGTGGTGACTTCAGTACGGGCCTGGTTGACCGTGTCAAACCGTTCACACTGTTGGTGTGGGTAGGTGCGGGTTGTATCTGGGGATCGTTCGTTGTTTGAGAACTGCACAGTGGACGCGAGCATCTTTGTATGTCTTTGTGGTCAAGTTTTTAAGGGCACAGGGTGAATGCCTTGGCACTAGGAGCCGAAGAAGGACGTTGTAGCCTGCGATAAGCCTCGGGGAGTTGGCAAACGAACCGTGATCCGAGGATTTCCGAATGGGGAAACCCCGCACGAGTCATGTCGTGTGACCTGCACCTGAATATATAGGGTGTGTGGAGGGAACGCCGGGAAGTGAAACATCTCAGTACCGGCAGGAAGAGATATTCCGTGAGTAGTGGCGAGCGAAAGCGGATGAGGCCAAACCGTATGCGTGTGATAGCCGGCAGGCGTTGCGTATGCGGGGTTGTGGGACCTTTCGGGTTGTTCTGCCGAGCAACCAAGGAGTTACAAAGTCGTGTCATAGTCGAAGGGCATTGAAAGGCCCGGCACAGAGGGTGGTACCCCCGTAGACGAAATGGCATGGCCTCCTGAAGGGGATCCCAAGTAGCACGGGGCCCGAGAAATCCCGTGTGAATCTGGCAAGACCACTTGCTAAGCCTAAATACTACCTAGTGACCGATAGCGGACAAGTACCGTGAGGGAAAGGTGAAAAGTACCCCGGGAGGGGAGTGAAATAGTACCTGAAACCGTGTGCCTACAATCCGTTGGAGCCTCCTTAGCAGGGGTGACAGCGTGCCTTTTGAAGAATGAGCCTGCGAGTTAGTGGTACGTGGCGAGGTTAACCCGTGTGGGGAAGCCGTAGCGAAAGCGAGTCCGAATAGGGCGATCATAGTCGCGTGCTCTAGACCCGAAGCGAAGTGATCTAGCCATGGGCAGGTTGAAGCGCGGGTAAGACCGCGTGGAGGACCGAACCCACTTGGGTTGAAAACCGAGGGGATGACCTGTGGTTAGGGGTGAAAGGCCAATCAAACTTCGTGATAGCTGGTTCTCCCCGAAATGCATTTAGGTGCAGCCTCGCGTGTTTCTTGCCGGAGGTAGAGCTACTGGATAGCCGATGGGCCCTACCAGGTTACTGACGTTAGCCAAACTCCGAATGCCGGTAAGTGAGAGCGCGGGAGTGAGACTGCGGGGGATAAGCTCCGTAGTCGAGAGGGAAACAGCCCAGACCACCAGCTAAGGCCCCTAAGCGTGTGCTAAGTGGGAAAGGATGTGGAGTTGCACAGACAACCAGGAGGTTGGCTTAGAAGCAGCCACCCTTGAAAGAGTGCGTAATAGCTCACTGGTCAAGTGATTCCGCGCCGACAATGTAGCGGGGCTCAAGTACACCGCCGAAGCTGTGGCATTCACACATACTGCTAGGCCTTCGTGGTCCAGGCGTGTGGATGGGTAGGGGAGCGTCGTGTGGCGGGTGAAGCTGCGGGGTAACCCAGTGGTGGACGCTACACGAGTGAGAATGCAGGCATGAGTAGCGAATGACGGGTGAGAAACCCGTCCGCCGAATGACCAAGGGTTCCAGGGCCAGGCTAATCCGCCCTGGGTAAGTCGGGACCTAAGGCGAGGCCGACAGGCGTAGTCGATGGACAACGGGTTGATATTCCCGTACCGGCGAAGAACCGCCCATACCGAGCCCGGTGATGCTAAACGCCCGAGCCCGCACATCGACCACTTCGGTGGTCACCGTGTGGGGGAGCGCGTGACCCGATCCGGTAGTAGGTAAGCGTATTAACAGGAGTGACGCAGGAAGGTAGCCCAGCGTGGCGATGGTTGTCCACGTCCAAGGTCGTAGGGCGAGTGGTAGGCAAATCCGCCACTCACATAGCCTGAGAACTGATGGTGACAGCGTATGCTGGAAGAGGGTGATCCTATGCTGCCGAGAAAAGCTTCGACGCGAGGTTCTAGCCGCCCGTACCCTAAACCGACTCAGGTGGTCAGGTAGAGAATACTAAGGCGATCGAGTGAATCGTGGTTAAGGAACTCGGCAAAATGCCCCCGTAACTTCGGGAGAAGGGGGGCCTGAAGCGTGAACCGACTTGCTTGGGGAGCGTGGAGGGCCGCAGAGACCAGGGGGAAGCGACTGTTTACTAAAAACACAGGTCCGTGCGAAGTCGCAAGACGATGTATACGGACTGACGCCTGCCCGGTGCTGGAAGGTTAAGAGGACGGGTTAGCCGTAAGGCGAAGCTCAGAATTTAAGCCCCAGTAAACGGCGGTGGTAACTATAACCATCCTAAGGTAGCGAAATTCCTTGTCGGGTAAGTTCCGACCTGCACGAATGGCGTAACGACTTCCCCGCTGTCTCAACCGCGAACTCGGCGAAATTGCACTACGAGTAAAGATGCTCGTTACGCGCAGCAGGACGGAAAGACCCCGGGACCTTTACTATAGCTTGGTATTGGTGTTCGGTGCGGCTTGTGTAGGATAGGTGGGAGACTGTGAAGCGGGCACGCCAGTGTTCGTGGAGTCAACGTTGAAATACCACTCTGGTCGCTCTGGATATCTAACCTCGGTCCGTAATCCGGATCAGGGACAGTGCCTGGTGGGTAGTTTAACTGGGGCGGTTGCCTCCTAAAATGTAACGGAGGCGCTCAAAGGTTCCCTCAGCCTGGTTGGCAATCAGGTGGCGAGTGCAAGTGCACAAGGGAGCTTGACTGTGAGACTGACAGGTCGAGCAGGGACGAAAGTCGGAACTAGTGATCCGGCGGTGGCTTGTGGAAGCGCCGTCGCTCAACGGATAAAAGGTACCCCGGGGATAACAGGCTGATCTTGCCCAAGAGTCCATATCGACGGCATGGTTTGGCACCTCGATGTCGGCTCGTCGCATCCTGGGGCTGGAGTAGGTCCCAAGGGTTGGGCTGTTCGCCCATTAAAGCGGTACGCGAGCTGGGTTTAGAACGTCGTGAGACAGTTCGGTCCCTATCCGCTGCGCGCGCAGGAAACTTGAGAAGGGCTGTCCCTAGTACGAGAGGACCGGGACGGACGAACCTCTGGTGTGCCAGTTGTTCCGCCAGGAGCACGGCTGGTTAGCTACGTTCGGAAGGGATAACCGCTGAAAGCATCTAAGCGGGAAGCCTGCTTCAAGATGAGGTTTCCATGCCCCTTGTGGGTGAGAGGCTCCCAGCTAGACCACTGGGTAGATAGGCCGGATGTGGAAGGCAGGACTAACGACTGCCGCAGCTGACCGGTACTAATAAGCCGACAACTTCACCACAACATCATTGCTACGCGTCCACTGTGCGGTTCCCGAACCGCGAACACCCCTGACCCGACCGGGTTGCAGGAGAGGTGTTTGATAGTTCGATAGAGTTACGGCGGTCATAGCGAGGGGGAAACGCCCGGTCCCATTCCGAACCCGGAAGCTAAGCCCCTCAGCGCCGATGGTACTGCACTCGCCAGGGTGTGGGAGAGTAGGACGCCGCCGGACATCTTTCCACGAAAGGCCATCCCCATCAGGGGATGGCCTTTCGTCGTATCTGGGCACCTGTCGGGTCGAGAGCCGGCACCCGGCAGAGCGCACCGCCCGGCGGTAGCTGGGCGGTCTGTGGTTGTGGCTGGCCGGGCGCACTGGGCCGCGGCTGTCCGCTCGGCCTTACTGTGCGGCGCGAGGCGGCTGCGCCCCACGGGGTGCGAGCGGTGCGGCGGACGTGGTCGGTCAATCGAAGTACCGGCTTGTCAGCGTTGGGTCATGCATTGGGGAGCCGTGGGTGCGGCGCGCGAGCTCCGGGCGTGGCTCGGTCTCGTGCGGAGCTTCGGGCCGAGGGGTGGTGGGCCGTGACGGCTGGTGTGCTGCCGCGTCCGATCGATGGCTGTTCCCCTGCGCGTCGTGCCGCGTGAGTCCGTGGCCTTCGGGTGCGTCCTGCGGGGATCGGCCTGCCCGCAGATGCCGTTGACTCGCGGCTGCATGGTTTCTGGCGCAAAGTACGGCCACCGGCCACCGGTCACCGCCCGCCTCCGCGGGGGCCGGGGCGCCGGGCTGTCACGTGGGTCCGGTGGGGAGCCGCCGCGGTCGCGGGCCACACGAAGCCGCCCACCCCCGGCGGGGATGGGCGGCTTCGGAGGCGGGGCGGCGACGCTGCGCAGAGCCTCCCGGTTCAGGCGGGGGTGAGGAAGAGGACGCCGAGCGGCGGCACGCGCAGCACAGTGGAGAACGCGCGACCGTGGTACGGCTCGGGGCGGGCCTCGACCTGGCCGAGATTGCCGACACCGGATCCGCCGTACTCGGTGGCGTCGGTGTTCAACGCTTCGGTCCAGGTGCCGCCCTGGGGGAGCGCGAGCCGGTAGCCCTCGTGCGGGACACCGGAGAAGTTGACCACCACGGCCACCACGTCGCCCTTGTCGTCGCGCCGGAGATAGGCCAGCACGTTGTGGTCGGCGTCGTTGGCATCGATCCACTCGAAGCCCTGCGGTGAGTGATCGAGTGCCCAGAGCGCGGGATGGCGACGGTAGAGGGCGTTCAGGTCACGGACGACCGCCTGGACACCGCGGTGCTCGGGGTGGTCGAGCAGGTACCAGTCGAGGGAGCGGGATTCGGCCCACTCGGTGCCCTGCGCGAACTCGGTGCCCATGAACAGCAGTTGCTTGCCGGGATGGGACCACTGGTAACCGAGCAGCGCCCGGACACCGGCGCGCTGTTGCCAGTCGTCCCCGGGCATCTTGCGCATGATCGATCCCTTGCCGTGCACGACCTCGTCGTGGGACAGCGGCAGGACGAAGTGCTCGGAGAAGGCGTACACCAGTGAGAACGTGGCTTCGTGGTGGTGGTAGCGACGGTTGATCGGCTGCTCCGCCAGGTAGCGGAGCGTGTCGTTCATCCAGCCCATGTTCCACTTGAGACCGAAGCCGAGTCCGCCGTTGTCGGTGGGCGCGGTGACGCCGGGCCAGGCGGTGGACTCCTCGGCGATCATCATGACGCCGGGGGTGCGGCGGTAGGCGGTGGCGTTGGCCTCCTGCAGGAAGGCGATCGCCTCCAGGTTCTCGCGTCCGCCGTGCACGTTCGGGCGCCACTGCCCGGGCTCGCGGGAGTAGTCGAGGTAGAGCATGGACGCGACGGCATCGACGCGCAGACCGTCGGCGTGGAACTCCTCCAGCCAGTAGGTGGCGTTGGCGACCAGGAAGTTCCGCACCTCGCTGCGACCGAAGTCGAAGACGTAGGTGCCCCAGTCGAGCTGCTCGCCGCGCATCGGGTCGGGGTGCTCGTAGAGCGGGGTGCCGTCGAACCGGGCCAACGCCCACTCGTCCTTGGGGAAGTGCGCTGGGACCCAGTCGATGATCACCCCGATGCCGGCCTGATGCAGGGTGTCGACCAGGTGGCGGAAGTCGTTCGGGTGCCCGAAGCGGGAGGTCGGCGCGTAGTACGAGGTGACCTGGTAGCCCCAGGAGCCGCCGAACGGGTGCTCGGCCACCGGAAGGAACTCGACGTGCGTGAAGCCCATCTCGACCACGTACTCGGTGAGCTGGGTCGCCAGGTCGCGGTAGGACAGGCCCTTGCGCCAGGACCCGAGGTGCACCTCGTAGATGCTGACCGGTCCGGCGTGCGGGTCGGTGGCGGCTCGGCGGGCGAGCCATGCGTCGTCGGACCAGGTGTACTCGGACTCCACGACCACGGAGGCGGTCGACGGCGGCACCTCGGTGCCCTTGGCGAGCGGGTCGGCCTTCTGGCGGGCGTGGCCGTCCGGGCCGATCACCTCGAACTTGTACCGGGCACCGGCGCCGACGCCGGGGACGAACAGCTCCCACACCCCGGAGCTGCCGAGGGACCGCATGGCGTGGGAGGCGCCCTGCCAGTGGTTGAAGTCGCCGACCACCCGGACGGCGCGGGCGTTGGGTGCCCAGACCGCGAAGGCGGTGCCGTCGACCGGGCCCAGCGCTCCGGGGTAGTGCTGGACGTTGGCGCCGAGCACCTGCCACAGCTGCTCGTGCCGACCCTCGGAGATCAGGTGCCGGTCGAGCTCGCCGATGGTGGGCAGGAAGCGGTACGGGTCGTCGACGGTGCTGGTGTCGGCACCGTAGGTGACCTCGATCCGGTAGTCCGGCACGTCGCTGTCCGGCAGCACGGCGGTCCAGATCCCGTCCTGCTCGTGCTCGGCCGGGGTGCGCCCGGTCGGGGTGACGATCACCACCGCGTCGGCGAGCGGGCGCAGGGTCCGCACCACCACGCCATTCGGGGTGCGGTGCGGCCCGAGGACGGCGTGGGGCTCATGGTGGGTCCCGGCCGCGACGGCGCGCAGCGTGTCCGGGTCGACGGTGACGGGCGACGGTCCGCGGCTCATGGACCTACCCAACCACCACCGGGGCATTCGTGCAGCGACTAGGGCCCCGGCGGCGGCCGGACGGGTGCGTCAGGCGAGCAGGCGCTCGATGCCGTGCAGCGGGATCGGCAGCCAGTCGGGGCGGTTGCGCGCCTCGTAGACCGCCTCGTACAGCGCCTTGTCGAGCTCCAGGGTGCGCAGCAGCACGGCGGCGAGCGCCGGGTCGAGGACGGAGGACTCGGCGGTGTAGCCGGCCCAGAACGCCTCCCGGGCGACCCGGGTCCAGGCATCGGGTGCGCTGCCGACGGCGGCGGCGTAGTCGAAGGAGCGCAGCATCCCGGCGGCGTCGCGCAGCGGCTGGTCGGGACGGGTGCGCTCGGACATCGGCCGCAGTGGTTCGCCCTCGAAGTCCAGGACGTACCAGGTGTCGTCGCCGCGCAGCACCTGACCCAGGTGCAGGTCACCGTGGACGCGCTGCCGATCGGGCAGCCCGGTGAGGATCCGCACCCGGTCGGCGAGCGAGTGCACCGCCTCCCGGTATTCGGCGAGCTGGGGGACGATGCCCGCGGCCCAGGCATAGCGCTCGGTCAGGGACCGGGCCAGGTCGTGGGCGGCCGGTGACCCGTGCTCGGCGGCGGAGCCGTGCTCCGGCACCTCGGCGTCCAGCTCGGGGTCGCGGACGGTGGTCCCGGGGCCGACGCCGGTGGGGTCGCTCGGGTCGGGGTGCGCGGGGGAGTGCGCACGGGAGTGCGTCGGGGCGTCGGTCGGATCGGGGTCCCGGGTGGCGTCGTCGTCGTCGACCGGGAGGGCCTTGGCCAGTGCGACGTGCATCTGGGCGATCACCTCGCCGAGTTCCCGGGACAGGTCGGCGAAGGACTCACCGCGACCGGCCACCTCGCAGGCGAGCTCGAAGCCGTCCTGAGCACCGGGGACGAAGGCGCTGAGCACCTCGAGGTGGCCGTGCACCACGCCCTGTCGGTCCGGCCACCGGGCCGACATCCAGGCCAGCGGTCGGGGCACGTGCTCCCACCCGACCCGGGCCAGGGCGCGCGGGACGTCGACGTCCGGGTTCTCGCCCGCGGACAGGCCGCGGAACACCTTGAGCATGGCGGTGCGTCCGCCGGGGCCGGCCCCGGGCAGGATCACCGAGGTGTTCGACTGCTCACCGGAGATCACCCGCGGGTCGCCGAGCTGGTCGGAGCGCACCGGGGAATCCGGGTCGGACTCGGCGTCGGCCAGCCAGGCGCGCAGGAACGCGGGGTCACCGGCACCGTCCCGGACCCGGGTGCCGTCCGGCAGGGTGCCGACCAGCAGGGCCGGGTCGTCGGGGGCGTCCGGACTGTCCACCGCCGGGCGCAAGGTGAGCGGCACCTGGAGCACCGACTCACCGGAGCCGGACTCGACCCGGAGCAGCAGCACCCGGACATCGGCCTCTGCCTGCGGGTCCGCCAGGCTGGTGCCGCCCAGGGCGCTCACCCGGGCGTCGGTCCCCTTGGCCGGGAACCACCGGCGGTGCGGCAGCCAGGGACCCAGGAGCGCCGCCAACGCGTCGTCGCGCGGCTCGTGCGATACCTGTCGGTCGGACATCACTGCACCGCCAGCCAGTAGAAGTCGCGCGACCCGAGGGTCAGGGTCAGGGTCCCGTCCTCGGACACCGCGGGGAAGTCGCCGCCACCGAAGACGTCCCGCAGGGTGCGGCCGGCCAGGGCGGGGGCGGTGATCGTCGCCGACCGGGCGGTGGACGCGAGGTTGGCCACCACCAACAGCCGCTGGTGACCGTCGTCCCGGGTGAAGGCGAGCACTGCCTCGTTGTCGGCTGCCACCGCCTGGTAGTCGCCGCGGCCCAGGGCGGGGTAGCGGCGGCGCACGGCGAGCATGCCGCGCACCCAGTGCAGCAGCGAGGTGCTCTGGGCGAGCTGCGCCTCGACGTTCACGTTGTTGTAGTGGTGCACCAACGACTGGTTCACCGGCAGGTACAGCTTGCCGGGGTCGGCGGTGGAGAACCCGGCGTTCCGGTCCGGGGTCCACTGCATCGGGGTGCGGACGGCGTCCCGGTCGGGCAGCCAGATGTTGTCGCCCATGCCGATCTCGTCGCCGTAGTACAGGCAGGGGCTGCCGGGCAGGGAGAGCAGCAGCGAGTGGGCGAGTTCGATCTCCTTGCGCGAGTCGTCCAGCAGGGGCGCGAGCCGACGGCGGATGCCGATGTTCGCGCGCATCCGGGAGTCCGGCGCGTACCAGCCGTACATCGAGGCGCGCTCCTCGGTGGAGACCATCTCCAGGGTGAGCTCGTCGTGGTTGCGCAGGAAGGTGCTCCACTGGGCACCGGCGGGGATCCGGGGGGTGTCGGCCAGGATGTCGACGATGGCGGTGGCCCGCTGGTCGCGCAGGGCGTAGAAGATCCGCGGCATCACGGGGAAGTGGAAGCACATGTGGCACTCGGGCTCGGCCTCGGTGCCGAAGTACTCGACCACGTCCTCCGGCCACTGGTTCGCCTCGGCCAGCATGATCCGGCCGGGGAACTCCTCGTCGATCGCCGCCCGCAGCCGGCGCAGGAACTGGTGCGTCTCCTGCAGGTTCTCCCCGTTGGTGCCGTCCCGTTCGAACAGGTACGGCACCGCGTCCAGGCGGAAGCCGTCCACCCCGAGCCGGAGCCAGAACCGGGCGACGTCGATCATCGCCTCGGCGACCCGGGGGTTGTCGAAGTTCAGATCGGGCTGGTGGCTGAAGAACCGGTGCCAGAAGTACTGCCGGCGCACCGGGTCGAAGGTCCAGTTCGAGGACTCGGTGTCCACGAAGATGATCCGGGCGTCCGGGTAGCGGGTGTTGTCGTCGCTCCAGACGTAGAAGTCGCCGTAGGGGCCGTCCGGGTCGGAGCGGGACGCCTGGAACCACGGGTGCTGGTCGCTGGTGTGGTTCATCACCAGGTCGACCACCACCCGGATGCCCCGGTCGTGCGCCGCCTGGATCAGTGCGGTGAAGTCCTCGATGCTGCCGTACTGCGAGGCCACGGCGGTGAAGTCTGCGACGTCGTAACCGCCGTCCCGCAGGGGCGAGGGGAAGAACGGCGGCAGCCACAGGCAGTCGACGCCCAGCCAGTGCAGGTAGTCCAGGCGCTCGGTCAGCCCGCGCAGGTCACCGGACCCGGCGCCGGAGGAGTCGGAGAACGACCGGATCATCACCTCGTAGAACACCGCGGTGCGGTACCACTCCGGGTCGTCGGACAGCCCGCTGACCTCGGTGCGTTCCGGCACCTCGGGCTGGCGGCGGGGCGGCAGCGCGGAGATCGCGATCGCCTGGGTGCTCGGCGCGCCCGAGTCGGAGGCCGGGGCCACCCTCACACCCGCTCGACCTGGATGACGTGCGCCACCCGCTGGTAGGGATCGAGCCGGACCCAGGGGTGGGCGTCCCAGGCGTAGACCTCCTGGGAGAGCACGTCGTGGGCCACGAACCGGGACTCGGCGTCGGTGATGCCGAGTGCGTGCAGGTCGAGGTCCAGGGTGCCGTCGTGCGCGCCGTGCGGGTCGAGGTTGACCACCACCAGCACGGTGTCGGCGCGCCCGGTGGGGGACAGGTCGGCGGGCAGGTGTCGGGAGAAGGCCAGCAGGTTCGGGTCGCTGGTCGGGTGCACGGTGAGATTGCGCAGCTGGCGCAGGGCCGGGTGCGCGCGTCGGATCGTGTTGAGGTCGCGCAGCAGGGCGGCGATGCCGATCGGCTCGGCCTGCGACCAGTCCCGCGGCTTGAACTCGTACTTCTCGTTGTCGATCTGCTCCTCGACACCGGGGCGGGGAACGTCCTCGACCAGCTCGTAGCCGGTGTAGATCCCCCAGGTCGGGGAGCCGAGGGCTGCCAGCACCGCGCGGATCGCGAAGCCGGCGGCGCCGCCGGTCTGCATGAACGGGGTGAGGATGTCGTGGGTGGTCGGCCAGAAGCTCGGCCGCATCCAGGAACCGTGCTCGCCGGAGACCTCGGTGAGGTACTCGGCCAGCTCCTCCTTGGTGTTGCGCCAGGTGAAGTAGGTGTACGACTGGTGGAAGCCGATCCGGGCCAGGTTGAGCATCATGGCCGGACGGGTGAACGCCTCGGAGAGGAAGACCACCTCGGGGTGGGCGGCCCGGATGTCGGCGAGCAGGCGCTCCCAGAAGCTCAGCGGCTTGGTGTGCGGGTTGTCCACCCGGAAGGCGGTCACGCCGTGGTCGATCCACACCTGCAGGACGGCCCGGACGGCGGCGTAGATGCCCTCCGGGTCGTTGTCGAAGTTCAGCGGGTAGATGTCCTGGTACTTCTTCGGCGGGTTCTCGGCGTAGGCGATGGTGCCGTCCAGCCGGGTGGTGAACCACTCCGGGTGCTCGGTGACCCAGGGGTGGTCGGGGGAGCACTGCAGCGCCAGGTCGAGGGCGATCTCCATCCCCAGGTCCTTGGCCCGCGCGACGAACGCGTCGAAGTCCTCGAAGGTGCCCAGGGTGGGGTCGATGGCGTCGTGACCGCCGTCGGGCGACCCGATGGCGTAGGGCGAACCCGGGTCGCCGGGGCGGGTCTCGAGGGTGTTGTTGCGGCCCTTGCGGTGGGTGGTGCCGATCGGGTGGATCGGGGTCAGGTAGACCACGTCGAAGCCGAGGTCGGCGATCCGGGGCAGGTCCTCCGCGGCGGTGCGCAGGGTGCCGGAGCTCCACGCGCCGGTGGCCTCGTCATAACGGGCGCCGATCGAGCGCGGGAAGATCTCGTACCAGGCGCCGGACAGGGCCAGGGTGCGGTCGACCACCAGCGGGTAGGTCGGCGAGGCGCTGAGCAGCTCGCGCACCGGGTGCTCGGCCAGCACGGCGCGCACGGCGTCGGTCAACCCGGCAGCGAGGCGGGCCTGGGCCGGTCGGGCACCGTCACGCAGCGCGGTCGCGGCATCGGTCAGGGTGGTCGCGGCGGCACCGACCAGCGGCTCGGCCGCGCGTTCCAGCAGCCGGGCGCCCTCCGCGAGCATCAGCTCGACGTCGACCCCGGCCTCCACCTTCAGCGGCGCGCCATGCGACCAGGTGCCGTACGGGTCGGACCAGCCCTCGACCCGGAATCCCCAGCGACCCGGCCGGTCCGGGACCAGCCGTGCCTCGTAGCGGTCCAGGCCCGGGGCGATGTCGACCATCAGGGCCTTCGCGTGGTCACGGCCGTCCGGGTCGACCAGGACGGCGGTGGCGGCCACGGCGTCGTGCCCCTCGCGGAACACGGTGGCCTGGATCGGCACCGCCTCGCCGACCGCCGCCTTCGCGGGCCAGCGTCCGGCCTCCACCACGGGGGAGACGTCCACCACCGGGATCCTGCCCATCGGGGGCTGCCCGAGGACGGCGGCCGGTGCGGTGTTCTTGGCCGCGGGGGCGCGGCGGGATCGGCGAGGGGCCGGAGTCGTCGAGGTCACATCCGCGAACCTATCCACTGGTCGGGGTGCTGGGCATCCGGTGGCGCGAATTCATCTGAAGGCCCTGGTCGTGACCCAGGTCACCTGCGTAGGGTGAATCGGGTGAGAGCGATCCGTCGATTCACCGTCCGCACCTCCCTGCCCGCCGCGCTCGCCGATCTGGACGAGCTGGCGCACAATCTCCGCTGGTCCTGGCATGCGCCGACCCGCGACCTGTTCGCCCGCATCGACCCGGAGGTCTGGGCCCAGGTGCACGGCGATCCGGTGGCCCTGCTCGGCGCACTCGCCCCCGAACGCCTGGCCGAGCTGGCGGCCGATCCGGCCGTGGTCACCGCCGTCAGGTCCGCCGCCGCCGATCTGCGCGAGTACGTGACCGAGCCGCGCTGGTACCAGCGGCGGCAGGAGAGCGAGAACCTGCCCAGCTCGATCGGCTACTTCTCGCCCGAGTTCGGGATCACCGCCGTGCTGCCGCAGTACTCCGGCGGCCTCGGCATCCTGGCCGGTGACCACCTCAAGAGCGCCTCCGACCTGGGGGTGCCCATCATCGGCGTCGGGCTGCTCTACGGCGCCGGGTACTTCCGGCAGGCGCTGACCCGGGACGGCTGGCAGGTGGAGAGCTACCCGGTGCTGGACCCGGACGGGATGCCGCTGACCCTGCTGCGCGAGGCCGACGGCACCGCCGCGACGGTGCGGATCGCGCTGCCGGGCGACCGGACCCTGCACGCGCACATCTGGGTGGCGACCGTCGGCCGGGTGCCGCTGCTGCTGCTCGACTCCGACGTGCCCGAGAACGACGAGCAGGCCCGCAAGGTCACCGACCGGCTGTACGGCGGCGGCGGCGAGTACCGGTTGCAGCAGGAGCTGCTGCTCGGCGTGGGCGGTGTGCGTGCGCTGCGGGTGTGGTCCCGACTGAGCGGCGCACCGGCGCCGGAGGTCTACCACACCAACGAGGGCCACGCCGGGTTCCTCGGGGTGGAGCGGATCCGGGAACTGGTCACCGGCGCCGGGCTCGGCTTCGACGAGGCACTGGAGGCGGTGCGGGCGGCGACGGTGTTCACCACGCACACCCCGGTGCCCGCCGGGATCGACCGGTTCGAGGCCGGGCTGGTCGGGCAGTACTTCGGTGGCGCGCACGCCGACGCCGGGGTGCCGGTGGACCGGGTGCTGGCGCTGGGTGCCGAGGACTACCCGGGCGGCGACCCGCTGATGTTCAACATGGCGGTGATGGGTCTGCGGCTGGGCGGTCGGGCCAACGGCGTCTCGCTGCTGCACGGCGAGGTCTCCCGCGGGATGTTCGACGGGCTGTGGCCGGGCTTCGACGACTCCGAGGTGCCGATCACCTCGGTGACCAACGGGGTGCACGCGCCGACCTGGGTCGACCGGCGACTGAGCGACCTGGCGGCCGAACGCCTGACCGAGGACGACGACTGGCTGCGCCCGGACGCGATCAGCGACGCCGAGCTGTGGGGGGTGCGGCACACCCTCCGCGAGGCGCTGGTGACCGAGGCGCGGCGTCGGGTCCGCAAGTCCTGGGGCGAGCGTGGTGCCAGCCCGGCCGAGCTCGGCTGGGTGGACGGGGTGCTCGACCCGGATGTGCTGACCATCGGCTTCGCCCGGCGGGTGCCGACCTACAAGCGGCTCACCCTGATGCTGCGCGACCCGGAGCGACTGACCCGGCTGCTCACCGACCCGGAGCGGCCGATCCAGCTGGTGATCGCGGGCAAGTCGCACCCGGCGGACGAGCAGGGCAAGCGGCTGATCCAGCAGCTGGTGCGGTTCGCCGACCAGGCCGACGTCCGGCACCGGATCGTCTTCCTGCCGAACTACGACATCGCGATGGCCCAGTCCCTGTACCCGGGCTGCGACGTATGGCTGAACAACCCGCTGCGCCCGTTGGAGGCCTGTGGCACCTCCGGGATGAAGGCGGCCCTGAACGGCGGGCTGAACCTGTCGATCCTGGACGGCTGGTGGGACGAGTGGTTCGACGGCGAGAACGGTTGGGCGATCCCGACCGCGGACGGGGTGGAGGACGCCGACCACCGGGACGACCTGGAGGCGGCGGCGCTCTACGACCTGATCGAGAACCAGGTCGCCCCCCGGTTCTACGACCGTGACGCGCACGGGCTGCCGCAGCGCTGGTTGGCGATGGTCCGGCACACCCTGGCCACACTCGGCCCGAAGGTGCAGGCGACCCGGATGGTCGCCGAGTACGTCGACCGGCTGTACGCCCCTGCAGCGGCCGCCGGGCGGGAGCTGGCGGCGGCCGACCTGACCGGTGCCCGCGAACTCGCGGCCTGGAAGAGTCGGGTGCGCGCCGGCTGGCAGGGCGTCCGGGTGGACCACGTCGAGTCCGCCGGCCTCGGCGAGGTGCCGCAGGTCGGCGACACCCTGCACGTGCGGGCCTACGTCTCCCTGGGCGACCTGGACCCGACGGACGTCGAGGTGCAGGTGGTGCACGGGCGGGTGTCGGAGAGCGACGAGCTGGACGCGTTCAGCACCGACCCGCTGACCCTGACCGAGAGCTACGAGGCCGGGCGGCACGCCTTCGCCGGCGACGTGACGCTGGAGGCGTCCGGGCCGTTCGGGTACAGCGTGCGGGTGGTGCCGCGGCACGCCGGGCTGAGCTCGGTGGCGGAGATCGGCCTGGTGGCGAACGCCTAACCGACGTACAGCCGCAGGCTCAGCGGTTCCATCACCTCGTCCCCCGGGGTGGCCTCGTCCGGGTGCTCCCACACGGAGTCCCAGGCGAGTCGCCAGTCGGCCCCGGGGGCGAGGGCCACCTGCTGCGGTTCCAGCGCGCCGTTCAGCACCAGGAGCGCCTGGTCGTCGCCGCTGATCCGCAGCATCTGGAGCGTGCGGAGGTCGCCGTCGTGCCAGCGGTCGTGGGTGAACGGCTCGCCCTGCGGGTCGAACCAGGACAGGTCCGGGCGGTCCAGCGGTCGGCCGGTGTAGAACCGCTCACCGCGCAACGCCGGATGCGTGCGGCGCAGGGCCGTCAGATGCCGGGTGGTGGCCAGCAGGTCCTGCCGCCACGGTGCCAGCTCCCAGGGCAGCCAGGACAGGTCGCCGTCCTGGCAGTAGGCGTTGTTGTTGCCCTGCTGGGTGCGGCCCATCTCGTCCCCGGCGGTGAGCATCGGGGTCCCGGCGGACAGCAGCAGGGTGCCGAGCAGGTTGCGGATGGACCGGCGCCGGATCGGCAGGATGTCAGCGGCGACGGCGGTGGCCTCCACCGGGCCCTCGATGCCGTGGTTCCAGGAGCGGTTGTCGTCGGTGCCGTCCCGGTTCTGCTCGCCGTTGGCCTCGTTGTGCTTGTGCTCGTAGGCGACCAGGTCGGCCAGGGTGAAGCCGTCGTGCGCGGTGACGTAGTTGACGCTCGCCCGGGTGCCCCGGCGCAGCTGGGGATCGGAGTGCCCGAACAGGTCCACCGAGCCGGACAGTCGGGTCGCCAGGTCACGGACCCGGTGACCGGCGTCGCCATGCGTGGCCCGGGCCGGGTCGGCGAGCCAGAACGACCGCGCCGAGTTCCGGAACTTGTCGTTCCATTCCGACCAGGGCACCGGGAACTGGCCGGTCCGCCAGCCACCGGGGCCGATGTCCCACGGCTCGGCGATCAGCTTCACGTCCTGCAGCGCCGGGTCGGTGGCGGTGGCGACCAGGAACGGGTGGTCGGGGTCGAAGCCGCCGTGTCCCCGGGCGAGGGTCACGGCCAGGTCGAAGCGGAAGCCGTCCACCCCGACCTGCTGGACCCAGTGCCGCAACGAGTCCAGGGCGAGGCGGACCACCTCGGTCCGCCGGAAGTCCAGGGTGTTGCCGCAGCCGGTGACGTCCGCCAGCGCGGCCGGGTGCGCGCCGTCGTGCAGGTAGTAGACCGCCGAGTCCAGCCCGCGCAGGCTCAGGTGCTGACCACCCAGCCCGCCCTCCGGCGTGTGGTTGTAGACCACGTCCAGCAGCACCTCGATCCCGGCCTCGTGCAGGCGGTGGATCGCGGTGCGCAGCTCGGCCAGCACGGCGGCTGGTCCGGCCGCCCGGGCGGCCGCCGATGCCCAGCGCGGGTCCGGCGCGAAGAAGCCGAGCGTGTTGTAGCCCCAGTAGTTGGTCATCCCGCGCGAGACCAGGTGCGGTTCGGGCGCGCAGGCCTGGAGCGGCAGCAGTTCGACGGCGGTCACACCCAGGCGGTGCAGGTGCTGGATCAGCGCCGGGTGGCCGAGGGCGGCGTAGGTGCCGCGCTCGTCGGCCGGGATCTCCGGGTGCCGGGCGGTCAGGCCGCGGACGTGCGCCTCGTAGATCACCGTGTCCGACCATGGGACGTGCGGCCGGTTGGTGGTCGGGTCGGCCGCGTCGTCCTGGTCGAGGTCGAGCACGACGCCGTAGGGCACGTGCCCCGCCGAGTCCCGGTCGTCGGCCGGCCCGTAGGGGTCGCCGTCCTCCACCCGGTGCCCGTAGGTCTCCGGGCCGTACCCGAGCTCACCGGTCAGCCCCACCGCGTACGGGTCGACCAGCAGCTTGGCCGGGTTGTAGCGCAGACCGTTCACCGGGTCCCACGGTCCGTGGGCACGCAGTCCGTAGCGCTGACCGGCCCGGATGCCGGGCACCCGGGCGAAGAACACGCCGAGTTCCGGACCCTCGAGCCGGATCCGGCGCTCGGTGCCCGCGTCGTCGAACAGGCACAGGTCGATGGCGTCGGCGTGCGGGGCGAGCACGGCGACCTCGACGCCGTCCTCGACCACGTGCACGCCGAGTCGGGTGGGGGTGGGGGCGCTCACGGGTCCATTCTGCTGCCTGTCGCGGGCGGGTAACGTTCACCGGGTGAAGATCGTGGTGTGCGTCAAGCATGTGCCCGACATCCAGGCCGATCGTGAACTGGGTCCCGACCACCGTGTGGTCCGGACCGGCGGGGACGGGACGATCAACGAGCTGGACGAGAACGCGTTGGAGGCGGCGGCCCAGATCGCCGAGGGCAGCGACGAGGACGTCGAGGTCGTGGTGATCACCGTCGGACCGGACGACGCCGAGGACGCCGCCCGGCGCGGGTTGCAGCTGGGCGCCGACGCCGGGGTGCACGTGCTCGACGACGACATCGCCGGGTCGGACGTGTTCGCCACCGCGCGGGTGCTGGCGGCGGCGATCCGGCGGGTGGGGGACGTGGACCTGGTGCTGACCGGGATGGCCGGGCTGGACGGCCTGACCTCGCTGCTGCCCGCCACCCTGGCCGATCTGCTGGACCTGCCCGCGCTGACCCTGGCGGCGGAGGTGACGGTCGCCGACGGTGAGGTCACGGTGCGCCGCGACCTGGACCACGCCACCGAGGTGCTGGCCGCGCCGCTGCCCGCCCTGGTGTCGGTCACCGATCGGGCCAACGAGCCGCGCTACCCGAACTTCCAGGCGATCATGGCCGCGCGCAAGAAGCCGGTGGAGACCATCGCGCTCGCCGACCTGGGCCTGGAGCCGGGCGAGGTCGGGGCCGCCGGGTCGCGGACCGCGGTGCTGACCGCCGCGCCGCGGCCGCCGCGCGAGGACCGGGTGCTGGTCACCGGGGGAGCCGATGCGGGGCGGGAGCTGGCAGCGTGGTTGGTCGAGCAGGGTCTGGTGCGGGAGGACGTGCGATGAGCGAGGTTCTGGTCCTGCTGGACCACACCGAGGACGGCGACCTGCGTCCGGCGGCCCTGGAGGCGGTCACCGCCGGACGGGCGCTCGGCGACGTGCAGGCGGTGTGGATCGGTGAGCGGATGTCCGCCGACGTGCCGGAGCAGCTCGGCCGGTACGGGGCGAGCGTGCTGCACCGGGTGCGGGTGACCGACGCCGACGCCCGACTGACGGCGGTGCAGGGTGCTGCCCTGGTCGCGGTCGCGACGCACGACGTGGTGCTGGGCACGTCGAGCTTCGTCGGCAAGGAGGTTGCCGCGCACCTGGCGGTGGCCACCGGCGCGGGCGTGGTCTCGGACGCGACCGCGGTCCGGCGGGACGACTCCGGCCGGATCGTCGCGGACAAGACGGTGCTCGCCGGGACCTGGACCACGCAGTGCGCGGTGCTGACCAGCCCGGCGATCGTCCTGCTCAAGGCGGGCGCCGTGGTCGCGGAGCCGGTGGACGGTCCGGCGGCGACGGTGCGGGAGCACACCGTGTCGGCGGCGGCCGCGAGCCGTGGCATCCGCGTGGTCGAGCACACCCCGACCGCCGCCTCCGACCGGCCGGACCTCGGGTCGGCGGATGTGGTGGTGGTCGGCGGGCGGGGCACCGACGGCGACTTCGGCCCGTTGGAGGAGCTCGCGGACGTCCTGGGCGGCGCGGTGGGGGCCACCCGGGTCGCCACCGACGAGGGCTGGATCGGGCACGAGGCGCAGATCGGCCAGACCGGGGTCACCGTGACGCCGCGGCTGTACATCGGCGCCGGGGTCTCCGGCGCGGTGCACCACCGGGGCGGCATGCAGGCATCCGGCACGATCGTCGCGATCAACCCGGACCCGGAGGCACCGATCTTCGAGATCGCCGACTACGGGATCGTGGGGGACCTGTTCGAGGTGCTGCCGGCGGTCAGTGCCGAGCTGCGGGCCCGGCGAGGCTGAGCCTCAGCCCAGGTCGCGCAGCCAGAGGAGCGCCTGCTCGGCCTGGGCCTGCTGGAACCGGCGCAGGTTCGGGATGCCGGGCGGCGGGGGCTGCAACGCCCCGTGGGTGAAGTACCCGGCCAGCCCGGCGACCGCCGCCCGCAGCCGTTCCGGCTCCAGCCCGGCGGACATCGGCTGGGCCCAGAAGATCTCCTGCGGTCTGCCACCGCCCTGCATCGCGATGCTGGGCACCATGAAGGCCAGGTCCGCCCAGGCGGCACCGACGCTGGCGTGCGGCCAGTCGATCAGGGCGACGTGCTCGACGTCGATCATCACGTTGTCCGCCCGCAGGTCGCCGTGCACCAGCCGGTCGCCCACCAGCGCGGCGGTGGCGTCCTCGGACCAGGTGCACAGGGTGTCCAGGTGCGCGCGCAGCCACTCGCCGGTGCCCTCCGCCCAGTCGGCGGTGCGGTCGAGGGCGCTGCCCGGGCCCTCGGCCAGGGTGTGCCAGCCCCGGAAGTCGGCGGCGAAGTGCTCATCCGTGGCCGGCAGCCGGTGACCGGGCAGCGGCGTCGCCTCGGACAGCACGGCCATCGCCTCCAACACCCGGCGGAGCTCGGCCGGGCGCCAGGGCAGCAACGGCGGGCGACCGGTGGCGACCTCGAAGCCGAGCAGCACCCAGTCGCCGTCGTCGTCGTGCCAGAGCAGCCGGGGCGCGGGCACCTGGGCCGGGATGGCCTGTGCGGCGCGCACCTCGGCCCGGGCCAGCTCGGGCGACTGCGGGTTCTGTTCGGGGGAGACCGCCTTGACGAACACCCCGCGACCGTCGGCGAGTTCGAGCACCGCGGCGAAGCCGGGGCTGAAGCCGGTGGTGGCGCTCATCTCGGCGGTGACCTGCGCGCCGGCCAGCTCCTGGATCCGGGTGCGGACGCCGCGCGGCAGGTCGCGCCAGTCCAGGCGTTGCCCGCTGAAGGCCAGCGGGGCCGGGGTTGGCGTCGTCGCGTCGTCGGCACTCACGCGCACATCCTGCCAAACCCGTTCGTAGACTCGTGGCGTGAACGCGTATCTGGACCATGCGGCGACCACGCCGATGACCCCGGAGGCGGTGGCGGCGCTGACCGCACACCTGGCCGCCGGGAACCCGTCATCGCTGCACACCGCCGGTCGGGCGGCCCGCCGGGTGGTCGAGGAATCGCGGGAGCGCCTGGCGGCGGCGGTCGGCGCGCGTCCGTCCGAGGTCATCTTCACCAGCGGCGGCACGGAGGCCGACAACCTGGCGATCAAGGGTGTCTACACCGCTCGGCAGGCCGCTGACCAGCAACGACGCCGGATCATCGTGTCGTCGGTCGAACACCACGCTGTGCTCGACCCGGCCGAGTGGCTGGCCGCGCACGAGGGGGCCGAGCTGGTGTTCCTCGGGGTGGACGGCGAGGGCAGGGTCGACCCGGCGGAGCTGGCGGCCGAGCTCGCGGCCCACGGCGAGCGCACGGCGCTGGTGTCGGTGATGTGGGCGAACAACGAGGTCGGCACGGTGCAGCCGGTGACCGAGATCACCCGGATCGCGGCGGCGCACGGGGTGCCGGTGCACTCCGACGCGGTGCAGGCGGTCGGCCAGCTGCCCGTCGACTTCGCCGCCTCCGGCCTGGACGCGCTGACACTGACCGGGCACAAGCTGGGCGGCCCGGTCGGTGCCGGGGCGCTGCTGGCCCGGCGCGGACTGGACCTCACCCCGGTGCTGCACGGTGGCGGGCAGGAGCGCGGGGTGCGCTCGGGCACGCTGGACGTGGCCGGGATCGCCTCGTTGGCGGTGGCGGTGGAGCAGGCGGTGGCCGAGCGCGAGCAGACCGCGGCACGGCTCGCGGCACTGCGGGACCGGCTGGTCGCCGGGGTGCTGGCGGCCGTCCCGGATGCCGTGCCGCGGGGTGCGACCGGGGCCGACCGGCTGCCGGGCAACGCCCACCTCACCTTCCCCGGCTGCGAGGGCGATTCGCTGCTGTTCCTGCTGGACAGCGCGGGGGTCGAGTGCTCGACCGGATCAGCCTGCCAGGCCGGGGTGCCGCAGCCCTCGCACGTGCTGCTGGCGATGGGGCTGGACGAGCCGACGGCACGGGGTGCGCTGCGGTTCAGCCTGGGCCGGACCTCGACCGAGGAGGACGTGACGGCGCTGCTGGAGGCGCTGCCGGGTGTGGTGCAGCGGGCGCGGGCCGCCGGACTGGTGGGGGTGCGCTGATGCGGGTGCTGGCGGCGTTGTCCGGTGGTGTCGACTCGGCGGTGGCCGCCGCACGCGCCGTCGACGCCGGGCACGAGGTGGTCGGGGTGCACATGGCGCTCTCCCGGAACCGGGCGCAGATGCGGACCGGGTCCCGGGGCTGCTGCTCGATCGAGGACGCCGGTGACGCCCGGCGCGCGGCGGACGTGCTCGGCATCCCGTACTACGTCTGGGACCTGTCCGAGCGGTTCGAGGACACCGTGATCGCGGACTTCCTGTCCGAGTACGAGGCGGGGCGTACCCCGAATCCGTGTGTGCGCTGCAACGAGCACATCAAGTTCGACGCGCTGCTGGACAAGGCGCTGGCGCTGGGCTTCGACGCGGTGTGCACCGGTCACTACGCCCGGGCCGGGGTCGACGACGCGGGTCTGCCCCTGCTGCGCCGGTCGGTGGACCCGCTCAAGGACCAGTCGTACGTGCTCGCGGTGATGGGCCCGCAGCGGTTGGCCCGGGCGATGTTCCCGCTGGGGGAGGTGGAGTCCAAGGAGCAGGTGCGCGCCGAGGCGGCCGCCCGGGGGCTGAGCGTCTCCGCCAAGCCGGACTCCTACGACATCTGCTTCGTCGCCGACGGCGACACGCAGGGATTCCTGCGGGACCGGCTCGGCTCGCGGCCCGGGGAGATCGTCACCGCCGACGGGACCGTGCTGGGCGAGCACGACGGCGCGTACGGCTTCACGGTCGGGCAGCGCAAGGGGCTGCACATCGACCGGCCGGCGCCGGACGGCAAGCCGCGCTACGTGCTGTCCATCGAGCCGGTGCAGAACCGGGTGGTGGTCGGCTCCGCCGAGGACCTGACCGTCGGGGCGGTGGACGGCGAGGACACGGTGTGGTTCGTGCCCGCGCCGGAGGACTGGATCGACTGCCTGCTCCAAGTGCGGGCGCACGGCGGCGCGGTGCCGGTCCGGGCGTTGGCCACCGCGGACGGCGGGCTGCGGATCGAGGTGGACGACGACCGACTGCGTGGCGTCGCGCCGGGCCAGTCGGCGGTGCTCTACGACGGCGACCGGGTGTTGGGGCAGGCCACGGTGTCGGCGACCCACCCGCGCGGCGCCGCACCGACCCCGGCCGGCCCGACGGCCTTGACCGCATGAGCGTCGAGGTCTCCGGGGTCGGCCCCTGGCCGGGTGACGACCAGCTGGAAGCGCAGAGCGCGGTCACCGGCGAGATCGCCGAGACCCCCGATCCGGCGGTCGGCATGCCCTGGGCGGTCCGCCTCCCGGACCGCGGACCCGAGCACACCGGGGTCGGTGCCGGACTCGGACTGCTGCTGGACCTGCCCGCCGAACTCGGACCGCACGGCTGGCGGTTCGCCGACCGGCCCGGTCACGACGCGGCGCGTCTCGATGCAGCCCGGCGGGAGCAGGTCGACGCGCTCGCGGTCGCGGCGCACGGCTGGTCGGGGCCGTTGCTGGTGCCGGTGTGCGGCCCGCTGACCCTGGCCGGATCGGTGTACCTGGCCCGCGGCGACCGGGCGGTGGCGGACCGGGGCGCGGTCACCGAGATCGTCGAGTCACTGGCCGCCGGGATCGGCGATCACCTGGCGGCGATCGGCCGGGTGCTCCCGGAGGCCGCGCCGACGGTGCTGCTGCACGAGCCGCTGCTGGCAGCCGTGGTCGCCGGGACGCTGCCCACCTTCTCCGGCTACGCCCGGCTGCGGTCGGTGCCCGCCACGGAGGTGGCGGAGCGGCTGACCCGGGCGGTCGACCTGCTGCGGGCGGCGGGCGCGGCCCGGGTCGCCATCCACCTGGGCGCCGGGGCGACGCTGGCACCGGTGGTGCGACGCTCCGGCGCGGACGGGATCGGGGTCACGGCGTCGAGTCTGGACGAGCGGCGCTGGGAGCCGGTCGCCGAGGCGGTGGAGGCCGGACTGCGGCTGTTCGCCCAGGTCGAGCCGCCGCGGACCTCGCAGTGCGCGGGGCCGGACGTGCGCGGGGTCGCCCAGCCGGTGCTGGACGGGTGGCGGCGGGTCGGCCTGCCGAACGATCGGCTCGGGGCGGTCACGCTGCTGGCGCCCGCACCGGAGATCGGGGCACCCGAGGCGGTGCGGACGGCACGGGCCACCCTGGCGACCGTGGCGCGGGCGGCGGAGCTCGTCGCCGAACGAGCGGAGGACTGAACGTGGCGGGACGTGCGGTGCAGGACGACCCGGCCGGGACCGGACCGGCTGGTGGCGCGACCGGGGGGATGCCCGGGGCCGGGGGTGGTGCGACCGGACCGGGGTCCGACGGGGCGGCTGGTGGTGCGGTCGCGCGGGCGTCCGGCGGGGCCGCTGGTGGGCGGGGCGGGGTGTGGTCGGCGCTGCTGCTGCTGATCGGCTCCGGGCTGGCACTCGCCGGACTGCTGACCCTGATCGTGTTCTGGGTGCAGGTCGCCACCGGCTCGATGCTGACCGGTGCGGGCACCGAACAGCCCTGCGTGGCAGCGGCGGCCGCCGGGACGGACGACGCCGAGGTGACGTACGCGGTGCTGCCGGCATCGGCGGTGTGCACCTGGACGCCCTCCGGGGCGACCGAGTCCGTGCCGCTCGCCGCCGCGTCGGTGGCGGGCAGTTGGGCGGCCGGTGCGGCGGTGCTGATCGGCCTGATGGTGGTCGCCTGGGTCGGCTGGACGCGGTGGCGTCGGCGCCGTTCCGGCGAAACCGCTGGTCACCAGGGCTCTGCTACCCATCGGTCTGTCGACGGATAGGTAGCGACCCCCTCACGCTGGCGGTCATGGGAAGGGAACTCCACCACACGTTGGGTTCCTCGCTGCGGCGGATTCGGCAGGATCGTGGTCTCAGCCAGGAGCAGCTCGCGCACTCGATCGGCTACCACCGGACCTTCGTCGGGGCGGTCGAACGCGGCGAGCGGAATCTCACGCTGAGCACGGTGACCGAACTCGCGGACCGGCTCGGTGTCGGCTGGCGGGAGTTGCTGTGCGGCACCGGGGAGCCGGGTGCGGATCCGGCGGAGGGTGCCGAGTCGGGGGCTGAACGGGGCTGACCCGCCCGGCGCGGTGCGGGCGGGCGCCGCGGGTACCGGGACCGGATAGTGGACCGGCCATCGACTCGGCGCAACACCCTGTGCTACTGATAAGTATGTAGACGGATCAGTAGCGAGGCTCGACCGTTGGTCGGGTGAAGGGAGAGCTGCAGCGCCGTGTCGGCCAGGAACTGCGCCGATTCCGCGAGGAGCAGGGGTTGAGCCAGGAAGCGCTCGCCGATCGCCTGGGCGTGCACCGGACGTACATCGGCGGCGTGGAGCGCGGTGAGCGCAACCTGACGTTGCAGTCGGTGGAACAGCTCGCCGACGACCTGCAGGTGACCCCCGGGGAGTTGCTCGGATTCTCGTGAGCACGGCGGCCCGCGGCCGCGTCGCCCCGATGTCAGTGGGCCTCGTGACACTGGTCCGGGACGGGGGGCGGGCCCTCGTGATCGACCTCAGGAGGAGCCATGCACCCCACGACCCCACCCCCCTGGTTGGCCGAGGCGTGTCCACCGTGGTGCGTGGTCATGCACGAGCAGCGTGATCACGTCCGCGACCGTCGCCATGTCAGCGCCTCGCTCACCGTCCCGGTGACCGAGCTGCGCGGGATCGGGGACGCGACGACCCCCGAGGAGGACCAGGCGCTCGCCGAGGAGCTCGCCCTGTGCCTGCACCGCCGGGTGGGGTCCCGGGACACCTGGCTGTACGTCGGTGACGGACGGCACCAAGGGCTGGAACTGTCCACCGACTCGTGGGCGCGGGTGGTCCCTGCCGTGGATCGGATGGTCGCGACCGCCCTGTCCTGATCGGCGGAGGGGTGGATGTCAGCCGGTCGCGGCATGATGGCCGACGTGACTGCGACGCCGGACCCCCGCCGTGACCTGGACCCCGACGACCGGGGGCTGTCCACCGATGAGGTGGCGGCCCGCTGGGAACTGCTGGCCGACCAGGTGCGCGCGATGCGCGAGGCGTACTACGTGCAGGATTCGCCGCTGGCGGACGACGCCGCCTACGACCGACTGATGCTCCGCCTGGAGGCACTGGAGGACGCCTACGGCTACGGCGGGCCGGAGTCGCCGACCCGCACCGTCGGCGGGGCCGTCGCCAGCGGGTTCCGGTCGGTCGACCACGTCGAGCGCATGCTCTCCCTGGACAACGCGTTCTCGGCGGAGGAGATCGCCGCCTGGGCGCAGCGGGTGCACCGGGATCTGGAACTGCCGGAGGACGCCGGGCTGCACTACCTGGCCGAGTTGAAGATCGACGGCCTGGCGATCGCGCTGCTCTACGAGCGGGACGGGGACGGCCCGGCGCGGCTGGTCCGGGCCGCCACCCGTGGCGACGGCCGCACCGGCGAGGACGTCACCGCGAACATCCGCACCATCGACGTGATCCCGGCCGAACTCGGCGGCGACCCGTCGACCCACCCGGAGCAGATCGAGGTACGCGGGGAGGTCTTCTTCCCGGTCGCGGAGTTCGAGAAGCTGAACGCGGCGCAGGTCGCGGCCGGGAAGGCGCCCTTCGCCAATCCCCGGAACGCCGCCGCGGGGTCGTTGCGGCAGAAGGACCCGGCGATCACCGCCAGCCGACCGTTGCGGATGTACGCCCACGGCATCGGGGCGCTGCGCTGGGGCGCGGGCAGCGGCAGCACCGGGCTGGAGCGGCAGTCCCAGATCTACGACCTGCTCGCGGAGTGGGGCGTCCCGGTCTCGCCGTACACCGAGGTGGTCTCCGGTCTGTCGGGCGTCCAGAAGATGATCGACCACTACGGCGAGCACCGGCACGACGTCGTGCACGAGATCGACGGCATCGTGGTCAAGGTGGACGAGATCGCGTTGCAGCGGCGGCTCGGCGCGACCAGCCGTGCTCCGCGCTGGGCCATCGCCTTCAAGTACCCGCCGGAGGAGGTGAACACCCGGCTGCTGTCCATCGAGGTGAATGTGGGCCGCACCGGCCGGGTCACCCCCTACGGCGTGATGGAGCCGGTCCGGGTGGCCGGATCGACCGTCTCGATGGCCACCCTGCACAACAAGGACGTGGTGGCCGCCAAGGGGGTCCAGCCCGGCGACATGGTGGTGCTGCGCAAGGCCGGGGACGTGATCCCGGAGATCGTCGGCCCGGTGGCCGCGCTCAAGGACGACGGCTACCCGCGGACCCCGTGGGTGATGCCGACGCACTGCCCTGAGTGCGGGGCGGAGCTGCGCCCGATGCGGGAGGGCGAGGTCGACCTGCGCTGCCCGAACGCGCGTACCTGCCCAGCACAGGTCCGTGGCCGGGTCGAGCACATCGGCTCGCGCGGTGCACTGGACATCGACGCGCTGGGCGAGGTGACCGCCGCCGCGCTGACGCAGCCCGTCGTGCCCGAGCGCCCGCCGCTGATCAACGAGTCGGAGCTCTTCGATCTGGTGCTGTACCCCGCCGACGCCTCGGCGGAGGACCGGCGCCGGGTGCGGGAGGCGAGCCTGGCCACCCTGATGCAGGTCGAGGTGATCGTCCGGGACGCGGAGACCGGCGAGCCGAAGGCGGACGAGGACGGGGTAGTGCGTCGGCGCGCCCCGTTCCGGCGGAATCGCACGGCCGCCGAGCGCAAGGCGTCGGGCGGGGACTACACCTACTCCAAGCAGGCCGTCACCCTGCTGGACGAGCTGGACCTGGCCAAGACCAAGCCGCTGTGGCGGGTGCTGGTCGCGCTGAGCATCCGCAACGTCGGGCCGACCGCCGCCCGGGCGCTGGCCCAGGAGTTCGGGTCGATGACCGAGCTGCGGGCCGCCCTGGCCGAGGACGACGCGGTGGCCCGGCTCAGCGAGGTCGAGGGCGTCGGCCCGACGATCGCCGAGTCGATCCGGGACTGGTTCGCCGAGGACTGGCACACCGAGATCGTCGACCGCTGGGCGCGGGCGGGCGTCGTGATGCGCGACGAGCGGGACGAGTCGGTGCCGCTGACCCTCACCGGCCTGACCGTGGTGGTGACCGGCAGCCTGGCCGGGTACAGCCGTGACCAGGCGAAGGAGGCGATCCTCGCCCACGGTGGGAAGGCCGCGGGGTCGGTGTCCAAGAAGACCGACTTCGTGGTGGTGGGGGAGAACGCCGGCACCAAGGAGGCCAAGGCCCGGGACCTGGGGCTGCGGATCCTGGACGAGGACGGGTTCACCGCCCTGCTCACCGGCGGGCCGGATGCCCTGCCGCCCGCGCCGGAGGCGGCGAACGAGGACGCGTCGGAGGGCGGCGCATGACGGGGGCGGTCCCGCCCGCCACCGCCCCGGGTCTGGCCGTCGAGCGAGACACCTGGCGACCGATCCGCACCGACCAGGTCGGTGGCTGGCTGCTCGGCTTCACCGATGGCCTGACCCGGCGTGCGAACAGCGCGGTCCCGGCGGTGCCGGGTGCGGAGCTGAGCGACGACCACCTCGCGGAGATCGAGCGGCGCTACACGGCAGCGGGTCAACCGACCGTGTTCCGGATCTGCTCCGCGGCGCCCGACGGGCTGGACGACCGGCTGGCCGCCCGGGGATACCTCGAGGGGTCGATCACCGAGGTCTGGGTCCGCGAGATCGCCGACCGACCAGGTGACAGCGCCGCGACCGACCACCGGGTCGCGGAGGCCGACCGACCGGATGCCGCGTGGCTGGACGGGTGGCTCGGGGTGAAGACCGCCGCCGCGGCCGCCGACCGGTCCGACGTCGCCACCCGTCTGCTCACCGCCAGCCCGGCTCGCTACCTGACCGCCCGGGCCGAGGACGGCGCGGTGCTCGGCGTGCTCCGGGTCGCGTTGGCCGGCGACTGGGCGGGTTTGTCCTGCCTGGCCGTCACCCCGGCGGCCCGGCGACGCGGCATCGGTCGGGCGTTGACCGTCGCGGGCCTGGACGCGGCTGCCCGCTCGGCGGCGACCAGGGCGTTCCTCCAGGTGGAGGTACACAACACGGCGGCGCTGGCGCTCTACCGGGCGCTGGCCTTCCGGCCCGCCGCGCGGTACAGCTACTGGGAGCACTGACCGCGCTCAGCTCTCGATCAACCCCCGGCGGTGCCCGATCGACACCGCCTCCGCTCGCCCGGACGCACCGAGCTTGTCCAACACCCGGGACATGTGCACCGAGACGGTCTTGGCGCTGATGTACATCCGTTCGCCGATCTGTCGGTTGCTCAGCCCGGCAGCGGCCAGGGCCAGCACCTCCGACTCGCGCGCGGTCAGCACGGACCCGGCGCCGACGGCCATCCCCGGCAGGTCGAGTCGCCCGCGCCTCGCCAGGTCGGCCACGGCGGTGACCAGCGGACCGGCGGCGATCGCCCGGGCGGTGGCCCATGCCTCGGTCGCCTCCCGCTGGGCGGCCTCGCGGTCGCCGCTGACCAGCAGTGCCTCGGCCCACCGCCACCGGGTGCGTGCCTCCTCGTAGCGGTAGCCGTAGCCGAAGGACGCGGTCGCCGTGGCCCAGGGCGTGGGGTCCCGGTCCCCGTGCAACCGGGCATGTTCGGCGTGCGCGCGGGCCAACCAGGCACGGCCCTCGGGTCCCAGTGGTCCACCGCGGGGTCGGCCGCGCTCGGCGGTGCGGTCGGCGCGCCCGAGCAGGTCGTCGCCCAGGGTGAGCCGAGCCGTCGGGTCACGTCCGGCGAGGCGGTCGAGTGCTGCCAGATCGGCGAGGGCCGCCAGCGCGAGCGCCGAGAGCCAGATGCCGCCGAGGAACACATGCGACCAGACCCGGCCGATCTCGTCGATCAGCCGCCGAGCGAGGGCGACGGCTTCCTCCGGTCGTCCCGCCCAGGTGAGCGCATCCACGGCGCAGCCGCCCGCGATCAGGGTGATCATCGTGTCCTCGTGCGGACCGTGCAGCAGGTCGAGGGCCCGTTCGACGGCGCCTGCGTCGCCCCGCGCCACCGCCGCGTACATCCGCACGCCCTCCAGGGCGGCGGTGGCGGGCACCGGGCCCGATCCCGCCGGGTCGCCGGGCGACAGGTCGCCCCGCGCGTAGCGCACGATCTCCTGGAACAGGCGCAGTTCGAGCCCGTAGGGACTCCAGCTCAGGCCGGTGCGGACCGCCAGAGCCAACCCCGCTTCGGTGACGGTCGCCGCCTCGACGAGCTCGCCGGCGTAGAACCGGTTCGCCGCGAGGTTGTAGGTGCAGCGCAGCTCGGTGCCCCGGTCACCCGACCGACGAGCCAGGTCGAGGGCGGAACGCAGCAGCTCGGCGGCCCGCTCGGGGTCGTCGACCACGAGCACCGCGAGCGAGATGAGCGCGTCGGCCTCGGCGTCGACCGCCCCGGCGGCTCGGGCCTCGGTGACCGCGGCGGCGGCGGCCGCCTCGCCCAGATCGTCCTGGTCGGCGTTCAGTGCGGCGCGGGCCCGGGTCGCGAGGACCCAGGCGCGAACGGCTCCGAGCGCGTCACCGGCATGGGCGATCGCCGCCTCGGCCCGGGTGGTCGCGGCCAGGGCGTCGTCGGCGCGTTCAGCAGCGAGCAACTGCCGGGCCAGGGCGATCTCGGCGGTCGCCATCAGTTCCGGGTCGTCGGTGACGGAGTCCACCGCCTCCCGGGCGAGCTGCACCGCCCGGGTGGTCAGGCCCGCCCGGCCACCGGCCGCGGCGGCGGTCAGCAGGAGGCGCACCCGATCGGTGCCCAGCTCGTCGGCGGCCGACGGCACGGCCGGCCAGAGCCGGAGCACGGTCTCCAGGTGCCGCAGCTCCTCGTCCGGTGCCAGGAGTCGTGCCGCCTCGGTGGCGGCCTCGCGGGCGGCCGACAGCGCCGAGCGGTCGTCCCGGGCGAGCAGCGCGTGGTGGGCGCGTTCGGCGGCAGTGCCCAGAGTCGGCTGTTCCGCGATCGCGCGCAGATAGTCCCGGTGCAACGCCACCTGTTCGCCAGGCAGCAGATCGGCGTACACCGCCTCGGCCAGCAGGGCGTGCCGGAACGCCACCCGGTCGTCCTCACCGACCAGCACGTGGTGCGCGACGGCCTCCCTCAGCGCGGCGTCCACGTCGTCGCCCGGCAGCGCCACCGCGCGCAGCAGGGGCTCGCTCACCCGCCGTCCGGCGGCCGCCGCCGTGCGTACCAGGCGCCGGGTGGCGGGTTCCAGATCCTCGACCCGGGCGCGCAGCACCTCGGCCAGGGTCTCCGGCAGCTCGGCGCCGGTGGTGCCCGCCTCAGTCAGCTCCTCGGCGAAGTACGCGTTGCCCTCCGATCGGCGTTCGATCCGGCGCAAAGCCTCCTCCGGTAGCGGCGCACCGGTCAGGGCGGTGGTGAACGCCCGCAGTTCGGCGGTGTCGAACGGGGCGAGATCGATCCGTTCCACCCGAGGATGGCGTCCGAGGTCGGCGAGCACCGGGCGCAGCGGGTGGCGTCGGTGCAGGTCGTCGGCGCGATAGGAGCCGACCAGCAGCACCGGCTCGGTCCGCAGCCGGGCGACCAGGAAGCGCAGCAGGTCCCGACTGGACGCATCCGCCCAGTGCAGGTCCTCCAGCACCACCACCAGCGGTCCGTGGGCGCGACCGGCCGCTGCGAGCAGTGCGGCGACTCCGTCGAAGAGCTGCAGGCGCTCGGCGGGTTCCTCCGGTCCGGTGCCACCGGGGAGCAACCGACCCAGGGCGGGACGTTCGGTGACGACCGCCGAGACCTCCGGCGCCGGGTCCTCGGTCAACCGCCGCAGCACCTCGACGAACGGCAGGTAGGGCAGTCCGATCCCGCCCAGGTCGATGCAGTGTCCCGTGACCACCCGGCCGCCGTCGGCGGTGACCAGGCGGGACACCTGATCCAGCAGTCGGGTCTTGCCCACCCCCGCGTCCGCGCCCAGCAGCACCAGGCCGGGCTCGCCGTCCGCCGCCCGACCGACCGCGGCGAGCAGCGAGGCGATCTCCGCCTCGCGTGCGATGAACGGCATCCGGGCCGCCGACCAACTCATGGGGTCGATGGTCGCAGCAGCCGCCGACACCTGCGGCACCGATCGGGTCACCGGCGGCGACGCCAGCGCCAGTGCAGCCCCGCGTCATGCGCCGTGTCCCGGACCACCTGCTGCCGGTAGCGCACCTCGGCATCGGGTGCCGGTCCCCAGATCAGATCCATGATCGTCCTCCTCCACTGCGCTGCCGGTCCGTCCGGCACGTTCCACCCTGCTGCTGAGGGGGTGCGGTGCGGATCGGTCGGTCGGGCCGTCCCACGGTGCGGGTCGCGGCTGAGGTGGTGCTGAGGTGGCCGCCGGTGCACGCTGAGCCGATGACGACCTCCTCGACCGCCGGGCTGCTCGCACTGGACCGTGCCGAGATGCTGCGGGCCGCCGGGGTGCGGTGGACCCCGGCCTCCGGTGACC
This sequence comes from Cellulomonas taurus, assembly GCF_012931845.1. Lineage (NCBI taxonomy): Bacteria > Bacillati > Actinomycetota > Actinomycetes > Micrococcales > Cellulomonadaceae > Cellulomonas > Cellulomonas taurus. Next base: position 984,897 of record NZ_CP051884.1, read on the forward strand.
GGTTCGTGATCCGGCAGCCCGCGATGGCCGACGAGGTGTTCACGATCAGTGAGATGACGATCGAGGCGCACGACTACCCGACCGGCACCGTGCTGGGCTTCAACGGGACCACCGAGTGGGCGGTGGACTCGGTGACCCAGGAGGACGCGGTGTGGCTGCCCCGGGAGGACCAGTTGCGCGAGCTGCTCGGCGGCACGTTCAGGTCGCTGGCCCGGTCGCTGGACGGCCGGTTCCAGGTGGTGGTCGAGCTCCCGGGGCAGCCGGAGCGGTCGTTCGTCGCCGACCGTGCGGCCGACGCCTACGGCGACGCGGTGCTGGCACTGGTCTCGGCCGCGCGGGTATGACCCCGGTGCCGGGCGTGGCACCACTAGACTCCCCGGCATGTCCTCTCTTTCTCGTGATGAGGTCGCGCGCGTCGCGGGCCTGGCGCGCATCGACCTGAAGCCGGAGGAGGTCGACCGGCTGGTCGGCGAACTCCAGGTGATCGTCGACTCGGTCGCCCGGGTCAGCGAAGTCGCCACCCCCGATGTCCCGGCCACCAGCCACCCGCTGCCGATGACGAACGTCTTCCGTGCCGACGTGCCCGAGCAGCCGCTGTCGCAGGCCGACGCGCTGTCCGGTGCGCCCGCGGCGGAGGACGGGAAGTTCCTCGTGCCGCAGATCCTCGGGGAGGAGTGATCGTGACCGCATCGTCCGACCTGACCCGACTCAGTGCCGCCGACCTGGCCGAGAAGCTGGCCGCAGGCGAGGTCTCCAGCGTGGAGGCCACCCAGGCGCACCTGGACCGGATGACCGCCGTCGAACCCGCCGTGCACGCGTTCCTGCACGTCTCGGCGGACGAGGCGTTGGCCACCGCCGCCGACATCGACACCCGCCGGGCCGCCGGGGAGCAGCTGCACCCGCTGGCCGGAGTCCCGATCGCGGTGAAGGACGTCGTCGTCACCCAGGGGCTGCCCACCACCGCCGGCTCGAAGATCCTCGAGGGCTGGGTGCCGCCGTACGACGCCACCCTGGTCGAGCGGATCAAGGCCGCCGGGCTGCCGATCCTGGGCAAGACCAACATGGACGAGTTCGCCATGGGGTCCAGCACCGAGCACTCCGCCTACGGCGACACCCACAACCCGTGGGACCTGGACCGGATCCCGGGTGGTTCCGGTGGTGGTTCGGCGGCAGCCGTCGCCGCCTTCGAGGCGCCGCTGGCGATCGGCACCGACACCGGTGGCTCGATCCGGCAGCCCGCCGCGGTCACCGGCACCGTCGGGGTGAAGCCGACCTACGGCTCGATCTCCCGTTACGGCCTGATCGCGATGGCGTCCAGCCTGGATCAGGCGGGCCCGGTCACCCGGACCGTGCTGGACTCCGCGTTGCTGCACGAGCTGATCGGCGGCCACGACCCGCGCGACTCCACCTCGATCCCGGAGCCGCTGCCGTCCCTGGTCGCCGCCGCCCGGCAGGGTGCCACCGGTGACCTGTCCGGTCTGCGGGTCGGTGTCATCACCGAGCTGCAGGGCGAGGGCTACCAGCCCGGCGTGCTGGCGCGCTTCCACGAGTCGCTGGAGCTGCTGCGCTCGGCCGGTGCCGAGATCGTCGAGGTGTCCTGCCCGCACTTCGAGTACGCGCTGGGCGCGTACTACCTGATCATGCCGTCCGAGGCGTCCAGCAACCTGGCCAAGTTCGACGGGATGCGCTTCGGTCTGCGGGTCGAGCCGGAGGACGGTCCTCTCACCGCCGAGCGCGTGATGGCCGCCACCCGTGGCCAGGGCTTCGGTGACGAGGTCAAGCGCCGGGTGATCCTGGGCACCTACGCCCTGAGCGCCGGGTACTACGACGCCTACTACGGCAGCGCCCAGAAGGTCCGCACCCTGATCCAGCGGGACTTCGCGAACGCCTTCGCCGCCGCCGACGTGCTGGTGTCGCCGACCACGCCGACCACCGCCTTCAAGCTCGGTGAGAAGCTGGACGACCCGCTGGCGATGTACCTGAACGACGTCGCGACCATCCCGGCGAACCTGGCCGGCATCCCGGGTCTGTCGCTGCCGAGCGGTCTGTCCGACGACGGCCTGCCCGCCGGGTTCCAGGTCCTCGCCCCGGCGAAGGCCGACGACCGGCTGTACCGGGTGGGCGCCGCCCTCGAGGCGCTGCTGGAGAAGTCCTGGGGCGGCTCGCTGCTGTCGCAGGCGCCTGAGCTGGAGGTGGGCAAGTGAGCGTCGTCGATCTGGTCGACTACGACGAGGCGGTCAGCCGCTTCGACCCGGTGATCGGCATCGAGGTGCACGTCGAGCTCGGCACCGCCACCAAGATGTTCGACGCCGCGCCGCAGACCTTCGGCGCTGAGCCGAACACCGCCGTCACCCCGGTGTCCCTGGGCCTGCCCGGCGCGCTGCCGGTGGTCAACGGGGTCGCCGTGGAGTACGCGATCCGGATCGGTCTCGCGCTGAACTGCGAGATCGCCGAGACCTGCCGCTTCGCCCGGAAGAACTACTTCTACCCGGACGTGCCGAAGAACTTCCAGACCTCGCAGTATGACGAGCCGATCGCCTTCGACGGGTGGATCGACGTCGAGCTGGAGGACGGCACGGTGTTCCGGGTGGACATCGAGCGGGCGCACATGGAGGAGGACGCCGGGAAGAACACCCACGTGGGTGGTTCGACCGGTCGTATCCAGGGTGCCGACCACTCGCTGGTCGACTACAACCGCGCCGGGATCCCGCTGGTGGAGATCGTCACCCGGCCGATCACCGGTGCCGGTGAACGTGCGCCGGAGGTGGCCCGCGCCTACGTGCAGACCCTCCGGGACATCTTCCGCGCGTTGGAGGTCTCCGAAGCACGCATGGAGCGCGGCAACGTCCGTGCCGACGTGAACGTGTCCCTGCGGCCGACCCCCGAGTCGCCGTTGGGCACCCGCACCGAGACCAAGAACGTGAACTCGTTCCGGTCGGTGGAGCGGGCGGTCCGGTATGAGATCAGCCGCCAGGCGGCCGTGCTGGACGAGCAGGGCACCGTCATCCAGGAGACCCGGCACTGGCACGAGGACACCGGGATCACCACCTCGGGCCGGATCAAGTCCGACGCCGAGGACTACCGGTACTTCCCGGAGCCGGATCTGGTGCCGGTCGCCCCGTCCCGGGAGTGGGTGGAGGAGATCCGGTCGAACCTGCCCGAGCTGCCCGCGGCCCGTCGTCGCCGGTTGCAGGGCGAGTGGGGCTACTCCGACCCGGAGATGCGCGACGTGATCAACGCCGGTGCGGTGGAGCTGATCGAGTCCACCGTCGCCGCGGGTTCCAGCCCGGCCGCTGCCCGCAAGTGGTGGATGGGTGAGCTGGCCCGGACCGCGAAGACCCAGGAGGTCGAGCTGGCCGAGCTGCCGATCACCCCGACGCAGATCGGGCAGCTGCAGCAGCTGGTCGACGCCGGTCGGATCAACGACAAGCTCGCCCGCCAGGTGCTGGAGGGCGTGCTGTCCGGCGAGGGCGACCCGGAGCAGGTCGTGGTGGCCCGTGGACTGGAGGTCGTCTCCGACGACGGCCCGCTGCTCGAGGCGATCGACGCGGCGCTGGCCTCGCAGCCGGACATCGCGGACAAGATCCGCTCCGGCAACCTCGGACCGGTGGGCGCGATCATCGGTGCGGTGATGAAGGCGACCCGGGGCCAGGCGGACGCCGGTCGCGTGCGCGAGCTGGTCCTGGAGCGCGTCCAGGGCTGACACGGCAGGTCGACGGCGCGGGCGGATGCATCGCCCGCGCCGTCGCCATGTCCGCGTAACACGCCGGTCCTAGCATCGACCTCGGTACCGACACAGGAGGAGTCATGGACAAGCCCACCCTCGAGGGGGAGATGGTCCGGCTGCGCCCGGTGCGGGCCGACGACGCTGCGCACATGTGGGAGATGGTGAACGACCCGGAGGCGATGCGGACCACCGGCACCACCGACACCTTCACCCGGCAGCAGATCGACCGCTGGTGCGCGACCGTCGCCGACCAGCCGGGGCGGATCGATCTGGCGATCACCGCGAACCGGTCGGACGACTTCCTGGGCGAGATCGTGCTGAACGACATCGACGACACCCTGCGCAGTGCGAACATGCGGCTGGTCATGCGCCCGGGATATCGCGGTCGCGGCTACGGGACCGAGGCGATCGAGCTGGTGCTCGGCCTGGCGTTCGACGGTATCGGCACCCACCGGGTGGAGCTGGACGTGCTCAGCATCAACGCCCGTGCGCACTCGCTGTACGAGAACATCGGTTTCCGCCACGAGGGCCGACGCCGGGACGCCTACCGCGACGGCGACGGCTGGTGCGACGCGATCATCATGTCGATGCTGGAGGACGAGTACCGCGCACTGCGCGGGGTGTGAACACGGCGAAGGGCCGACCCCATCGGGGTCGGCCCTTCGCCGATGTCAGCAGGTGCTCAGCGCAGCCACTGGTTCTTCTGGACGATCGGCAGGCGGCTCCACATCTTGCCCAGGCCCCAGGTGTCGCCGGCGTAGGTCAGGGCGACCAGGATCAGGACCAGCGCGTAGATGACGTGGTAGTCGACGAACGGGTTGGTGCCGGTGCCGCTGGCGCCGACCGGCCACTCGGCCAGCCACATCATGGCCATCACCAGGGTGCCGGAGACGGCGGCCACGCGGGTGCCGATGCCGAGCATCACGGCCAGGCCGATCGCGAGCATGCCGAGCATGAACAGCACGTCGCTGGCGGGGCTGGCGATGCCGTTGAAGAAGCCCTGCAGCGGGCCGGTGGCGGCGAAGGTCAGGAAGCCCTGCGAGGGCTTGCCGCCGTGGATCCAGGCGTCGGCCGACGCGGTGGAGAAGTTCAGACCGAAGGTCTTGTCCAGGAAGGCCCAGAGGAAGATGAAGCCGGTCGCGTAGCGCAGGACGGCCAGAGTCCGGCGAGCCGGAGCAGAGGTGAGCACGTCCTCCTGAGTACGGACGGCCGGCGTTGCGGCGACGGGGGCGGCGGCGCTGGGTGCGGTGGTGGCGGTCATGTCTCGGCTCTCCGGTTCGTTCGGTGCCATCTTTGTGATGGTTTTCCCAATGTGCTGCATCGAACGCGCGGATGTCCGGGTCGAAGGTCCCGAGGTGGTCCCGGGAGGGCGACTGATCGGGTGAGACAAGGCGACTGAGGCGATTTCCGTGGGCCGTTGGTCCCAGGAAAACGCCCAGCCGGGTCGGCGAGGGCCGGGCGGACCGGGAGAGCGGTGCTGGACGGGTAGGACCTAGTACCTATCGGCGTCGATGCTCCTGGTAGGCGTCCAACGTGGCGGCCCGCTCGGCGGCGTGATCGACCATCGGTGCCGGGTAGTCCGGGGCCGCCGACTCGGGCAGCTTCCACGGCTCGTGCACCGCCTTGCCCGGGATGTCGCGCAGCTCGGGCACCCAGCGGCGGACGTACCGACCCTCGGGGTCGTAGGTGAGTCCCTGCCGCACCGGGTTGAACACCCGGAAGTACGGCGCCGCGTCGCGTCCGGTCCCGGCCACCCACTGCCAGTTCAGCTGGTTCTGCGGCACGTCCCCGTCCACCAGCCAGGCCATGAAGTGCTCCGCGCCGCGCTGCCACCGGACGTGCAGGTCCTTGACCAGGAAGGAGGCGACCACCATCCGCACCCGGTTGTGCATCCAGCCCTCGGCCAGCAGCTGCCGCATCCCGGCGTCGACCAGGGGATAGCCGGTCCGCCCGGCGGCCCAGGTCTCCAGCGCATGGCGTTCATCGGCACCCTCGGCCCAGGAGTCCTCGGGCAGCACGGTGGTCAGCGAGGTGTCCCGGGCCGACGGACTGTGGAACAGCACATCGGCGTGGAAGTCGCGCCAAGCGATCTGACCCCGGAAGGTATCGGCGGCCACCGACCGGCGATGCGCCAGGTCGGCCAGGATGGTGCGCGGGTGGATCTCGCCCCACTTCAACGGCACCGACAGGCGCGAGGTGCTGTCCAGGTCGGGTCGGTCGCGTTCGGCCTTGTACTGCGCCAGCGGGCCGGCCAGCATCTGCGCCCACCGGTCCAGCGCCGCCTCCTCACCGGCCTCCGGCAAGGTCAGACCCTCCGGCGGCTCGGCCCGCGGCAGGTCATCGGAACGCACCCCGTCGACCAACTGCAACCGCCGCCGCGCCGCGTGCTGATCCGGGGCGGGGGAGTGCCAGCCGTGGTCCTGCCACGCGCGCCGGAACGGGGTGAACACCTTGTAGCCCTCGCCGCCCCCGGTACGCACCCGGCCCGGGGTGACCGCATAGGGCGACCCGGTGCGGATCAGCGGCACGTCCAGCGCGTCCTCCACCCGGCGGTCGCGCCCGCGGCCGGTGGGCGCCGCATCGGTGGCGATGTGCACCGCCTCCGCCTCGACCTCCGCGGCCAGCGCCGGGATCACGGCATCCGGACGGCCGTGACGGACCACCAGGTGCCCGCCGAGCTGCTCGTCCAGCGCCCGCAGGCTGCTGACCAGGTAGGCGCGCCGCGGCGTCCCGGCGGACTCCCACAGGTCCGGGTCGAGGACGAACACCGGGAGGACGTCACCGGAGTCGGCCGCCGCCATCAGGGCGGGGTTGTCGCCGATCCGCAGGTCGCGGCGGAACCAGTGCAGTGCTGTCACCGCGGTCACGGTAGCCAGCACCGACCTGGACGGCGACCCGGGCGCGGGTGAACGGGCCCGCACGAGTCGAGGCACCACCGGCCCGGGCGATGAGCCGATGATGCCTCGACGTTCGTTCCCCGGGAGCGGGTCGGCGTCCCCGGGAGTCAGCGGGCCGCCGAGCTCGTGGCTCGCGTGATCCGCGACGCCAGACTGCCCTGGGCCCGAGCCGGTCACCTAGGCCGCAAGTCCCACCGGGCGGCCCGCGCGAACCCGCCGATCACGCCACCTGGTCGGCGTGCGCGCTGATCGCGTCCCGCAGGTAGCCGGCCAGGCCGGGGGCCACCGCGTCGTAGGTCGCCGCGAACCGGGTGTCCTCGACGTACATCGCCCCCACGCAGCGGTACGTCGCGGCGTCCGGGACCCAGAACGTGCTCAGCCATGCGTGGTGCCGGGCCACCAGGGCGCGGGTGCGCTGGTCCTCGGCCGGGACCCCGCCGGTCATCAGCTCGGCCAGCTCCCGGTTCACCGCGTCGGCCTCGGCGACGTTCGCCCGGCGCTCGTCCTCGGTCATCGCCTCCCAGCGGGCGGCGCTGTGATCGACCTCGGGGCCACCCCAGCGGTCGCGGGCCTCCTGCTCGTACCGGCGGTGGTCGAATCCCTCGTACAGGGCATCGGCGGTCATGGTGGTGCCTCCTTCCAGGGCGGTGAGCGTGTCGGCGACGGTGCGCGCGAGGCGGTCCAGCTGGTCACGCTGGGCCAGCAGCCGGTCGAGGTGCGCTCGCAGCGCGGTGACCCGGTCGGTGCCGGAATCGAGCGCAACGGCGATCTCGGCCAGCGGCAGTCCCAGGTGCCGCAGCACCAGGATCTCCTGCAGGCGCAGGAGCTCCGCCGGCCCGTAACTCCGCTGGCAGCCCGACCCGATGCCGAGCGGACGCAGCAGCCCGATCGCGTCGTAATGCCGCAGCGTGCGCGAAGTCACCCCGGACAGACGGACCACCTCGCTGGTGGTCCACGGGCCGCCGTCGACGTGCACGTGCTCATCCCCCTTCGTGGTGATGTGGACGCGGATCACCGTTCCAGTTGACGCTACGTCAAGGGCAAGCGGATGTCGGTGGCCGCTGTCACCCTGGTCGCATGACCGAGCGCATCGACTCCGCCACCGCCACCCGGTACGCCGACCCGCGGCACTGGCGGGTGCTGCTGCGCACCCTGGCGGCTGCCTTCCGGCCCGCCGACTACGCCACCGGCGCGAGCTTCGCCGCCGAGGTGGCCGCGTTGGCCGAGGCCCAGCAGCACCATCCCGAGCTGACCCTGTCCTGGGGGCGGGTCGGTGTCGTGGTGACCAGCCACGACGCCGGAGGGCTGACCGTCAAGGACCTGCGGCTCGCGACCGCGATCAGCGACCTGGCCGACCGGATGGGCGTTCCGGGCGCCCCGGAGACCCTGAGCGTGCACGAGGTGGCGATCGACGCGCTGGACATCCCGTCGGTCCGGCCGTTCTGGCGTGCGGTGCTCGGCTACGTCGACGACGGGGAGGACGCGCTGGTCGATCCGACCGGTGTCTCGCCCGCGTACTGGTTCCAGCAGATGGACGAGCCCCGGCCGCAGCGCAACCGGATCCACCTGGACGTCACGGTGCCGCACGACCAGGCCCAGGCACGGGTGACCGCAGCGCTCGCGGCGGGTGGGGTGCTGGTGTCCGACCGGCGGGCACCAGCGTTCTGGGTGCTGGCCGACCCGGAGGGCAACGAGGCGTGCATCTGCACCTGGCAGGCGCGGGACTGACGCCGCGTCTCACCGGCTGGTCGATCACTGGCCGGACGGCTGTCACCAGAACCTGCGTCTGCGTCGTACCGTGACGCCATGAGTCGTCCGCTGCGCTCTCGTACCTCCACCCACGGCCGCAACATGGCCGGTGCCCGCGCCCTCTGGCGTGCGACCGGCATGGGGTCCGAGGACTTCGGCAAGCCGATCATCGCGATCGCCAACTCGTACACCCAGTTCGTCCCGGGTCACGTGCACCTCAAGGACATGGGCGACCTGGTGGCCTCGGCGATCCAGGATGCCGGGGGCGTCGCGAAGGAGTTCAACACCATCGCGGTGGACGACGGCATCGCGATGGGCCACGCCGGGATGCTCTACTCGCTGCCCAGCCGCGATCTGATCGCGGACTCGGTGGAGTACATGGTGCAGGCGCACTGCGCCGACGCGCTGGTCTGCATCTCCAACTGCGACAAGATCACCCCGGGCATGCTCAACGCGGCGCTGCGGCTGAACATCCCGGTGATCTTCGTGTCCGGCGGGCCGATGGAGGCCGGCAAGGCGGTGATCACCGACGGCGTCGCGAAGACCCCGCTGAACCTGATCAACGCGATCAACTACTCCGCCGACGACAACGTCTCCGACGAGTCGCTGGCGCGGGTGGAGGAGAACGCCTGCCCGACCTGTGGCTCCTGCTCCGGGATGTTCACCGCCAACTCGATGAACTGCCTCACCGAGGCCCTCGGCCTGTCGCTGCCGGGCAACGGCTCCACCCTGGCGACCCACACCGCCCGCCGCGAGCTGTTCCTGGAGGCCGGACGCACCATCGTCGACCTGGCGCGCCGGTACTACGACGACGAGGACGACACCGCCGCCCCCCGCGGGATCGCGACCCGCGCCGCGTTCAGCAACGCGATGGCCCTGGACGTGGCGATGGGCGGTTCGACCAACACCGTGCTGCACATCCTGGCGGCGGCGCAGGAGGCCGAGGTCGACTTCACCCTGGCGGACATCGACGCGATCAGCCGTCGGGTGCCCTGCCTGGCGAAGGTGGCGCCGAACCACCCGGATTACCACATGGAGGACGTGCACCGGGCCGGTGGCATCCCCGCGCTGCTCGGCGAACTGGACCGCGGCGGTCTGCTCGACCACGACGTGACCAGCGTGCACACCCCGACCCTGCGCGCCTGGCTGGACGACTGGGACATCCGGGGCGGCAGGGCCACCGACCGGGCGCAGGCACTGTTCCACGCCGCGCCGGGCGGGGTGCGCACCACCCAGGCGTTCTCCACCTCCAACGTCTGGGACTCCCTGGACACCGATGGCGCCGGCGGCTGCATCCGGAACGTCGAGCACGCCTACACCGTCGAGGGTGGGCTGGCGGTGCTGCGCGGCAACCTCGCCGACGACGGGGCGATCCTCAAGACCGCGGGCATCGACCCGGACGTGTTCCACTTCGTCGGGAAGGCCCTGGTCTGCGAGTCGCAGGACGAGGCGGTCGAGAAGATCCTCACCAAGCAGGTGGAGCCGGGCCACGTCGTGGTGGTCCGCTACGAGGGTCCGGCCGGTGGCCCCGGCATGCAGGAGATGCTCTACCCGACCTCCTTCATCAAGGGTCGCGGCCTGGGCAAGGTGTGCGCACTGATCACCGACGGCCGGTTCTCCGGTGGGTCGAGCGGCATCTCGGTCGGGCACATCAGCCCGGAGGCGGCCGCCGGTGGCACCATCGGGCTGATCGAGGACGGCGACGAGATCGAGATCGACGTCGAGACCCGCCTGATCCGGGTGAACGTCCCGGACGAGGTGCTGGCCGAGCGCCGCGCCAAGATGGAGGCCAGCGAGAACCCGTGGCAGCCGAAGGACCGGGACCGCTACGTCTCGCCCGCGCTCCAGGCCTACGCGGCGATGGCGACCAGCGCCGACCGCGGCGCGGTGCGTGACGTGAGCCGGATCCGCCGCTGAGCACCGACCGCGCAGGTCTCGGGACCCGCACCCGTAGCTGACCGGGCGGTTCGTGCCTAGAGTCGGCGCATGAGCCCGGACATCAAGCCGCGGTCGCGGCAGGTCACCGACGGAATCGAGGCCACCGCCTCGCGCGGCATGCTCCGCGCGGTGGGGATGGGTGACGACGACTGGGACAAGCCCCAGATCGGCGTCGCCTCGTCCTGGAACGAGATCACGCCGTGCAACCTGTCGCTGCAACGCCTGGCCCAGGCGGTCAAGGGCGGAGTGCACGCGGCCGGTGGCTACCCGCTGGAGTTCGGCACCATCTCGGTCAGCGACGGCATCTCGATGGGTCACGAGGGCATGCACTTCTCCCTGGTGAGCCGGGACATCATCGCCGACTCGGTGGAGACCGTGATGTCCGCCGAGCGGCTGGACGGCTCGGTGCTGCTGGCCGGCTGCGACAAGTCGTTGCCCGGCATGCTGATGGCCGCCGCCCGGCTCGACCTGGCGAGCGTCTTCCTCTACGCCGGATCGATCATGCCCGGCTGGGTGAAGCTGGAGGACGGCACCGAGAAGGACGTCACGCTGATCGACGCCTTCGAGGCCGTCGGCGCCTGCGCCCGTGGCCTGATGAGCACGGGCGACCTGGACCGGATCGAGCGGGCGATCTGCCCCGGTGAGGGTGCCTGCGGTGGCATGTACACCGCCAACACGATGGCGTCGGTGGCCGAGGCGATGGGCATGTCCGTGCCGGGTTCCGCCGCCCCGCCCAGCGCCGACCGCCGCCGCGACCACTTCGCGCACAAGTCCGGTGAGGCGGTGGTCGAGCTGCTGCGGCAGGGGATCACCGCCCGGCAGATCATGACCAAGGAAGCGTTCGAGAACGCGATCGCCGTGGTGATGGCCTTCGGTGGCTCGACCAACGCCGTCCTGCACCTGCTGGCCATCGCGCACGAGGCCGAGGTCGACCTCACCCTCGACGACTTCAAGCGGGTCGCGGCGAAGGTGCCGCACCTCGGCGACCTCAAGCCCTTCGGCCGGTACGTGATGAACGACGTGGACCGGATCGGCGGCGTGCCGGTGGTGATGAAGGCCCTGCTGGACGCGGGTCTGCTGCACGGCGACTGCCTCACCGTCACCGGGAAGACCGTCGCGGAGAACCTCGCCGACATCGACCCGCCGGACCCGGACGGCAAGATCCTGCGCGCACTGGACAACCCGATCCACCGCACCGGTGGCATCACCATCCTGTCCGGCAGCCTGGCGCCCGAGGGCGCCGTGGTGAAGTCGGCCGGCTTCGACTCCGACGTCTTCGAGGGCACCGCCCGGGTGTTCGAGCGCGAGCGCGCGGCCCTGGACGCCCTGGAGGACGGCACGATCACCGCGGGCGACGTCGTGGTCATCCGCTACGAGGGCCCCAAGGGTGGTCCCGGCATGCGCGAGATGCTCGCCATCACGGGTGCGATCAAGGGCGCGGGCCTGGGGAAGGACGTGCTCCTGCTCACCGACGGCCGGTTCTCCGGCGGCACCACCGGCCTGTGCGTGGGCCACATTGCCCCCGAGGCGGTTGACGGTGGTCCGATCGCCTTCGTCCGGGACGGCGACCGGATCCGGCTGGACGTGGCGAACGCGACCATCGACGTGGTTGTCGATGCCGCAGAGCTGGCGGCCCGGCGGGAGGGGTGGGCGCCGCTGACCCCGAAGTACACCCGGGGAGTACTGGCGAAGTACGCCAAGTTGGTGCAATCGGCGTCGACCGGGGCCGTGTTGATTTAGGTCTTTTAGACGATTTCGGCGCTGTTTGACAGCGTTGTTAGATTGAGCGCGAGCCGCAGCCTTTCCCTGTTCCCTGGTGAAAGGTCGGCCACGGCATGCCCACACTCGATGTCGACCTGCACTCGATGGAGTTGGCCGGTGACGTGGTGGCCTACGCGGCCTCCGACTGCGACCCGCATCGGTCCATGGTGGAGGTGGACGCCGGGGACGACCGACTGACAGCGGCGCTTCGCGCGTTCGGGGCGGACGGGGTGACGGTCGGGCGGCGGTTGCGGGACGCCAGTACGGGGGTATCCGACGGGCTGCGCGGTGCTTTGCGGGTGTATCAGGCGGCGGACGAGGCGCTGGCCCGGGCGGCTGCCGGATGACGGTCACCAGCCTGCGCGGCATCCACGCGCCGGACGACCTCCTGCCCGGGGACCTGTTCGGCCTCCAGGACACCGCCGACCGGCTGCGAGCCCAGGGTCAGCTCTACGATGTCATCGGTGACGATGTGGCCCGCGCCTGCGCGCAGGTCGAGTGGCACGGTGCAGCAGGGGAGCAGTTCCGGGCGAGTGCCACGGTGTTGCCCGCCGCGTACCAGGCGACGGCGTGGGCGCACCACCGAGCCGCCAGAGCCGTCGACGACCATGCCGAGTGTCTGGCGCACGCCCGTCGGCGCGCGGACGAGGCGATCGGGCTGTGGGAACACGGTGACCGGCTGACGGTTCAGGCCGGACTGCCGCTGCCCTCGTCCCGGGGAGACGTCGTTCCCCGGCGCCGTGGATCCACCGACACCTGTCCGGCACAGCATCGGCCCATCGTGCCCGACCCCGGTGCCCCGCTCCGGGACGAGGCGCTGATCATCGCCACCAGCGCGCAACGTCAGGTCGAGGAGTCCGCTCAGGCGGCCGCCGCCCAGATCCGGGCAGCGAGCAACGAACTGCCGCAGGACGATCCGAGCTTCTGGGACCGGGTCGGCGGCGCGTGGTCGGACGCCTGGCACGGCGCGAGCGATGTGGGTGCGGCGCTCGGCAACGCGGTGCTGTCCTTCGGGAATGCGCTGATGCAGAACCCTGATCTGGTCGGCGAGATCCTCGCCGGGTTGGCGCTGATCCAGGGCGGCATCGCGGCCGAGGGCGGTGGCCTGGTGCTCGACGCCACCGGGGTCGGCGCACCCGGCGGCGTTGCGGTCGGCGCGGCGGGATTGGCAGCGATCGCGGCGGGGGCGGGGCTGGTCGCGCATGGGATCGGGCGGGCGGCGACCGAGGCGGCGGGGGAGAGTGCCGTCGCTCCGTTGCAGGGGGCGGCGCGGGGCGCGGGGACACCGGCGACGTTGGACGCGGCGGAGGTGAGGCGGCGGGCCACTGCGGCGACGAAGGCGAGCACCGGTCGTGACGTACGGGTGGTGGAGACTGAGGACGAACTGCGGGCGCTGTACGACGAACTGAGCGTCGGTGGCAAGGATGTGACGCCCACGACGGGTGCGTACGCAAAGGACGGCAAGATGGTGCAACTGCCGGATACGACGCGCGTGGGATTGCGGGAAACATCGACCAGTGGCGGTCCGACATTGGATATAACATTCCCGAACGGAACGAAGATCAAGGTGCATATTGAACAGTGAGATGCTGAAGAATATCGAAACGGCGACCCTGCAAGTCGGCCTTGACGACTGGATTGCACTAGGAGACGTGGTGGCTGTCGCAATCTTCTACGGGGCGCCCAGGATTCCGTCGCCGGACCGGTTCGTGATGATCTCTGAGTCGTACGTCATTCCCGTGATCGCGCGCCTTGTGGGCGACGGGCTGGTACGGATCGGTGACGTGTACACGCAGGGTCGATTCGTTCGCTTCGACGGTAGCGATGAGGAAGCGCTCGCGTGGGTGGCCAAGATCTACCGCGAGAGGCAGGGTGCGTGGGATTACGCGGTGTGGATGGAACTCACTCGCAAAGGCAAGGCGCTCGCCGAATCGCTACCGACCGCCCGCTACCACATCCGCGAGAGCGACGACGACGCATGACGGAACATCTCGGTGATCTTCAGGACGAGGTTCTGATCGCGGCAGTCCAGGGAGGTCTGGATGATTGGGTCTCCCTCGGCGACCTCGAAGCGATGGCGATCTACTACGGTGCCCCGAGTGTCCCGTCGCCCTCGGGCGAACAGATGGCGCCCGAGGAATACGTGCTGCCGGTGATCGTCCATCTGCTCGAGAACGAACTGGCTCGGATCGGGGACGTGTACACCCAGGGTGAGTTCGTGCCCTACGACGGTTCCGACCAGGATGCGCTCGCCTGGATCAGCCGTCTCTACCGCGAGCACGAAGGGGTGTGGCATTGGCTGGCCTGGCTGGATCTGACTCCGGCGGGCGTGGCGCTCGCGAAGTCCCTGCCCACGGCCGCGTACCACCTGCACGAGGAGGGCGACCCCCGATGACCGCCAGCGCCCCCCGGATCGTTCGGCAGCCGGACGGCACCGTGATCGGCAAGCGCCCGTCGTCCAAGTCGGGCGGGCCGGTGGTCGACATCCGCTACCCCGACGGTCGGGTGACCCGCATCCGGGTCGAGGGCGCGAAGCCCTGACTGGCGCGCAATTCTCCCGCCGCCGCAGCTGTCGTCCCGGGTGGGTCGTGACCTGCGACTCTCGCTGCCCCGTGCGCAGCTCTCACGCGTGCGACGCTCGGCACCGACGGGCGGCGGAGTCCATCGGGTCAGCGCGGTGTCACAGCCGCGGATCGACCGGCTCCGTCTCCAACGCCAGCACCCCGAACACCGCCTCGTGCACCCGCCAGATGGGCTCGTCCGCCACGAACCGTTCCAGCGCCTCCATGCCGAGCGCGTACTCCCGCAGCGCCAGTGACCGCTTGCGGCCGAGACGCCGGGACCGCAGTCGATCCAGGTTGTCCGGTTCGAGATAATCGGGGCCGTAGATGATCCGCAGGTACTCGGCGCCGCGGACCTTGATCCCGGGCTGCACGAGCCCGTGGCCACCACGCACCTGGTTGTCGAGCGGCTTGACCACCATGCCTTCGCCACCGGCCTCGGTCAGGGTGGTCCACCAGTCGATTCCGGCGGCGACCGAGGCGTCGTCGGAGGTGTCCACCACCAGTCGCCGCGTGGTCTGCAACACGCCGGTGTCGTCGGCGGCGACCAAGCGGTCGGCGTAGGTGCGCCCCGCACTGGCGAGCAGCTGGAACGGGGCCAGATGCACACCGTCGAGTCCGTCCACCGGCCAGACGTAGCGGCGGTAGGCGGCGGTGAACGCGTTCGCGTTGTGGGCGCGGGATCGGGTGCGTTCGAGCAGCGGTGCGAGGTCGGGCACGGCGGCGGCCGCGCGGTGCAACACCTCGACTGCCACAGGCAGTGCTGCCCGCGCGGCGGCACCCACTGCTGCGTACTGGGTGCGCACGAGGTCGTGGGCCTTGACCGACCAGGGCATCAGCTCGCCGTCGAACAGCAACCACCCGGAGTCCTGCCACAGACCCGCTCGGGTGACGGCGTCACGCAGGATCGCCACCAGTGCTTCGGTCCGCTCCGGGTCGAAGAACGGTCGGCCTGTGCGGGTGTGCACGGCGCCGGTGACGCCGGTGGGCATGCCGAAAATCGTGCTGGCGGTGTCCTGGTCGCGGCAGAGCAGCACCACCGCCCGGGATCCCATGTGCTTCTCCTCGCAGATCACGGTGTCCACCCGGTCGGCACGGAACTGGTCGAAAGCGGCCGCCGGGTGCTCGAGGAGGTCGCCCGTGGTCGCTGTCGCGCACGGGCTCATGGTGGGCGGCAGGTACAGCAGCCAGCGGGGGTCGACGGCGAACCGGCTCATCACCTCCAGGGCCCCGGTCGACTGATCGGCACCGATGGTGACGCGGCCGTGCAACCGGGTCTCGATCACCCGCTTGCCGAGGACGTCCTGGATGTCCAACAGATTCGGGTCCCGGCGAGCGGGGTCGGGTGCGACCTCCTGTCCTGCGACCGGGAACGGGCGGCCGGGGTCGGCGTACACCTGCGCTGCGGCGACCTGAATCAGGTCCTTCTCCGGGTAGCGCAGCGCCGACAGATGACCACCGAAGACGCAGCCGGTGTCCAGGCACAGGGTGTTGTTCACCCAGGTCGGTACCGGGGTCGGCGTGTGGCCGTACAGCACCATCGCGCGTCCGCGGTAGTCGTCGGCCCAGGGCAGGCGAACCGGCATGCCGTACTCGTCCCGCTCGCCGGTGACGTCGCCGAACAGGGCGAAGCTGCGCACCCGACCGGAGGCGCGACCGTGGAACTGCTCGGCCAGACCGGCGTGCGCGACCACCAGGTGGCCGTCGTCCAGCACCAGGTGGGCCACGAGTCCGTCGCAGAAGTCCCGCACCTCGCGGCGGAACTCATCGGTCTCCCGGGACAGCTGGTCCAGGGTCTCCGCCAGACCATGTCCGGTCTGCACCTGCCGCCCGTCGAGTGCGCGGACCAGTTTGTGCTCGTGGTTTCCGGGCACTGCGAGCGCGTGACCCGCCCGCACCATGCCCATCACCAGGCGCAGCACACCGGGAGAGTCGGGTCCACGGTCCACCAGATCGCCGAGGAACAGCGCGCGACGCCCATCGGGGTGGCTGGCATCGACCGGACGGCCCTGGTCGTCGCGAAGCAGGGTCCACCCGAGGCGGGTCAGCAGTGCTTCCAGCTCGGTGCGGCACCCGTGCACGTCACCGATCACGTCGAGCGGCCCGTGTTCGCTTCGCCGGTCGCTGCGCAGCGGGGTTCGGACGAAGGTGGCCGCCGCCACCTCGGCCTCGTCGGTCAGATGGTGGATGTGCCGGAAGCCCTCTTTGCGCAATCCGCGCAGGCCGCGGTGCAGCTGGCTCACCTGGCGGCCGACAATGCGTGCGCCGAGCTGGCGATCGGGACGGCTGGCGTCACGCTCGAGGCAGACCCGCTCCGGGAGGTCCAGCACCACGGCGACTGGCAGTACGTCATGCGCGCGGGCCAGCGCGACCAGCGAGCGCCGGGCTTCGGGCTGCACATTCGTCGCGTCGACGACGGTCAGCAGACCCGCGTCCAGTCGCTTGCCGGCGATGTGGTGCAGGACGTCGAAGGCGGCAGCAGTGGCAGCCTGGGAGTTGATGTCGTTGGACACCAGGCCGCGACAGAAGTCGGATGACAGGACCTCGAACGGTCCGAAATGCTGCGCGGCGAAAGTGGACTTCCCGGAACCGGAGGCACCGATCAGGACGACGAGCGACAGATCGGGAATGGCCAAATCGGTCATGCTGTCGCTCCCTGGCTGCGGCTGAACACTGCCATCTGGGTGGCGGGTCCGACCTCGGGATCGTCGGGTCCGATCGGGCGGAAGTCGACGGTGTAGCCCTGGCGGTCGGCGACCGCGTGTGCCCAGTCCTGGAACTCGGCGCGAGTCCACTCGAAGCGGTGGTCGTGGTGGCGGACGTGACCAGCGGTCAGGGAGGGGTAGCGCACGTTGTGCTCGACATTCGGGGTCGTGACGATCAGGGTGCTCGGGCGGGCGTGCTCGAACACCGCGCGTTCGAAGGCACCCAGGCGCGGCGGGTCGACGTGTTCGATCACTTCCATCAGCACGCCGGTGTCGAATCCGGTGAGTCGGTCATCCCGGTAGGTCACCGATGACTGGATCAGGTCGATCCGGCGGCGTCGGGCCTCCGGCAGCGTGTCCAGGTGCAGACGTCGGGCAGCTCTCGACAGCTCGCGCGGTGCGACGTCCACCCCCAGGAGGCGGTCATACCGAGGATCGTCCAGCAACTGCGACAGCAAGCGACCCTCCCCGCAGCCCAGATCCACGACGCTGCGCGCTGACGACTCCGCCACCACCGCCAGCACCGCGTCCAGTCGGTGCCGGGCCAGGGAAGGGATTAACGGCCGATCGGGCTCCGGTTCGCCGACATCGGTGATGTCGGCATCGGCGCCATCGGACTCGGTGATGCGATCCAGCGCCGAGTCCGCCAGCGAGCTGCGGTTGGCCAGGTAACACCGTGCGATCTCCGCACGGTGAGGGTGCCCGGCGAGCCACCGCTCTCCGGCGCGCAGCAGCTTGTCGACCTCGTCCTCACCGACCCAGTAGTGCTTCGCCGAGTCCAGAGCCGGGAGCAGGACGTAGAGGTGGCTGAGGGCGTCGGCCACGCGCATCCGGCCGGACATCCGCAGGTCGACGTAGTGTGAGTCGCCCCATTCCGGCATCGCCGGGTCCAGCGGGATTGGGATGGCGGAGACCTGCCATCCGAGCGGCTCGAACAGTCGCTTCGCCGCTGCGGCACCGCCTCGGCACGGCGCCGAGGGCACATGCACGTCCAGATCCAACTCCCGTTCGGGCAGCTCCGGGCGCGCAGGGCAGCGCCCGGCGATCGCGGTGCGGAACACCCGTCCGAGGGCGACAGCGAGCATCGAGGAGGCGGCATACGGTCGGTCGTTCACATACTCGGACAAGCTGATGCCCGAGTGGCCACGGACCAGAGCGATCGGGTCCACCTCCAGCAACAGGGCGACCTCGCACCGCGTGGGTGTGGCCTCGGGGTAGAAGACGTGCGCGGTCCCGACCGACAGGTCGAACGACTGCGCCCGCGCCGGGTGCTTGTGCAGCAGGTAGCCGAGGTCGGTCGCGTCCGGTGTGGTCGACGCGAGGGTCAGGAGCATGGACGGAACCGTATCGATGCTGTCCAGGGACTTTCTGGGACGGCAGGCTCGTGCCAAGCTCGTCCGCATGAGCTTCACCGTCGAAGACGCCCCCTGGTGGACCCGTGCCACCGTCTATCAGATCTACCCCCGCTCCTTCGCCGACTCCAACGGTGACGGCATCGGCGATCTGCGCGGCATCATCGCGCACCTGGATCACCTGACGGCGCTCGGGGTGGACGTGGTGTGGCTGTCGCCGATCTATCGGTCGCCGCAGGACGACAACGGGTATGACATCAGCGACTACCAGGACGTGGACCCGAGCTTCGGCACGCTGGCGGATCTGGACGAGTTGATCGCCGCGTTGCACGGGCGCGGGATCAAGCTGGTGATGGACCTGGTGGTGAACCACACCTCGGACGAGCACCCGTGGTTCGTGGCCAGCCGGTCGAGCGCGGACGACCCGAAGCGCGACTGGTACTGGTGGCGGCCGCCGCGCCAGGGCATGGAGCTCGGGCAGCCGGGGGCGGAGCCGACCAACTGGCACTCGTTCTTCTCCGGTGGCACCTGGGAGCCGGACCCCGCGACCGGCGAGTACTACCTGCACCTGTTCAGCGTGAAGCAGCCGGATCTGAACTGGGAGAACCCGGAGGTCCGCCAGGCCGTCTACGCGATGATGCGCTGGTGGCTGGACCGCGGGGTCGACGGCTTCCGGATGGATGTCATCAACCTGATCAGCAAGGACACCGCGCTGCCCGATGGCCCGGTGATCGCCGGGGTGTGGGGCGACGGCAGTCCGCACTACACGGACGGGCCGCGGGTGCACGAGTTCCTGCAGGAGATGCACCGGGAGGTGTTCGCCGGCCGGGACGCCCAGTTGCTCACCGTGGGGGAGACGCCGGGAGTGACCCTGGAGGAGGCGCTGCGGTACACCGACCCGGCGCGGGCCGAGGTGGACATGGTGTTCCAGTTCGAGCACGTGGGGCTCGACCATGGTCCGGGCGGGAAGTTCGACCCGCGCCCGCTGCGGTTGACCGACCTCAAGGCGACCTTCGGCCGGTGGCAGACGGGTCTGGCGGAGGCCGGGTGGAACAGCCTCTACTGGGACAACCACGATCAGCCACGGGTGGTCAGCCGGTTCGGCGACGACGGGGTCTACCGCCGGGAGTCGGCGAAGGCGCTGGCGACCCTGCTGCACCTGCACCGGGGCACGCCGTACGTGTATCAGGGCGAGGAACTGGGCATGACCAACGCCCACTTCACCCGGTTCGACCAGTACCGGGACATCGAGTCGGTGCGGCACGTGGCGCAGAGTCGCGCGTTGGGCACCGCGACCGACGAACAGTTGCTGGCCGGGTTGGCGTACATGAGTAGGGACAACGCACGCACCCCGGTGCAGTGGGACGACGGCCCGCAGGCGGGCTTCACCACCGGTACCCCGTGGCTCGCGGTCAACCCGAACCACACCGAGATCAACGCGGCGGCCGAGCGGGCCGATCCGGACTCGGTGTTCCACCACTACCGGCGGCTGATCGAGCTCCGGCACCGGGACGACACCGTGGCGCTGGGTGCGTTCCGGATGCTGCTGCCGCAGGACGAGCAGGTCTACGCCTTCACCCGGACCCTCGGTGACGACAGTCTGCTGGTGGCGGTCAACGTCTCCGGCGAACCGGCGGCCGTCGACCTGGGCGACGACTGGCCGGCGGTGGACGGGTCCTGGGGCGACCTGGTGCTCGGCACCCACCCGGAGGAGGGTGCCGAGCCGACGGTGCTCCGGCCCTGGGAGGCTCGCGTCGTGCGTGCGGTGCGCTGAGTCAGGACACGGAGCGGTCGACCTCGATCACCAGCCGGGTCGGGTCGGTCAGGGTGCTGACCCGGTACGGCGCCTCGGGGTCGGTCAGGCCGAGCCAGAGGATCGCCTCGCCCTCGGTGACCCCGGAGAAGGCCGTGCCGGTGACCACGGTCCCGCCCAGGCCGGTGCTGCCGGGCTGGAGTCCGCCGGTGGGTGGGGTGGTCAGGCCTGTGATCACCACACCGAGGTAACTGTCGGCGGGCAGGTCGACCGGTGCGCCGCTGCTCGGGTCGGCTGCGGTGGCGGTGCGGGTCGTCATGGCGCCGGGGGTGCCGCTGCCGGAGAACTCGACCGTGACCACATCGGTGCCGGTCGGGGTCTCGACGGTGACCCCGGTGACGGTCAGGGCGGCGTCGGCGCTCGCGGCCGTGCTCTCGGTGCCGGACTGGCTCGCCGATGCCGATGCCGGTGCCGATGCCGGTGCCGTGGGGGTGGGATCCGGCGAGGGTGAGACGGTCGGGCGTGCGGCGGAGGTGGTCGACGGCGCGGACGCCTCGGGCTGCGAGGCGCTCCCGCACCCGGCCAGGACGACGACGGCGACGACGCCGACCGCTACCCCTGCTGATGTCTTCATCCGTCGAGCCTAGTGACGTCCATGCTCCGGAACCGTGCTCCACGATGTGAGACGGAATCGGTCGGGGCGTGACACCCGACAGCGGGGGGCGTAACGTGCCGGACATGCAGACGATCTCCCTCGTAGTACTTCCCGGGCGCGCTGGCTGAAGCCCCGAGGTCCTCGTCAGCGCGCACCCCTCGATCGGCCCTCATCGGAGGACCCGAGGGGTTTTTTGTTGCCGACGAGCCGCCGGTGACATCCCCCGCACCGCCCCCCACCGCCAGGAGAGATTGATGGTCCAGGGTCCGCACCCGGCACCGCCCCGCCGCCCGGCCGCCACGGCCGCGAGCACCGCGGAGTCCCGGCTCGCCGCCGCCCCCGCGCCGAGCTCACCCCAGCCCGTGATCACCGAGCAGGTGACCGGTGCCCAGTCGATCGTCCGCTCCCTCGAGGAGGCCGGAGCCGAGGTCGTCTTCGGCATCCCGGGCGGTGCGATCCTGCCGACCTACGACCCCCTGATGGACTCCACCCGGATCCGGCACATCCTGGTCCGGCACGAGCAGGGCGGCGGCCACGCGGCGCAGGGCTACGCGCACGCCACCGGTCGGGTCGGCGTCTGCATGGCGACCTCCGGCCCGGGTGCCACCAACCTGGTGACCCCGATCGCGGACGCGAACATGGACTCGATCCCGCTGGTGGCGATCACCGGTCAGGTCGCGGCGCCGCTGATCGGCACCGACGCCTTCCAGGAGGCGGACATCGTCGGCATCACGCTGCCGGTGACCAAGCACAACTTCCTGGTCACCGACCCGGCCGAGATCCCGCGCACCATCGCCGAGGCGTTCCACATCGCCAGCACCGGTCGTCCCGGTCCGGTGCTGGTGGACATCGCGAAGTCGGCGATGCAGGCGAACACCACCTTCTCCTGGCCGCAGCAGCTCGATCTGCCCGGCTACCACCCGGTGACCAAGCCGCACGCCAAGCAGATCCGCGAGGCCGCCCGGCTGCTGGCCACCGCCCGCCGCCCGGTGATCCTCGCCGGCGGCGGCATCATCCGCTCCGGCGCCGCCGACGCGCTGCGCCGCCTGGTGGACGCCTCCGGTGCGGCGGTGACCACCACCCTGATGGCGCGTGGCGCGCTGCCCGACACCCACCCGCAGCACCTGGGCATGCCCGGGATGCACGGCACGGTGGCCGCGGTGGCGGCGCTGCAGAAGGCCGACCTGGTGGTGGCCCTGGGCGCCCGCTTCGACGACCGGGTGACCGGCCGGTTGGACTCCTTCGCGCCGAACGCGGCCATCGTGCACGCCGACATCGACCCGGCGGAGATCGGCAAGAACAAGATCGCCGACGTGCCGATCGTCGGTGACCTGCGCGAGGTGATCGCCGACCTGCTGCCCGAGCTGGAGGCGGCACACGCCCAGCACGGCAAGCCGGACCTGGCCGCCTGGTGGCACCAGCTGGACTCCTGGCGGGAGACCTTCCCGCTGGGCTACGACGACACCGCCGACGGCCTGATGGCCCCGCAGCAGGTGATCAGTCGGATCGGTGCGATCAGTGGCCCGGAGTCGATCTTCGTCTCCGGGGTGGGTCAGCACCAGATGTGGGCGGCGCAGTTCATCCGCTACGAGCGGCCGAACTCCTGGATCAACTCCGGTGGTCTGGGCACCATGGGCTTCTCGGTCCCGGCCGCGATGGGTGCCAAGGTCGGCGACCCCGACCGCACGGTGTGGGCGATCGACGGCGACGGCTGCTTCCAGATGACCAATCAGGAGCTGGCCACCTGCACGATCAACGACATCCCGATCAAGGTCGCGGTGGTGAACAACTCCTCGCTGGGCATGGTCCGGCAGTGGCAGACCCTGTTCTACGACCAGCGGTACTCCAACACCGACCTGCACACCGGTCACGGCACCCGTCGCGTGCCGGACTTCGTGAAGCTGGCGGACGCCTACGGCGCCGTCGGGCTGCGCTGCGAGTCGCCCGCCGATCTGGACGCCACGATCAAGCGCGCGATGGAGATCGACGACCAGCCGGTGGTGGTGGACTTCACCGTCTCCCGCGACGCGATGGTCTGGCCGATGGTGGCCGCCGGTGTGAGCAACGACGACATCCAGTACGCCCGGGGCATCAGCCCGGCCTGGGACCGCGAGGACTGATCACGATGACCCGACACACCCTCTCCGTCCTGGTGGAGAACAAGCCCGGCGTGCTCACCCGCGTCGCCGGCCTGTTCGCCCGCCGATCCTTCAACATCCACTCCCTGGCGGTGGGCCCGACCGAGCACGAGGAGATCTCCCGGATCACCGTCGTGGTCGACGTGGACTCGCTCTCCCTGGAGCAGGTGACCAAGCAGCTGAACAAGCTGATCAACGTGATCAAGATTGTCGAGCTGGAGGACGCCGCCTCGGTGCAGCGCGAACTGGCCCTGATCAAGGTCCGGGCCGAGGGCGCGACGCGCACCCAGGTCCTGGAAGTGGTCGACCTGTTCCGGGCGCACGTCGTCGACGTGGTGCCGGACACCGTGACCATCGAGGCCATCGGCAGCCCCACCAAGCTGAGCGCCCTGCTCGCGGCCCTGGAGCCCTACGGTGTCCGGGAGATCGTCCAGTCCGGCATCGTGGCCATCGGCCGCGGCTCCCGGTCGATCACCGACCGCGCCCTGGAGCGGGTCAGCCGCACCGCCTGAACCTTTCATCCGAATTCCCAGCACCGAACCAGAGGAGACCCATCGTGGCCGAGCTGTTCTACGACGACGACGCCGACCTGTCCGTCATCCAGTCCAAGAAGGTCGCCGTCATCGGCTACGGCAGCCAGGGGCACGCCCACGCCCTGAACCTGCGTGACTCCGGTGTCGACGTGCGGATCGGCCTGCGCGAGGGCTCCGCCTCCGCCGCCAAGGCCGAGAACGAGGGCCTGCGGGTGCTGCCGGTCGCCGAGGCGGTCAAGGAGGCCGACGTCGTGGTGATCCTGGCGCCGGACCAGGTGCAGCGTCACCTGTACCGCGACGAGATCGCGCCGAACCTGGCCGAGGGCGCCGCCCTGGTCTTCGGCCACGGCTTCAACATCCGCTACGGCTACATCAAGCCCGAGGCCGGCCACGACATCGTGATGATCGCCCCGAAGGGCCCGGGCCACCTGGTCCGTCGTGAGTACGTCGACGGCCGTGGCGTGCCGGTGATCGTCGCGGTGGAGCAGGACGCCTCCGGTTCCGCCTGGGCGCTGGCGCTGTCCTACGCCAAGGGCATCGGTGGCCTGCGCGCCGCCGGGATCAAGACCACCTTCACCGAGGAGACCGAGACCGACCTGTTCGGTGAGCAGGCGGTCCTGTGCGGTGGTGTCTCCCAGCTGATCCAGTACGGCTTCGAGACCCTGACCGAGGCCGGTTACCAGCCGGAGGTCGC
The DNA here is from genome assembly GCF_012931845.1 of Cellulomonas taurus. NCBI lineage: Bacteria > Bacillati > Actinomycetota > Actinomycetes > Micrococcales > Cellulomonadaceae > Cellulomonas > Cellulomonas taurus. Next base: position 1,009,360 of record NZ_CP051884.1, read on the forward strand.
GTACTTCGAGGTGCTGCACGAGCTGAAGCTGATCGTCGACCTGATCTTCGAGGGCGGCATCACCAAGCAGCGCTGGTCGGTGTCCGACACCGCCGAGTACGGCGACTACGTCTCCGGCCCCCGGGTGATCGACCCGCGGGTGAAGGAGAACATGAAGGCGGTGCTGGCCGACATCCAGAACGGTGCCTTCGCCGAGCGCTTCATCGGCGACCAGGACGCCGGTGCGCCGGAGTTCACCGAGCTGCGGGCCAAGGGCCAGAACCACCCCATCGAGCCGGTCGGCCGCGAGCTGCGCAAGCTGTTCGCCTGGGTCAAGCCCTCCGACACCGACTACGTCGAGGGTTCGGCGGCGCGCTGAGCCACCCCCCCACAGGGGCCGCATCCCGATCCGGGGTGCGGCCCCTGTCGCGTTCTCTGCCAGGATCGGTGCCATGACCGACGACACCGCTGCCGCCGACGAGATCCTGCGCTTCTGGGAGGCCGCCCGGCACCGGGCCGGGGTGTCGCGCACCTCGGTGGTGACCGGCCTGGGGGTGAGCGGGTCGATGGTGCCGCCGACCTGGTCCTTCGGCGACAACCCGGCGCTGGCCGACCACCTGCTCGAGTTGGTGCTCAGCGGTGAGAAGACCGGCACCTCCACCGCGCTGATCGAGTTCGAGCACAACGACGAGCCGATGCCGGTGCCCGGTGATCTGCAGATCGTGCTGGATGCCGCCGGTCACCCGCGGGCGCTGCTGCGCACCACCGAGGTCACCACCGTGCCGTTCGGCGAGGTGCCGGTCGACCACGCCGTGGCGGAGGGGGAGGACGACCGCACCCTGGAGTCCTGGCGGGTGGAGCACGAGACGTACTGGCGCCGGGTGCTGGCGCCGCTGGGGGTCGAGTTCAGCACCGACCTGCCGATCGTGATGGAGCGGTTCGAGCTGCTGTACCCGCGTACCGGCGACCGATGAGGGGCGACTCGGCGCTCAGGATCGCGGTCCGGGTGCTGAGCGTGCTGCTCGGCTCCCTGTTCGTGCTCGCGGTGGTCCCGTCGGACTATCGATGGCCGGTGGCGGGGATCGGCGCGCTGGCGCTGCTCGTCACCGCCGGACTCGTGACCGGTCTGGCAGGGCGGCCGCGGTTGCTCGCGGCGAAGGTGTCCCGGCTGCGTCCGGGTGCGACGGTGATCGCCGGGATCACCACGATCGAGACCCGTGGTGACGCCCGGGTCTCCGGTGCCGTCGACCGGCGCTGGGACGAGCTGGGCGGGTCGCCGGTGGTGTTGGCGGCGCTGCCGGACCGGATCGAGGTGTGGGCGCCGGGGGAGGACCGGCCGCGCTGGGCGATCACCCGGCGACCGGACTTCCCGCCGGTGGCGGTGCTGGCCTCGATGCCGACCGGCGGCATCGCCCAGGTGCAGCCCACCCCGGCGCTGCTGATCACCGACGGGGTGTCCCGGGTGACGGTGATCCCGGTCTACTCGGGGTTCAACGCCTCGGCGCCGCACCGGGCGCAGGCCGGGGTGCAGCGCGCGCTCGGGGAGCTGGTGGGGGCATGAGGGATCCGATCCGGGTGATGCGGGTGGTCGCCGTCCTGCTCGGGGTGGTGGCGGTGGTTCGGCTGCTGTCCGTCGCGCTGGACCCGGAGCAACGCGGGATCGTGCTCGCCGCGGTGCTGTTCACCGTGCTGCTGGTCGGCGGGGTGGTCCTCGGGGTGGCGCGCCGGGTCCGCAGGCTGGCCGACCGGGTCGCCGAGCTGCGCCCGGGCGCGGTGGTGATCCCGGCCTACACCACCGCCGAGACCGCCCTGGAGGCGCGCGCCCTCGGGGTGTCGTCGCGGAAGTGGAACGACATGGGCGGCACGCCGGTGGTGCTGGCGGCCCTGCCGGATCGGGTCGAGGTCTGGGCGCGCGGTGAGGACCGGCCACGATGGTGGGTGATGCGGGTGGCCCAGTTCCCGCCGCAGGCGGTGCGCGGCTCGATCGGTGTGCGGCGGCCGCCGTCGTTGCGGGTGGTGGACGGTCACGCTCAGGTGACGGTCGCCCCGGCGTACTCGGCGGTCCGTGCGACGTTCAGCGGGTCGCAGGCCGATCTGGCCCGGGCGATGACGGAGCTGGGCGTGCCGGTGACCGGGTTCTGAATCGTCCATCATGTGAGCACCGGGTCCCGAAGAATGGGACGCGCGGCTAGGGTCAGGGGCATGGCGCAGCAGATCGACCTGGCAGTCGTCGCGGGTGACGGCATCGGCACCGAGGTGGTGGAGCAAGGGCTCCTCGCGCTGGAGGCGGCCCTCGGCGGCACCGGCCACACCCTGGCGACCACCGACTTCGACCTGGGCGCGCGGCGCTGGCACGCCACCGGCGAGACCCTCACCGACGAGGACCTCGCCGCGATCCGCACCCACGACGCGATCCTGCTCGGCGCGATCGGTGACCCGTCGGTGCCCTCCGGGGTGCTGGAGCGCGGTCTGCTGCTCAAGCTCCGGTTCGCGCTGGACCACTACGTGAACCTGCGTCCGGCCAAGCTGTTCCCCGGCGTGACCTCGCCGCTGGCGAACCCGGGCGAGATCGACTTCGTGGTGGTGCGCGAGGGCACCGAGGGCCCCTACGTCGGCAACGGCGGCGCGATCCGGCTCGGCACCCCGCACGAGGTGGCCAACGAGGTCAGCGTCAACACCGCCTTCGGCGTGGAGCGGGTCGTCCGGGACGCCTTCGCCCGCGCCGCCGCCCGGCCGCGCAAGAAGCTCACCCTGGTGCACAAGCACAACGTCCTGGTGCACGCCGGGCACCTGTGGCGGCGCACCGTCGAGGCGATCAACCCGGAGTTCCCGGACGTCACCGTCGACTACCTGCACGTGGACGCCGCGACCATCTTCCTGGTCACCGACCCGGCCCGCTTCGACGTGATCGTCACCGACAACCTGTTCGGCGACATCCTCACCGACCTGGCGGGTGCCGTGGTCGGCGGCATCGGGCTGGCCGCCTCGGCCAACATCAACCCCGATCGCACCGCGCCCAGCATGTTCGAGCCGGTGCACGGCTCCGCGCCGGACATCGCCGGTCAGGGCAAAGCCGACCCGACCGCCACCGTGCTGTCGGTGGCCCTGTTGCTGGACCACCTCGGTCTGCCGGAGGCCGCCGCCAAGGTCGAGGCGGCCGTCGCCGCCGACGTGGTGGAGCGCTCGCGAGTACGCACGACGGCCGAGGTGGGCAAGGACCTCGCCGCGCGCATCGCCGGCTGAGGTCCCGCCGAGTCCACCGTTCGGCCGTCGCCCCGGGTACCGTCATTCCGTTCCACGTGCGCGCCCGCTGAAAGGCCCTCCGATGACCAGCTCCGACCCCGCCCTCAGCACCTTCCAGGTGCTCCCCACCGACACCCCGACCACCGGCGCCGACCTCGAGGCGCTCCTCGCGGCACCCCGGTTCGGTTCGGTGTTCACCGACCACATGGCCCGGATCTCCTGGTCGCAGGACGCCGGGTGGCACGACCACCGGGTGGAGAAGTACGGCCCGCTCCAGCTCGACCCGGCGACCGCCGTGCTGCACTACGCGCAGGAGATCTTCGAGGGCCTCAAGGCGTACCGGCACGACGACGGCTCGGTGTGGACCTTCCGTCCCTGGGCCAATGCGGCCCGGTTGCAGCGCTCGGCCCGTCGGCTCGCCCTCCCCGAGCTCAGCGTCGAGGACTTCCTCGGGTCGATCGAGGCCCTGGTGCGCACCGACCTGGACTGGGTGCCCAGCGGCGAGGAGACCAGCCTCTACCTGCGGCCGTTCATGTACGCCTCCGAGCCCTTCCTCGGGGTGCGCGCCAGCCTGGAGGCCGAGTACCTGGTGATCGCCAGCCCGGTCGGCTCCTACTTCGCCGGTGGCGTCCGGCCGGTGTCGATCTGGGTCGCACAGGACTACCACCGTGCCGGCCCCGGTGGGACCGGTGACGCCAAGTGCGGTGGCAACTACGCTGCCAGTCTGCTCCCGCAGCAGGAGGCCTACGCCAAGGGCTGCGAGCAGGTCTGCTTCCTGGACGCGAAGACGAACACCCTGCTCGAGGAACTCGGCGGGATGAACGTCTTCCTGGTCCGCGCCGACGGCACCGTGGTGACCCCGCGGCTGACCGGCACCATCTTGGAGGGCGTCACCCGTTCCTCCATCCTGTCCCTGCTGTCCGACCGTGGGCACGCCATCGACGAGCGGGACGTCCCGCTGACCGAGGTCCTCACCGGACTCGCCGACGGCAGCATCGCCGAGGTCTTCGCCTGCGGCACCGCCGCCGTGGTCACCCCGATCGGTCGCCTGGCCGGTGAGGGCTTCGACCAGACGATCGGCGACGGCGAGGCGGGCCCGACCACGATGGCCATCCGCCAGCAGCTGACCGACATCCAGTACGGCCGGGCGGCCGACCCGCACGGGTGGATGCACCGGCTGGCCTGAGAACGCCCGCCCCCGCCGGGGTGTCAGGTGCGCAGGCACCGCGACACCTCGGCGGCGTCGAGAGAAGAGTGATCGTGACTGAAGTGCATGGCTGGGCGCACCCCGCGGGGGCCGGGGCGTTCGACGTCTACGACACCACGCTGCGGGACGGCGCTCAGCAGGAGGGGATGAACCTCTCCGTCGCCGACAAGCTCGCGATCGCCCCGCTGCTCGACGAGCTCGGGGTCGGGTACATCGAGGGCGGCTGGCCCGGTGCGATCCCGAAGGACACCGAGTTCTTCGCCCGCGCCGCCAAGGAGCTCCGGCTGCGCCACGCGGTGCTCGCCGCCTTCGGCTCCACCCGCAAGCCGGGTGTGCGCGCCTGGGACGACCCGCAGGTCCGGGCGCTGCTCGACTCCGAGGCGCCGGTGGTCACCCTGGTGGCCAAGAGCGACATCCGGCACGTCGAACGCGCGCTGCGCACCGACGGCGCGGAGAACCTGGCGATGATCGCGGACACCGTGGCGGCGCTGCGGTCCGAGGGCCGCCGGGTGGTGATCGACGCCGAGCACTTCTTCGACGGGTACGCCTACGACCCCGAGTACAGCCTGAGCGCCGTCCGTGCGGCGGTGGACGCCGGAGCGGAGACCGTGGTGCTGTGCGACACCAACGGCGGGATGCTGCCGACCGGTGTCTTCGCCACGGTGACCGCCGTCCGCGACCTCCTGCCCGAGGCCCGACTGGGCATCCACGCGCACAACGACTCCGGCTGCGCGGTGGCCAACAGCCTGGCGGCGGTGGAGGCCGGGGCCGTGCACCTGCAGGGCACCGTGAACGGCTACGGCGAGCGCACCGGGAACGCCGACCTGCTCGCGACGGTGGCCAACCTGGAGCTGAAGACCGGCCGCAGCGTGCTGGTCCCGCCGCCGGACGGGTCCGGTGGACTGTCCGAGCTGACCCGGATCGCGTACCAGATCAGCGAGATCACCAACATCGCGCCCTTCGCCCGTCAGCCCTATGTGGGTGCCAGCGCCTTCGCCCACAAGGCCGGGCTGCACGCGTCGGCGATCAAGGTCGACCCGGACCTGTACCAGCACATCGACCCGACGGCGGTCGGCAACGACATGCGGATGCTGGTCTCGGACATGGCCGGGCGCGCGTCGATCGAGCTCAAGGGCCGCGAGTTCGGCCTGGACCTGACCGGGCAGCACGACCTGCTCGGGCGGGTGACCCAGCGGGTCAAGGACGCCGAGGCGCAGGGCTACACCTACGACGCCGCGGACGCGTCCTTCGAGTTGCTGCTGGTCGAGGAGGTCGAGGGTCGCCGTCCGGGCTACTTCCGGGTCGAGTCCTGGCGCACGATCATCGAGCGCGCCGGTTCCCGGGGCACCGAGGCCACCGCCGAGGCGACGGTGAAGCTGCACGCCGGAGGGGAGCGGATCGTCGCCACCGGTGAGGGGAACGGTCCGGTCAACGCCCTGGACGCGGCGCTCCGGCTCGCCCTGCTGCGGGTGTACCCCGAGCTCGCCGACTTCGAGCTGATCGACTTCAAGGTCCGGATCCTCGACACCGCCCACGGCTCGGACGCCATCACCCGGGTCCTGATCGAGACCACGGACGGCAACACCGCCTGGAGCACCGTGGGGGTGGGGCCGAACCTGATCGAGGCGTCCTGGGAGGCACTGACCGACTCGGCGATCTGGGGCCTGCGGAACCGGGGGATCGCGCCGCGCTAGCTGAGCCGAACGCGTGTCGCCGCGCCGGTCACGGGCCTAGGATCGATCCCGTGCGAGGCGAGTACAAGGTTCCTGGCGGCAAGCTGGTCGCGGCGGAGGTCGAGGTCACCGACGGTGCCCTGTCCACCGTCCATCTGAGTGGAGACTTCTTCCTGGAGCCGGATGCGGCTCTGGAGGTGATCGATCGGGCGCTCACCGGTCAACCGGCCGACGCCCGGGTTCCCGACCTGACCGAGGCGATCGAGGCGGCGCTGCGCCGGGCCGAGTCGGATGGCACCCTGGACGAGCCGGTGGCGATGGTCGGCTTCACCCCGGAGTCGGTGGCGATCGCCGTGCGGCGCGCGTTGGGTCACGCCACGAGCTGGCAGGACCACACCTTCGAGGTGATCCACCCCGGACCGCTGGCGCCCGCGATGCTGGGTGCGCTGGACCAGGTGCTGACCGAGGAGCTGGCAGCCGGGCGCCGCGGGCCCACCCTGCGGTTCTGGGAGTGGAACGAGCGCGCGGTGTTCATCGGCTCGTTCCAGTCGCTGCGCAACGAGGTCGACCCGGAGGGCGTGGCCAAGCACGACGTCACCGTGGTGCGCCGAATCTCCGGTGGCGGTGCGATGTTCATGGAGGCCGGCAACTGCATCACCTTCTCCCTGGTGGTGCCCGCCTCGCTGGTCGACGGCCTGTCGTTCGAGCAGAGCTACCGCTTCCTGGACGACTGGGTGATCGGCGCGCTCGCCGAGGTGGGGGTCACCGCCACCTTCGCGGGGCTGAACGACGTGGCGTCACCGGCCGGCAAGATCGCCGGATCCGCGCAGAAGCGGCTCGCCGGCGGTGCGGTGCTGCACCACATGACGATGGCCTACGACATCGATCAGGACAAGATGCTGGAGGTGCTGCGGATCGGGCGGGAGAAGCTCTCCGACAAGGGCACCACCAGCGCGAACAAGCGGGTGGACCCGGTGCGCTCGCAGACCGGCATGGCCCGGGCCGATGTGATCGCCGCCTTCGACGCCTACTTCCGCAGCCGGTACCGCACGGTCGACTCCGAGCTGCGGCCGGAGGAGATCGCCCGCGCCGAGCAGCTGGTGACCGAGAAGTTCGGCAACCCGGAGTGGACCCACCGCGTGCCCTGACGCGCGTCCCGACGTCAGAGCAGGGCGACCAGCGCAGCGGTGAAACCCAGGGCCAGAGTGCCCGCCGCGCAGAGCGCCAGGGTCCGGCCGCCGGGGCCGGGGACCCGGCGTGGCTCGGCCGCCAGCACCGTCGCCCAGCGGGCCGCGCGGCGGTCACCCGCTCGGGTCAGCCCGACCGCCGCCAGCGCCCCCACGGCGGCCACCAGCCACACCCAGGGACCGGTCACCGGTTGCAGCAGCCGTCCGCCCGCCAGCGCACCGATCGCCAGCGACAGTCCGGTGCGCCGCCAGGCCAGCGCTGTCCGCTCCGCCTGCACCCCGGGCGGCGGGTCGGTCGCCGCGCTCATCGCAGCACGATGCCGATCAGGACCAGCGCACCCGCCAGCAGCACTCCGACCGCGAGCGGCCCGCTCAGCACCGGCGCGGGCAGCGGCCGACGCTCCCGGAGCGCACGTTCCGCCCGGGCCCAGCCGCACCACGCCTGCACCGGCGCGACGATGCCCGACACGATCAGCAGGATCGACGCCGCGAGCCGCCAGTGCGGTGCGACCGGCAGATCCAGCGCCTCCAGCGCCACACCCGCGGCGAGCAGCGCCAGCGCCGTGCGGATCCAGGCCAGGAAGGTGCGCTCATTCGCCAGGGAGAACCGCGCGTCCGGCTCCGTGCCGCGGCGGAACACAGCGCGGGGGAACCGGCGGTCGGCGGGGTCACCCGGCTCGGTGGGGTCCGGCACCGGCCGCTCCGCCGTCATCCGCGCGTCCCGAACACCGCGGTCCCGACCCGGACGATGGTGGCCCCCTCGGCCACCGCCGCCTCCAGATCCCGGCTCATCCCCATCGACAGCTCCATGGTCCCGAGCCGCTCGCCCAGCTCCCGCAGTCGGGCGAAGCCGGAGCGCACGAGTGCCTGATCGGTGCTGTTCGCGCCGATGGTCATCAGCCCGCGCAATCGCAGCCGGTCCAAGGAGCGCACGGTCTCGGCCAAGGCCAGGGTGTCACGCGGGGCCACCCCGCTCTTGGTGGGTTCGCCGGACACATTGACCTGGACGAACACGTCCAGCGTCCTGTCCAACACCGCGCAGCGCCGGTGCAGGCGCTCGGCGAGCTCGGCCGAGTCCACGCTCTGCACGCAGTCGGCCCAGCGCAGTGCGGCGTTGACCTTATTGGACTGCAGCGGCCCGATCAGGTGCAGCTCGGGTCGCAGGTCGGTCAGCTCGGGTGCCTTCGCCACCAGTTCCTGCACCCGGTTCTCGCCCAGCAGCACCGGAGGCACGGTCTCGTCGGTGGTGGCGGCGGCATCGGCCAGCAGGGCGGCGCGGACGGCGGCGGCGTCCTGGGTCTTGGTCGCGAGCAGCAGACGCACCGATCCGGTGGGTCGCCCGGCGGCGGACTCGGCGGCGGCGATCCGGTCCCGCACCCGGGCGAGACGCTCGTCCAGGCTCATCGGACGGCCCGAGCGGCTCGGAACGCGATCGGGGGAGCGGACTGTGATGCCATCGCTCAGTCCCGCGCGATCGGAGCGACGACGGCCGAGGTCATCCGCACCAGGTCGTCCGGGGACAGCTCCACGTCCAGGCCCCGACGACCGCCGGAGACGAACACCGTGTCGAACAGCCAGATCGTCTCGTCCAGGACGGTGGGGTGGGGCGTCTTCTGACCCAGCGGCGAGATGCCGCCGACGACGTACCCGGTGGCGCGTTCGGCCACGGCCGGGTCGGCCATGCTCGCCTTCTTCCCGCCGACGGCGTGCGCCAACGCCTTGAGGTCGAGCTTGCCGGTGACCGGGACCACGGCGACGGTGAGCGTGCCGTCGACGTCGGTCATCAGGGTCTTGAACACCCGCTCGGCCTCGACGCCGAGCACGGCGGCCGCCTCCAGACCGTAGCCGAGGGTGGACGCCGGATCGTGCTCGTAGGGGTGGGCGGTGTGCTCGACCCCGGCGGCGGTCAACGCGACCAGGGCCGGTGTCCCGGATGACGAGTGCTTCGCGCGGCTCACCCCACCCAGCCTACCGACGCCCCGCGGGGGGCCGGGTGCGGGCGGATCGGCCGCGGCGGAGGTCAGACCGCGAGGCCGACCAGCGCGCCGATGCCGTAGGTGATCACCATCGCCGCCGACCCACCGATCACATTGCGCAGGATCGCGCGGCCGGCGGGGGCGCCGCCGAGCCGGGCGGAGACCGCTCCGGTCAGCACCAGCGCCAGCACCACCGCCCCGAAGGTGGCCGGGATCCGCGCGGCACCCAGGGGGGCGAGCACGACCAGCAACGGGATCACGCCGCCGACCACGAAGGACAGCAGCGAGGCCAGGGCGGCGTGCCACGGGTTGGTCAGCTCCGCGTCCTCCGGCAGGGCGCCGTGGGCGCGCATGCTCCGCTCGGCGTCCCGCTGGCTGCTGACCGAGACGTACTCGCCGGCCGCCATCGACAGCGCCCCGGCGACCAGGGCGGCGACACCGGCGGCGATCAGCGCGGTGGTGCCGACCGAGGCACCGGCGACGCCGACCACGGTGGCGGCGACCGACACGATGCCGTCGTTGGCACCGAGGACTCCGGCACGCAGTTGGTTGAGGCGCTCGGCGGAGGGTGGCGGCGGGGTCGATCCGGTGCCCGGCTGCTGCGATCCGGTTCCCGCTCCGGGACGCGACGGCGTGCGCGGGCCGGAGTCGAGGGGGCGGCCGATCAGGTGCTCGGACAGAGTGCTCATACCGGTACGGTAGGCCGCGATCGGCGGCCTGTCATCGAAGGAAAACCTTGCCTGACCTGCACAAACGTAGGCCAGCCTCACCTCACGGTGGCCAGCCTCACCTCACAGTGGTCCGACGGCGAGCACCCGGAACCGCACCTCACCCGCCGCATCGGAGGCGGCCAGATCGACCACCGCGTCGATCCGCCAGTCGTGGTCGCCCTCCGGGTCGTCCAGGATCTGGCGCACCTCCCAGCGACCGGCCTTCTCCTCGACCTGGAAGTGCCGCGGCCCACGCGCCGCCGGGCCGGTGAGGATCTCGTCGTGGTCGTCGTAGAACGGGTCGAGCGCGTCGCCCCACCGGTCCTCGGTCCACGGTGCGTCGTCGGCGTCCAGGTCCCCGAGCGCCGCCAGGGCGCGGTAGTCCTCGCGGGACGCCAGGTCGACCCGGCGGAACATCGCACCGCGCACCAGCGCCCGGAACGCCCGGTGGTTGGCGGTGATCGGCGGGGGAGCGTCGTCCTCGGGCCGGGACTCGGTGACGGTGGCGTCGTCCAGGTCCTCGGGGTGGGCCAGTCGCTCCCACTCGTCCAGCAGCGAGGAGTCGGTGCCGCGCACCAGTTCGCCCAGCCACTCGATCAGGTCGCGCAGGTCCTCGGTCCGGGCGTCCTCCGGCACGATCTGACGCAGCGCCCGGAACGCGTCCGCCAGGTAGCGCAGCAGCACGCCCTCGGTGCGGTCCAGCTGGTAGAGCGAGACGTACTCGGTGAAGGTCGCCGCCCGCTCGTGCATGTCCCGGACCACCGACTTGGGCGACAGCTCGTGATCGGCGACCCACGGGTTGGTCTTCCGGTAGGTGGCGAAGGCGGCGTTCAGCAGCTCGGCCAGCGGCTGCGGGTAGCTGATCTCCTCCAATAGGGCCATCCGCTCGTCGTACTCCAGGCCGTCGGCCTTCATCTGGGCCACCGCCTCGCCCTTGGCCTTGTTGAGCTGCGCGGAGAGCACCTGGCGCGGCTCGTCCAGCGTGGCCTCGATGACGCTGACCACGTCGTGGGCGTAGCCCGGGTCCTCCATGTCCAGCAGGTCCAGGGCCGCATAGGCGAACGGCGACAGCGGCTGGTTCAGCGCGAAGCTCTGCGGGATGTCCAGGGTCAGGCGCACCGTGCGACGACCATCGGGCAGGGTCACCCGCTCGACGACCCCGGCGGTGCGCAGCGACCGGTAGATCGCGATCGCCTGGCGGACCAGCCGACCCTTGACCGCATCCGGTTCGTGGTTGTCCAGCAACAGGTGCCGCATCGCCGCCACCGGATCGCCCTCCGGGCGGGCCAGCACGTTCAGCACCATCGCGTGCGAGACGGTGAAGGAGGAGGTCAGCGGCTCGGGGTCGGCGTCGCGCAGTCGCTCGAAGGTCTTGTCGGTCCAGTTCACCGACCCGGCGGGTGCCTGCTTGCGGACGATCTTCTTCAGCTTCTTCGGGTCGTCACCGGCCTTGGCCAGCGCCCGGCGGTTCTCGATCACGTGCTCCGGCGCCAGCACCAGCACCTCGCCGACCGTGTCGTACCCGGCGCGCCCCGCCCGTCCGGCGATCTGGTGGAACTCGCGGGCGGTCAGGTGCCGCATCTTCACGCCGTCGTACTTGACCAGGCTGGTGAGCAGCACGGTGCGGATCGGCACGTTGATCCCGACCCCCAGCGTGTCGGTGCCGCAGACCACCCGCAGCAGGCCCTTCTGGGTCAGCCGCTCGACCACCCGGCGGTACTTGGGCAGCATGCCCGCGTGGTGCACGCCGACGCCGTGCCGCAGCAGACGGGACAGGGTCTTGCCGAAGCCGCTGCCGAACCGGAAGTCACCGAGCTCGTCGGCGATCGCCGCCTTCTGCTCCTTGGTGGTCAGCGTCATCGACAGCAGCGCCTGCGCCCGCTCCACCGCCTCCTTCTGGGTGAAGTGCACGATGTAGACCGGCGACCGGTGGGTGCTGACCAGTTCCTCGACCAGCTCGTGCAGCGGCTCGACCACGTAGCTGAAGGTGAGCGGCACGGGCCGTTCGGCACCGGCGACCACGGCGACGTCGGTGCCGGTGCGGCGCTCCAGGTCGTCCACGAAGAACGACACATCACCCAGGGTCGCGCTCATCAACAGGAACTGGGTGCTCGGCAGCTCCAGCAGCGGCACCTGCCACGCCCAGCCGCGCTGCGGGTCCGCGTAGAAGTGGAACTCGTCCATCACGACCTGGCCGATGTCGGCGCCTCGTCCCTGGCGCAGGGCCTGGTTCGCCAGGATCTCGGCGGTGCAGCAGATGATCGGCGCGTCCGGGTTCACCGCGGAGTCGCCGGTCATCATCCCGACGTTCGCCGATCCGAAGGCCTCCACCAGCGCGAAGAACTTCTCCGACACCAGGGCCTTGAGCGGGGCGGTGTAGTAGGTGCGTCGCCCCTGGGCCAGCGCGACGAAGTGCGCCGCGATCGCCACCAGCGACTTCCCGGACCCGGTCGGGGTGGCCAGGATGACGTGCTGACCGGTGACCAGCTCGAGGATCGCCTCCTCCTGGTGCGGGTACAGGCTCAGCCCGCGGTCCTCGGCCCAGCCGGTGAAGGCCGCCACCAGTGCATCGGGATCAGTGGGGTCGGCGGGGACGCGGTCGGCGAGGGAGAGCACCGAGTGATCCTGTCACGCCGCATAGGGTGCAGCCCATGAGCGAGGACACCCCCACGGTGGAGATGTGGACCGACGGCGCCTGCAAGGGCAACCCCGGGGTCGGCGGCTGGGGGGCGTTGCTGCGGTCGGGCAGCCACGAGCGCGAGCTGTTCGGTGGTGAGGAGCTGACCACCAACAACCGGATGGAACTCACCGCGGTGATCGAGGGGCTGCGGGCGCTGAACACGCCCTGCCAGGTCACCCTGCACGTCGACTCGCAGTACGTGATGCAGGGCGTGACCAAGTGGATCGCGGGCTGGAAGCGCAACAACTGGCGCACCGCCGACAAGAAGCCGGTCAAGAACCAGGACCTGTGGCAGGAGCTGGACGCCGAGGTCGCCCGGCACGCGATCACCTGGCAGTGGGTAAAGGGGCATGCGGGCGACCCCGGCAACGAGCGGGCCGATCAGCTCGCCAACAAGGGCGTCGACCAGATCCGGGCAGCGGGCTGAGCTGACCGGCGCACCGGACTGCCCAGTCCGGTGCGCCGGGCGTCAGCGCCGGGTCAACTGCGGCCGGGCGCCGCCTGATCGGCCGCCGGACCGACCGCCGCACTGGCGTCGACACCGGTGTCACCGGCACGGGCGGCGGCGGTCTCCACCCGCTGCTCGTCCGCGGCCTCGGTCGCCGGGTCGTCCTCGCGGCCGGGGGTCTTCATGTTGAACTTCACGATCGCCCACCGGAACAGGAAGTAGTAGACGAGCGCGTAGCCGAGGCCGATCAGGATCAGCCACAGCGGCTGCTCGGCGATCCGGAAGTTCAGCACGTAGTCGATCGCCCCGGCGGAGAACCCGAAGCCGTCCCGGATCCCGAGGGCGTTCACCAGGGCCAGCGAGGTGCCGGTCAGCACGGCGTGGATCGCGTACAGCGGGTAGGCCACGTAGACGAAGCTGAACTCCAGCGGCTCGGTGACACCGGTGACGAAGGCGACCAGCGCGGCCGAGCCCATCACACCGGCGATCACCTTGCGGTTCTTCTTCTTCGCGGTGTGCACGATGGCCAGAGCCGCGGCGGGCAGGGCGAACATCATGATCGGGAAGAAGCCGGTGGTGAAGGTACCGGCGGTCGGGTCGCCCGCCAGGAAGCGCGGGATGTCGCCGTGGGCGACCACGCCGGCCGCGTTGGTGTACTCACCGAACTGGAACCAGGGCAGCGAGTTCAGCAGGTGGTGCAGGCCGAAGGGCAGCAGCAGCCGGTTCAGGGTGCCGAAGATGAACCCACCCAGCACCGCCGATCCGGTCACCCATTCGCCGACCGAGTTGAACGCGCTGTTGAACCAGGGGTAGATCAGCGAGAAGACCACACCGATGATGACCGCGGCGCCGGCGGTGACGATCGGCACGAACCGCCGTCCGCCGAAGAACGCCAGATACGCGGGGAGCTTGATCCGGGAGTACTTCTGGAACAGCAGCGCGGCGGTCAGGCCGATCACGATGCCGCCCAGGACGCCGTAGTTGATCAGCTCCTGGGTCTCGCCCTCCGCTGGGGTGCCGAGGATCGTGGGGGAGAGCGCGTCGGTGACGCCGGTGAACACCAGGTAACCGACCAGGGCAGCGAGGCCGGTGGAACCGTCGGCCTTGCGGGCGTAACCGATCGCCACACCCAGGGCGAACAGGATCGGCAGGTTCCCGATCAGGGCGTTGCCGGCGGCGGCGAAGACGTCGGCGACCGGCTGGACCCAGGACCAGGTCCCGGCGACCCCGTCGGCGCCGAGCATGTCCGGCTGGCCGAGGCGGAGCAGGAGGGCAGCGGCGGGCAGGGAGGCGATCGGCAGCATCAGCGAGCGGCCGATGCGTTGCAGCTGGGCGAAGCCGGGGATGCTGCGCTTGCGCTTCGCTTCCGGTGCGGCCGGAGAATCGGCGGTGGTGGTGGTCATGGCACTCCTCATGGCATGCGGCGTCGCGTGCGGGTGTCCGCGGGGATGTGACCTGGCTAACTTGTCTGGACCAGTTGCGTCAGAGTGGTCTGGACCAGCAGGATGTGTCAAGACTTCGAGGAGGACCCGCAATGACGCAGCCGTCCGGGTACAAGCACCAGACCGTGCGTGCATTTCTCGCCGATCTGGCAGCTGAGCTGGGCGTCGGCGACCCGATCCCGTCTGAGCGCGCGCTGTGCGAGCGGTTCGGCGTGTCGCGGATGACGGTGCGGCAGGCGGTGGACGCGTTGGTGGCCGACGGGACGCTGCGCCGGGAGCAGGGCCGCGGCACCTTCGTCGCCCCGCGCCGGATCGACTTCGAGATGCGCCTGACCACCTTCGGCGAGGAGATGCGCTCGCGCGGGATGGAGCCGGACACCCGTGTCCTGTTCGCCGGGCAGGTCCCGGCCACCGCGACCATCGCCGAGTCGTTGCAGATCGACGCCGGCGACCCGCTGCACCACCTGGAGCGGGTGCGCAGCGCCGACGGCCTGCCGATGAGCGTCGAACGACTCTGGATCCCGGTGGCGCTGGTGCCCGAACTCCTGGACGACGGCGCGCCACCGAGTGTGTACGCCGCGCTGCGGGAGCTGGGCTGCGCGCCGTCCTGGGGCGAGGACACCCTGACCGCCGGGGAGGCCACCGAGCACGAGACCCGGTTGCTCGGCCTGGCGGTCGGCAGCCGGGTGGTCATGCGCGCCGAGCGTCGCACCTACGCCGACGCCGGTCCGTGCATGTACTCCACCGCCTCCTACCGCGGCGACCGGTACAGCGTGCTGGTCCCGCTGCGGGCACCCGGCGAGGTGCTCGTGCCACGCGCCCGCACCGACGAGCAGGTCAGCGCATGACCGCCCGTCGGCTCCGCCTCGCCCCCGACCCGCGTGAGCACAGCCAGGCCGCCGACATCCTGGCCGGACTGGGCGGGGTGGCGAACATCGTCGAGATCGAGCCGTGCACCACCCGGCTGCGCTGCCTAGTCACCGACCCGAGCCTGGTCGACGTGCCGGGCCTGCGGGCGGCCGGGACCTTCGGCGTGATGACCCAGGGTCGGGTGGTCCAGGTCGTGGTCGGCCCGCAGGTCGACACCCTGGCCTCCGACCTCGACGACCTGCTCTAGTACCTGCACCACCCACGAAGGAGACACCCATGAGCAAGGCAGCCCAGATCCTCGCGGCCCTCGGCGGCGACGACAACATCGTCGACCTGGAACCCTGCATCACCCGGCTGCGGGTGGAGGTCAATGACCCGGACCAGGTGAACGAGGCAGCGCTCAAGGCGGCCGGCGCCATCGCGGTGGTCTTCGGTGGCGACGGGGTGCAGGTGATCGTCGGCCCCGAGGCCGACACCCTGGCCTCCGACATCGAGGACCTGCGCTGATGGCCGCGCTCGCCGTGGTGGCCCCGGTGGCGGGCACCGTGGTGGCGCTCGCGGACGTCGACGACCCGGTGTTCGCGCAGGAGATCGTCGGCCCCGGGCTGGCCATCGAGCCGGACCCGGGCACCGGGGGCCGGGTGATCGCCCCGGTCGCCGGGACCGTGGTCAAGATGCACCCGCACGCCTTCGTGCTGGCCACCGACGATGGCAAGGGCGTCCTGGTCCACCTCGGGATCAACACGGTGCAGATGGGCGGCGAGGGCTTCACGCTGCACGCCACCGAGCAGGACCGGGTCGAGCCCGGGCAGCTCCTGGTGGAGTGGGACCCGGCGGCGGTGACCGCCTCCGGTCGACCCGCCGTCTGCCCGGTGATCGCCCTGGACGCCGACCCGTCGACCGTCGAACGGCTGGCCGTCCCGGGCAGCACGATCGCACCAGGGGACCCTTTGCTCACGATCGGGTGAGATCGGGCGCGAATACTGGGTGGGTGTCCTCCCTCGCTGCGCGGTTGCGCACTCTCCCGGCCCTGACCGGCGACCTCCCCGACGTCGATCCGTTCAGCCTGTCACCGGACCCGGCCACGGCGTTCGTCGACTGGTTGCAGACAGCGATCGACGTCGGGGCGCCGGAGCCGCACGCCGTGGGGGTGGCGACGGTGGACGCCACCGGGCAGCCGCGTTCGCGGGTGGTGCTGCTCACCGACGTGGTCGACGGCTGTTGGCGCTTCGCCACCGACGGACGGTCCGAGAAGGCACGGGATCTGCTGCACGACCCGCGGTGCGCGCTGACGGTGTACTGGCAGCCGCTGGGCCGTCAGGTGCGGATCGTCGGGCGTGCCGCGCAGGTGTCGGAGGCCGAGCGGCGCGCCGACTTCCTGTCCCGGTCGCCCAGCGCCCGCGCCACGCTGCTCGCCGGGGTGCCCGGTCAACCGCTGTCGTCGGTGGACGAGATGCACCACCAGGTGCGCCGCGCCCGCGACCGGGTGGACCGGGAGCCGGGGTTGGTCGCCGACGACTGGCAGGTGTGGTCGGTCCGGGCGGAGGAGGTCGAGTTCTGGCAGGGGGTGTCGGACCGGGCGCACATGCGGCTGCACTACCGCTGGGACGGGGTCAGGTGGGATCGCCGACTGGTGTCGCCCTGACCTCACCGGTGTCCGCCGCGCGCGCCGCGACCCGGTGCAGCGCCCACTCCGCCGGACCACGGCCGACGGTCGCCCGCGAGGCCCAGCAGGCGCCCACGATCACGACCATGAAGGCCAGCCACCCGCCGACCGTGGGCAGCCACACCACGTCGGGACCGAGCAGCCAGATCACCAGCAGGTGCCCGACGTAGGCCGTCAGCGCCAGCGCCCCGGTCGCCGCCAGCGGTGCGACCAGCCGGGGCAGACGCTCGGCCAGCCACAGGCACGCCACCAGGGTCAGCAGCGCGACCCCGATGTTGCCCAGCACCTCCGGCGTGCTGGAGCTGTGCGGCTCGGCGGTGATCAGCCGGCTCAGCGTCGGCCCGGCGTCCAGCACCCGGGTGAGCACCGCGGCCGACCCGTAGCCGAGCACGGTGGCCACGGCTCCGCCGATCAGCAGCGCCGCCCGGGTCCTCGGTGCCCGCAGATCCGCCCGGGTGACCGCCAGGCCCACCAGCAGATACGCGATCCAGACCAGCGCCGGGTAGTACTCGCCGATCACCAGGTCGATGATCCCGCCGCCGTTCAGCTCCGCCGTGATCCGCCCCTCCAGCAGCACCCGCAGCGCGGGTGCCAGCAGGACCACCACCCCGGCGCCGACCAGGAGGGTCGACACCCGGGTGCGCAGCAGGCAGGCGGCGACCGCGAACAACAGGGCGTAGGTCGGCAGGATCACCACCACCGGGGTGTTGAGCGCCGCCAGGGCCACCCCCACGCCGAGCAGGATGAACGCCCGGGACAGCACCTTCACCCGTGCCTGCACCCGGCGGACCCCGTCCACCGGGCGGGCGCCACCGGACATCAGGGCGACCGACACACCGGACAGCACCACGAACAGTGCGGCGGAGCGCCCGTCGGCGATCTCCAGCCACCGGCTGTCGGGTCCGACATGGGCGGTCACCATGCCCAGGACCGCCAGGCCCCGGGCCAGGTCGATCCCCTCGATGCGTCGCATGGCGTCACGGTACTGGCGCGGCACCCGGTCTCAGTGAGCAAGACACCATGTCCTACTCAGTGAGCAGCGGGCCTAGCGTGGTCCCCGTGACCACTCCTGCACCCGAGGTCTACACCCACGGACACCACGAGAGCGTGCTGCGTTCGCACCGCTGGCGCACCGCCGAGAACTCCGCCGCCTACCTGCTCCCCGCGCTGGAGCCGGGACAGCGGCTGCTCGACGTGGGTTGCGGCCCCGGCACCCTGACCATCGGCCTGGCGAGCCGGGTGGCGCCGGGTGAGGTGATCGGAGTCGACCGCTCCGACGCGGTGGTCGAGCTCGCCCGCGACGAGGCCCGCCGGGCCGGTGCGCAGAACGTGAGCTTCACCACCGGCGACGCCTATGCGCTGCCCTTCGAGGACGACAGCATGGACGTCGCCCATGCCCACCAGCTGCTGCAGCACCTCACCGACCCGGTCGCCGCCCTGCGTGAGCTGCGCCGCGTGGTGCGGCCCGGGGGACTGGTCGCGGTCCGGGACGCCGACTACGCCGGGATGACCTGGTTCCCGCAGGACCCGGCACTGGACGAATGGTCGGCGCTCTACCACGAGGTCACGCAGGCCAACGGGGCCGAGGCCGACGCCGGGCGCCGCCTGCACTCTTGGGCGCTGGAGGCGGGTTTCAGCGAAGACGCGGTCGTGCCCACCGCCGGGGTCTGGTGCTACGCCTCCGAGGAGGACCGCCGCTGGTGGTCCGGACTGTGGGCCGAGCGCTGCACGGAATCCGACTTCGCCCGTCAGGCGGTGGCCCACGGTCTGGCCGATGAGGTGGGCCTGGAACAGCTGGCGGTCGGCTGGCGGGAGTGGGGCGAGCAGCCCGGCGGCTGGTTCGCCGTGCTGCACGGCGAGGTGCTCGCGCGGGTGTGAACGTTAGGGTTGGCTCCGTGCGCATCGCGAGATTCACCACCGGAGACGACCCCCGCTACGCCATCGTCGAGGGCGAGCCCGGCCAGGAGCAGCTGGTGGTCATCACCGGCGACCCGATCTACACCCCGGTGCAGCCCACCGGTGAGCGGATCCCGCTGGGCGACGGCGTCCGGCTGCTCGCCCCGGTGATCCCGCGCTCGAAGATCGTCGGCGTCGGGCGCAACTACGCCGACCACGCCGCGGAGATGGGCAATGACGTCCCGGTGGCGCCGCTGCTGTTCTTCAAGCCGAACACCGCGGTGATCGGCCCGGACGACCCGATCGTGCTCCCGGACTGGACCGAGGAGGTCTCCTACGAGGCCGAGCTCGCGGTCGTGATCGGCAAGGTGACCAAGGACGTCACCCCGGAGAACGCCCTGCACTACGTCTTCGGCTACACGGTCGCCAACGACATCACCGCCCGGGACGCCCAGCGCACCGACGGCCAGTGGGTGCGGGCCAAGGGCTTCGACGGCGCGTGCCCGATCGGTCCGTGGGTGGTGCCCGGCCTGAACGTCGAGGACCTGGCGGTGCGCTCGCGGGTGAACGGCGACCTCAAGCAGGACGGTCGCACCTCGCAGATGATCTTCGACGTGCCCAGCTTGATCGCGTACATCTCCGAGGTGATGACGCTGCTGCCCGGCGACATCATCCTGACCGGCACCCCGGCCGGGGTGGGTCTGCTGGACTCGCGCGACGTGGTGGAGGTCGAGGTCGAGGAGATCGGCACCCTGCGCAACCCGGTGCTGCGCCGGAACTGACTAGTCTGATCGGTGTGACTGCACCGACCATTCGCGTTCGCTTCTGCCCGTCCCCGACCGGTACGCCGCACGTCGGCCTGATCCGGACCGCCCTGTTCAACTGGGCGTACGCCCGGCACACCGGCGGCACCTTCGTGTTCCGGATCGAGGACACCGACCCCGCCCGCGACTCCGAGGAGAGCTACCAGCAGCTCCTGGACGCGCTGCGCTGGCTCGGCCTGGACTGGGACGAGGGCGTCGAGGTCGGTGGCCCGCACGAGCCGTACCGGCAGTCGCAGCGGATGGATCTGTACCGCGACGTCGCGCGCCGACTGGTCGAGGGCGGGTACGCCTACGAGTCCTTCACCACGCCGGAGGAGGTCGAGGCCCGGCACCGTGCCGCCGGCCGTGACCCGAAGCTGGGCTACGACGGTTACGACCGCGACCTGACCGACGAGCAGAAGGCCGCCTACCGCGCCGAGGGCCGCGAGCCGGTGCTGCGGCTGCGGATGCCGGACGAGGACGTCACCTTCACCGACCTGGTGCGCGGCGACGTGACCTTCAAGGCCGGGTCGGTGCCCGACTACGTGATCGTCCGGGCCAACGGCCACCCGCTCTACACCCTGGTCAACCCGATCGACGACGCGCTGATGAACATCACGCACGTCCTGCGCGGCGAGGACCTGCTGTCCAGCACGCCGCGTCAGGTGGTGCTCTACCGCGCGCTGCTCGAGCTGGGCGTGGCCACCGTGATGCCGCAGTTCGGTCACCTGCCCTACGTGATGGGCGAGGGCAACAAGAAGCTGTCCAAGCGCGACCCGGAGTCCAACCTCTTCCTGCACCGGGAGCGTGGCTTCACCCCCGAGGGCCTGCTGAACTACCTGTCGCTGCTCGGCTGGTCGATCGGGCCGGACCGGGACATCTTCACCGTGCCGGAGCTGGTCGAGGCCTTCGACATCCACGACGTGAACCCCAACCCGGCGCGCTTCGACCTCAAGAAGGCCGAGGCGATCAACGCCGACCACATCCGGATGCTCGCCCCCGACGACTTCCGGACGCGCCTGGTGCCGTACCTGCACCGCGCGGGCCTGGTCCCGGCCGACTCCTACGCCGACCTGGAGCCCGCCCACCGCGAGCTGCTGGACGCCGCGGCGCCGCTGATCCAGACCCGGATCAAGCTGCTCGGCGAGGCGCCGGACATGCTGGGCTTCCTGCTCACCGCCGACGCCGACCTGGTGATCGAGGAGGACGCCCGGGCAGCGCTCAAGGGCGAGCCGGCCGCCGCCCTCGACGCCGCGATCGCCGCCCTGGAGCCGCTGACCGAGTTCACCGCCGCGGAGGTCGAGCAGGCGCTGCAGGCGGCGCTGGTGGAGGGTCTGGGCCTCAAGCCCCGGTTCGCCTTCACGCCGCTGCGGGTCGCTGTCTCCGGTCGCCGGGTGTCGCCGCCGCTCTTCGAGTCGCTGGAGCTGCTCGGCAAGGAGTCGTCGCTGGCCCGGCTCACCGCGCTGCGCGCCACCCTGTGACCGCGATCGACGGGGTCCTGTTCGACATCGACGACACGCTGGTCGACACCCGGGGCGCCTTCGCCCGGGCGTTGGCCGCGGTCGCCGAGGCGTGGCTGCCCGATCTGACGCCCGACCGGGTGCCGGAGCTGCTGGCGCACTGGCGGGCGGACGCCCACGGCCGCTACCGGCAGTACACCCGCGGGGAGGTCGGCTACGACGCGCAGCGGATGGCCCGCGCCAACGACCTGCACCGGGACTTCGGCGGCCCGCAGCTCGACGCCGTCGGGTACGCGGAGTGGAACGCGCTGTTCGAGCGCCGGTTCACCGAGTCCTGGGCGGCGCACCCCGATGCCTCGGCGGCGGTCGACGCCCTGCTGGCGGCCGGGGTGCGGGTCGGCGCGCTGTCCAACGCGGCCACCGACTACCAGGTGCGCAAACTCGCCGCCGCGGGCCTCGGTGACCGGGTGCCGATGCTGGTCGGGGTGGACACCCTGGGCTTCGGCAAGCCCGACCCCCGGGTGTTCACCGCGGCGTGCGCCCGCCTGGGCACCGATCCCGCGCGGACGGTCTACGTCGGGGACGAGCTGGACGTGGACGCCCGGGCGGCCACCGCGGCCGGGCTGCACGGGGTGTGGCTCGACCGGACCGGGACCGGCACCGCCGTGCACGCCGGAGCGGTGCTGACGGCGGGGGAGCAGGACCGGGTGATCGGGTCGCTGACCGAGCTGCCCGGGGTGTTCGGGCTGCTCTGAGGGACGCTGGCTGGTGTTCCCGAGCCTGGCCGCCTTCACGGCTCCTGACGGGCGTCGCGATGTGTGCGCCCCTGGTCCGACCCGGCGTGATCGGGCGCACAGCGGAGCCGGTTTGGTGCCGAGGCCCTCGGTCCGGTAATGTTCCCGGTCGGCAAGGCGTCCACTTCCGGCGCCGGTCCTCCTCCCTCCCGATGCTCGTCATCGCGGTGGAATGCGGGCCGGACCAGGGGAAACGCAAGCCATTGGGGTATGGTGTAATTGGCAGCACGAGTGATTCTGGTTCACTTAGTCTAGGTTCGAGTCCTGGTACCCCAGCGCGAGTCCCGCGAGAGATGCCTGACAGGGCGGATTTCGCAGGGCGAGCAAGTTGAGGTAGAGTAGTTCCCGGTCAGCCCGCAAGGACCTGATCACTTAGGCCCCCATCGTCTAGCGGCCTAGGACGCCGCCCTCTCACGGCGGTAACAGGGGTTCAAATCCCCTTGGGGGTACAGAAGAAAGGCCCGATCGCAGCAATGCGGTCGGGCCTTTCTGCTATGTCGGCAATGGACGGGTCGGTGCCCGGTGCACGCTGGGGTCGTGACCCTCCCGACCCTCTGCGGCGTGCGCGTGAGCGTCGTGCGGGCGCCGCGGAGGACGACGTTCCGGGCTGGGGTGCCTCGACTCCGACGTGGCGAAGTCCGACGGTCCGCGTCGTACGCGTCCCCGTCGTGGCGACACGGTCGTACGTGTCCTCGTCGTGCCGACACGGGCGTACGCGTCCCCGCCGTGGCGATACGGCGGCGGTCGACCTGCGGGCGGTCGACGGCTCTACTCCGACACGGCGGAACCCGACCGTGCGCGGCAGGCACGCCTGGCCGTACCGAGACGACAGAGGCCGACCACCCGTGCGGGGTGGTCGGCCTCTCGTCGCGCAGGCGCGGGTCGGTTCACTCGGCGGTGCGGCGCAGGACCTCGGTGAGGCGGTTCGCGGCGGAGACCACCGCGGCGGCGTGCAATCGACCGGGCTGGCGGGAGAGGCGTTCGACGGGCCCGGAGATGGACACCGCGGCGACGACCCGGCCGGACTGGCCGCGGACCGGTGCGGACACCGACGCCACACCGACCTCGCGCTCGGAGACCGACTGGGCCCAGCCGCGGCGCCGGACCCCGGACAGGATCGTGGCGGTGAACTTCGACCCCTGGAGGCCGCGGTGCAACCGGTCCGGCTCCTCCCAGGCGAGCAGGATCTGTGCCGCGCTCCCGGCGGTCATGGTGAGGGTGGCGCCGACCGGGATCGAGTCGCGCAGGCCGATCGGACGCTCGGCGGCGGCGACGCAGATGCGCTGGTCGCCCTGGCGGCGGTAGAGCTGGGCGCTCTCGCCGGTGTGGTCGCGCAGCGCGGTGAGCACCGGTCCGGCGGCGGCGAGCAGGCGGTCCTCGCCGGCGGCGCTGGCCAGTTCGCTGAGTCGGGGGCCGAGGACGAATCGTCCCTGCATGTCCCGGCCGACCAGGCGGTGATGCTCCAGCGCGACGGCCAGTCGGTGGGCGGTCGGTCGGGCCAGATGGGTGGCGTTGACCAGCTGCGCGAGGGTGGCGGGGCCCGCCTCGAGGGCGTTGAGCACGGCCGCGGCCTTGTCCAGAACGCCGACTCCGCTAGAGTTGTCCATAGGTCGATATTGGCGTCTCATTCGCTGAGACGCAAGTGCGACACCCGAGAAGCATCTCAGCGAGCCCCCACGCGAGAGGAACAGACATGGCAGGCACCCTGGCAGAGAAGGTGTGGGACGCCCACATCGTGCGACGAGGCACGGACGGCGCCCCGGACCTGCTCTACATCGACCTGCACCTGGTGCACGAGGTCACCAGCCCGCAGGCGTTCGAAGGTCTGCGACTGGCCGGGCGCCCGGTGCGTCGCCCCGACCTCACCATCGCCACCGAGGACCACAACACCCCGACGCTGGACATCGACCTGCCGATCGCGGACGAGACCAGCCGCACCCAGATCGACACCCTGCGCCACAACGCGCAGGAGTTCGGGGTCCGTCTGCACTCGCTCGGCGACGCCGACCAGGGGATCGTGCACCAGGTCGGTCCGCAGCTGGGCCTGACCATGCCGGGCCTGACGGTGGTCTGCGGCGACTCGCACACCTCCACGCACGGCGCCTTCGGTGCCCTGGCCTTCGGGATCGGCACCAGCGAGGTCGAGCACGTGCTGGCCACCCAGACCCTGCCGCTGGCCCCGTTCAAGACGATGGCCATCACGGTGAACGGCGCACTGCCGCTGGGGGCGACCGCCAAGGACATCATCCTCGCGGTGATCGCCAAGATCGGCACCGGCGGCGGCCAGGGCTACGTCCTGGAGTACCGCGGCGAGGCGATCCGGTCGCTGTCGATGGAAGGCCGGATGACGATCTGCAACATGTCGATCGAGGCCGGGGCCCGTGCCGGGATGATCGCTCCGGACCAGACCACCTTCGACTACCTCAAGGGCCGGCCGCACGCGCCGGAGGGCGCCGACTGGGACGCCGCCGTCGAGTACTGGTCCACGCTGCGCAGCGACGACGACGCGGTCTTCGACACCGAGGTCGTCATCGAGGCCGCCGAGCTGGAGCCCTTCGTCACCTGGGGCACCAACCCCGGTCAGGGCCTGCCGCTGTCCGGCAACGTCCCGGTGCCGGAGCAGATCGCGGACGCCAACGAGCGGGTCGCCGCCGAGCGCGCGATCGAGTACATGGGTCTGACGCCGGGCCAGCCGCTGCGGGAGATCGCGGTGGACACCGTGTTCATCGGCTCGTGCACCAATGGCCGGATCGAGGACCTGCGGGCCGCCGCCAAGCTGATGCGCGGTGCACACAAGGCCGACTCCGTGCGCGTGCTGGTGGTGCCGTCCTCCGCGCGGGTGCGGATCCAGGCCGAGGAGGAGGGTCTGGACCGGATCTTCCTCGACTTCGGCGCCGAGTGGCGCAACGCCGGTTGCTCGATGTGCCTGGGCATGAACCCGGACCAGCTGGCGCCGGGGGAGCGGTCGGCCTCCACCTCGAACCGCAACTTCGAGGGCCGGCAGGGCAAGGGCGGGCGCACCCACCTGGTGTCCCCGCTGGTCGCCGCCGCCACCGCCATCCGCGGCACGCTGTCGTCGGTCTCCGACCTCGGCGAGGGTGTCGAGGTGCCGGACGGCTCCCCGCTCACCGACCTGCAGCCCGCCTGAACCCCGATCGAATCGAGCACTGACGATGGAAAAGTTCACCCAGCACACCGGCGTCGGGGTCCCGCTGCGGCGCAGCAACGTCGACACCGACCAGATCATCCCCGCCGTGTACCTCAAGCGGGTCACCCGGACCGGGTTCGAGGACGCGCTGTTCTCCGCCTGGCGCAACGACCCGGACTTCGTGCTGAACCAGGACGCGTACCGCTCCGGTTCGGTGCTGGTCGCGGGGCCGGACTTCGGCACCGGCTCCTCGCGTGAGCACGCGGTGTGGGCGCTGAAGGACTATGGCTTCAAGGCCGTGCTGTCCTCCCGGTTCGCCGACATCTTCCGCGGCAACTCCGGCAAGCAGGGGCTGCTCGCCGCCCAGGTCGCGCAGGAGGACATCGAGCTGATCTGGAAGGTCCTGGAGACCCACCCCGGCACCGAGGTGACCGTGGACCTGGCGACCCGCACGGCCACCTGCGAGGACGTCGTGGTGCCGATCCACGTCGACGACTACACCCGCTGGCGCCTGATGGAGGGCCTGGACGACATCGGCCTGACCCTCCAGCACGAGGACGAGATCACCGCCTTCGAGCAGACCCGCGCCGCCTGGCGACCCAAGACCCTCCCGGCCAAGCACCTGCCGCCGGCCCCGGTCCGCCCGGCCCGCCCCATCGAGCTCACCCTGGGCCGCCGCCCCGCCTGACCCCGGCCCGCGCGGCCCCGGGGGCCACCCCGCTGACCCCGGGGCGGCACCCCGCGGAACCCGACAGCTGACCCGCGCAACCAGCCCCGCGGACCTCGGCCCGCCGCCCCGCGCAACCCGCCCCGCGCGCGCCTCGGCCCGCCGAGACTACGGAAACCGACGCTGAACAGACCGTTCAGCGTCGGTTTCTGTCATCTCAGTTGTCTCGGCCGTCTGAGCCATCCGGCCAGCTTGGCCACGCGGTCAGCTTGGCCATGCGGCCATGCGGCCATGCGGCCAGCTCGGCCATGCGGCCAGCTCGGCCATGCGGCCAGCTCGGCCATGCGGCCAGCTCGGCCATCTGGCCATCTGGCCATCTGGCCATCTGGCCATCTGGCCATCTGGTCAGCTCGGCCATCCGGTCATCCGGTCATCTGGATATCCGGCCAGCTCGGCCGTTCGGCCGTTCGGCCGTCTCGGCCATCCGGCCGTCGGGTCGGCCGGGCATCTCGGCCGGCTCGACGCGGGCGTTTCTGCGTGGTGCGCGTGCGTGGGGGACGGCGTGCGCGAAGATGGTCGGATGAGCGATCTGTTGTACGTGAATGGTGGCACCCCGCTGAGTGGGGAGATCACCGTGCGCGGGGCGAAGAACTTCGTCTCCAAGGCGATGGTGGCGGCGCTGCTGGGCGAGACCCCCAGTGTGCTGCGCAACGTGCCGCAGATCCGCGACGTCGGCGTGGTGACCGGGCTGCTCGAGCTGCACGGCGTGCGGGTGCAGTCCGACCCGGAGGCCGGGGTGCTCACCCTGGACCCGTCGGCGGTGGAGTCGGCCCACGTCGCCGACATCGACGCGCACGCCGGGTCGAGCCGGATCCCGATCTTGTTCTGCGGACCGCTGCTGCACCGGCTGGGCGAGGCGTTCATCCCGGATCTGGGTGGCTGCCGGATCGGCGACCGCCCGATCAACTACCACCTGGACATCCTGCGGCAGTTCGGCGCCGTGGTGGACAAGCGGGAGAACGGGATCCACATCCGCGCCCCGCGCCGCCTGCAGGGCACCAAGATCGCGCTGCCGTACCCCAGCGTCGGGGCGACCGAACAGCTGCTGCTGACGGCGGTGCGCGCCGAGGGGATCACCGAGCTGGCGAACGCCGCCATCGAGCCGGAGATCATGGACCTGATCAACGTGCTGCAGAAGATGGGCGCGATCATCTCGGTCGACACCGACCGGGTGATCCGGATCGAGGGCGTCGACCGACTCACCGGCTTCCAGCACACCGCCCTGGCCGACCGGATCGAGGCGGCGTCCTGGGCCTCCGCCGCCCTGGCGACCGGTGGGGACATCTACGTGCGCGGGGCGACCCAGCCGGAGATGACCACCTTCCTCAACACCTTCCGCAAGGTCGGCGGCGAGTTCACCATCGACGACCACGGCATCCGGTTCTTCCACCCCGGCGGCGACCTGAACTCGATCGTGCTGGAGACCGACGTCCATCCCGGGTTCATGACCGACTGGCAGCAGCCGCTGGTGGTGGCGCTGACGCAGGCCAAGGGCCTGTCGATCGTGCACGAGACGGTGTACGAGAACCGGTTCGGCTTCACGGACGCCCTGCGCGGGATGGGTGCCACCATCCAGGTCTACAAGGAGTGTCTGGGCGGTCGCCCGTGCCGGTTCGGTCAGCGGAACTTCTATCACTCGGCGGTGATCTCCGGCCCGACCCCGCTGTCCGCGGCGAACATCGAGGTGCCGGACCTGCGCGGCGGGTTCAGCCACCTGATCGCGGCGCTCACCGCCAAGGGGACCTCCCAGGTGCGCGGGATCAGCCTGATCGACCGCGGCTACGAGCGCTTCACCGAGAAGCTGACCGCCCTCGGCGCCGAGTTCGACCGGGGCTGACACCGGATCCACGCGGGGGCTGACACCGGGCCGACGGCGGGCTGACGGCGCGCTGACACCGGGCCGACGGCGGGGCTGACCGGGCCGACGGCCGGGCTGGGACCGGGCCGACGGCGGGCTGACAGCGGAGCCGCCCGGCACCCCCGGGTAGCATCCAGTCCCGTGCATCCCGCCCGATCGTCCCGTGCCTACCGCAACGTCGCCCGTGTGGCGCGGCCGCTGCTCTACGCCATCACCCGCCGTGACTGGCGGGGCGCCGAGCACCTGCCGACCGACACCGGCTTCATCGCGGCCGGGAACCACCTGAGCAACATCGACCCGCTGACCTTCGCGCACTACCTCTACGACAACGGGGTGGCACCGAAGATCCTGGCGAAGTCCTCGCTGTTCTCGGTCCCGGTGCTGGGCTGGATCCTGCGGGTCACCGGTCAGATCCCGGTGTTCCGCGGCACCTCCGACGCCGGGAAGTCCTTACAGGCCGCCGAGGTGGCGCTGGGCGAGGGGGAGTGTGTGGCGGTGTTCCCCGAGGGGACGCTGACCCGGGACCCCGACCTGTGGCCGATGCTGGCCAAGACCGGTGTCGCGCGGCTGGCGCTGGACACCCGGGTGCCGGTGATCCCGATCGCCCAGTGGGGCGCGCAGGACCTGCTGGCTCGGTACGGCAAGGTGTTCAAGCCGATCCCGCCCAAGCGGGTGGTGGTGCTGGCCGGTCCGCCGGTCGACCTCTCCGACCTGTACGACCTGCCCCGCGACGCGGCGACCCTGCGCGAGGCCACCCGCCGGGTGATGGCGGCGATCACCGCCCAGCTCGCCGAGCTACGCGGTGAGGAACCGCCGGAGGGCGTCTACGACATGCGCAAGCAGGCCCGCGGATGACCCGCGCCACCGTGCTGGGCGCCGGAGCGTGGGGGACCACCTTCGCCGCCGTGCTGGCCGACGCCGGATGCGAGGTGACGATCTGGGGACGCGACGCCGCGGTCTGCGCGCAGATCACCGCCGAGCACCGCAACGAGCGCTACCTGCCCGGGGTGGAGCTGCCCGCCGGCGTGACCGGTGAGCCGGACCTACGCCGTGCGGTCGCCGACGCCGAGGTGATCGCGGTGGCGGTGCCTGCCCAGTCGGCGCGGGCCGTCCTGGCGCCGCTGGCCGGGACCCTGGGACCGGACACGGTCGTGGTGTCGCTGATGAAGGGCGTCGAGCTGGCCACTCAGCAGCGGATGAGCCAGATGCTCGCCGAGGCGCTGGACCTGCCCGAGCACCGGGTCGCGGTGCTCTCCGGCCCGAACCTCGCCGACGAGATCGCCGTCCGGCAGCCCACCGCCACCGTGGTCGCGGCCAGCGACGAGCGCACCGCCGAGCGGGTCGCCCAGGCCTGTGCCAACCAGTACTTCCGGCCGTACACCAACGACGACGTGGTCGGCGTGGAGCTGTGCGGTGCGGTGAAGAACGTGATCGCCCTCGCGGTCGGCATCTCCCAGGGCCGCGGCTTCGGCTACAACACGATGGCCACCGTGATCACCCGCGGCCTGGTCGAGATCACCCGGCTCGGTCAGGCGCTCGGCGCCCGGGCGGAGACCTTCGGTGGGCTGGCCGGGATGGGTGACCTGATGGCGACCTGCGCCTCGCCGCAGTCGCGGAACCATCGCCTCGGCGTGCACATCGGCCAGGGGCTGACCCTGGACGAGGCGATCGTCGCCACCGGTGGCACCGCGGAAGGCGTCAAGACCTCGCGCTCGGTGCTGGACCTCGCGGAGCGGGTCGGGGTCGAGATGCCGATCACCGCCGCCGTGGTGCAGGTGCTCTACGAGGGTCTCCCGGTGGATGCCCTGGCCCCGTTGCTGCTGGAGCGCCCCCGCAAGGCCGAGGGCGCCTGACCGGTCAGCTGGTCGGCAGGCTCCGCAGCGCCCGATCCAGGTCCTGCCACAGGTCCTCGACGTCCTCGATCCCGACGCTGAGCCGGAGCAGGTCCGCCGGAACGGTCACCGACTCGGTGCCGAAACGGCGGCGGCGCTCGATGCTGGACTCCACGCCACCGAGGCTGGTCGCGGGGACCCAGAGCCGCAGGGCAGCCACCACGGCATCGGCGCCGGCCGCGCCGCCGACGGGTCGCAGCCCGATGATCGCGCCGTAGCCGGACATCTGTGCGGTGGCCCGCGCATGACCGGGATCGCCGGGCAGGCCCGGGTGCCGGACCTCGGCGACCGCGGGGTGCTCGGCCAGCCGCCGGGCGAGCTCCAGGGCGTTCGCCTGCGCCCGCTCGACCCGCAGCGCCAGCGTGCGCACCCCGCGCAGCGCCAGGTAGACCTCCGCCGGGCCGGCGATCGCGCCGTGCAGGGTCCGGTAGGCCAGCAGCCGGGCGTGCAGCTCCGGGTCGTTCGACAGCGCGGCGCCGAGCACCACGTCGGAGTGCCCGGCCAGGTACTTGGTCACCGAGTGCACCACCACATCGGCACCCAGGCCGAGCGGCCGCTGCACCAGCGGCGTGGCGAAGGTGTTGTCCACGACGGTCAGGGCGCCGACCGCACGTGCGGCGGCGATCAGCGCGGGCAGGTCGGCGACCTCCAGCATCGGGTTGGTCGGCGACTCGACCCAGAGCATCGAGGTCTCCGGGGTGAGCGCCGCCACGACCTGCTCCGTCTCGGCGATGTCGACCACCACGACCTCGACCCGGGAGCGGGTGGTCAGGTCGGCGAGGTAGCCGTGCAGCACCTGGTACGCGTGCCGGGGCACCACCACCCGGCCGCCGTGCGGGATCAGCGACAGCGCCGCCGCGATCGCCGCCATCCCGGAGCCGTAGACCAGCGCGGGCAGCTCGGCGCGCTCCAGGGCCGCCAGCGTCTCCTCGAAGGGCACCCAGGTCTCGGTGCCGCTGCGCGCGTACAGCAGCTCCGGTGCCGGACCCGGCTCGCCCTGGGACACGTAGGTCGAGGACATGACCACCGGCGGGTTCACCGGGGCGCCCTGCACGCGGGCGGGACGCCCGGCCGACACGGCGACGGTGGCGGGGGACAGCGAGCTCAGATCATGGTCGTGGCGCACGGATCGCACACTAAACCCGCCGACTCCGGTGCCGGGAGGTCGTCCCACGGATCGGTAGGCTCAGCGCCGATGTCCACTTCACCCGACCCCGTGTCCCGTCCCCGTGTCCTGATCCTGTTCGGTGGTCGCTCCGGCGAACACGCGATCAGCTGCGCCACCGCCGGTGGCGTTCTGCGCGCCATCGACCGCGAGCGGTACGACGTGCTGCCGATCGGGATCACCCCGAGCGGGCGCTGGGTCCGGGTGGCCGACGACCCCGACCTGTGGCGGATCACCGACGGCGTGCTGCCCGAGGTGATCGAGGCGCCGGAGCGGGTGCTGCTGCCGCAGGAGGCCGGTTCGCGCGAGGTCCGGGTGATCGAACCCGGGCTGCCCGCCGCCGACCTGGGGACCGTCGACGTCGTGCTGCCGCTGCTGCACGGACCGTACGGCGAGGACGGCACGCTGCAGGGCATGTTGGAACTGGCCGACGTGCGCTACGTCGGTGCCGGGGTGCTGGCCTCCGCGGTCGGGATGGACAAGCACTTCATGAAGATCGCCCTGGTCGCCGCCGGGCTGCCGGTCGGTCCGTTCGAGATGCTGCGCGGCGACGACTGGGCGACCGACAAGGCCGGTATCCGTGCCCGGGTCGAGGCCCTGGGTCTGCCGCTGTTCGTCAAGCCCGCCCGCGCCGGATCGAGCCTGGGCATCACGCGCGTCACCGACCTCGCCGAGCTGCCCGCCGCCATCGCCGAGGCGCAGCGCCACGACCCGAAGGTCGTCATCGAGGCCGGGATCGTGGGACGGGAGATCGAGTGCGCCGTCCTGGGCGGCCGCGGTGGCGCACCGGCCCGGGCCTCCCTGCCGGGCGAGATCGTGGTCACCGACGCCGAGCACACCTTCTACGACTTCGAGGCGAAGTACCTGGACGAGTCGGCGGTCTCCCTGCAGTGCCCGGCCGACCTGCCGCAGGATGTGATCGAGCGGGTGCAGGACGTCGCGGTGCGCACCTTCGAGTCGATCGACTGCGAGGGGCTGGCGCGGGTGGACGTCTTCGTGACCGAGGGCGGTGAGGTGATCGTGAACGAGATCAACACCATGCCCGGCTTCACGCCGTACTCGATGTACCCGCGGATGTGGCAGGAGTCGGGGATCGCCTACCCCGAGCTGCTGGACGAGCTGCTGCAGCTGGCCCTGGAACGCCCCACCGGCCTGCGCTGAGGGCCCGGGTCAGACGCAGGACCGGTCGGCGACCACCTTCAACACCGCGGGGACCAGCGCGTCCAGGAACGACGTCGATCGATCCGCGACCACCGCCGCCGGGACCGTGACCTCGATCGCCGGGTCGCGGCCGTAGGTCAGGAACGTCCAGTCCGAGCCGCCGGGGTTCACTGCCGGGTCGGCCATCGGAGCGGGGCTCGCGCCGGAGGTCGCCGGGTCGGAGGTCGCCGCATCGGCGGGCGCGGAGTCGGCCCGCACCAGCCAGTCGACCGTCGCCCCCGAGGCGGTCTCCAGGGTGACGCACTGTTCGGTGGTCGGCCCGGGCGGCTCCACCCCGCAGCGCAGCACCACGGCATCGTTCGCCGTACCCCAGGCGGCGGTGGCCTGGCTGGTGGTGTCCACCCGCTCCAGCCCGTCGCCGAGCGACTCGGGCAGCGCCAGGATCACGCTCGCGCACTCCGGGTCCTGAGCGTGCGGGGCCGCCTGCACCCCGACGGCGGAGGAACAACCGGCCAGGACGAGGACGCCTCCGAGTGCGAGGAGATGACGCGGGCTCATCGGGCCAGGCTAACCGCACCGACTACCGTGACCAGGGTGAACGACGCCACACCCCCGACCCGACCCGACCTGTCACCGGCTGAGGGCGCTTCCAGCCCGACCCGGCCCGGCTCGTCGTTGGGTGAGGGCGGGTCCAGCCCGACCCGGCCCGACCCGTCGCCGGGCGCTGCGGAGATCCCCCCAACCGTCGCCGACCTGGGCGAGGAGCGGTTGCTGGCCCGGATCTTCCCGATCCTGCCCGCGGGGGACAGCACGCTGCTCGGCCCCGGGGACGACGCGGCGGTGATCGCGGCACCGGACGGCAGATTCGTGGTGTCCACCGACGTGCTGGTGCAGGACCGACACTTCCGGCTCGACTGGTCCGACGGTCGTGCGGTGGGTCGCCGGGCCGCCGCGCAGAACCTGGCCGACATCGCGGCGATGGGCGCCCGGCCGACCGCGATGGTGGTCTCCCTGGTCCTGCCAGGTGAGCTGCCGGTGTCCTGGGTGACCGACCTCGCGCAGGGGCTCGCCGACCTGTGCGGCCCGGTGGGCGCGGGGGTGGTGGGCGGTGACCTGTCCGGTGGCGACGCGGTGGTGGTCGCGGTGACCGTGCACGGCGACCTGGCGGGTCGGGCACCGGTGCTCCGTTCCGGGGCGCGACCCGGTGACGTGGTCGCGCTGGCGGGAACGGTCGGCAGGTCCGCGGCGGGCTGGGCGCTGTTGAGCGACGGAGCGCTGACCGAGGCGGACGACGAGCTGATCGAGGTCTTCCGCGCCCCCCGACCACCGCTCGACGCCGGACCGCGAGCCGCCGACGCGGGGGCCACCGCGATGCTGGACGTGTCGGACGGGCTGCTGCGGGACGCCGGACGGATCGCCCGGGCCTCCGGGGTGGTGCTGGACCTGGGGCGGCCGGAGCAGGTGTTGACGGACGACCTGGCAGCGGTGGCCGGCGCCGCCCATCGACTCGGGATCGACCCGGTGGGGTGGGTGCTGACCGGGGGCGAGGACCACGGACTGCTGGCGACTTTCCCGGAGTCCACGCCGGTGCCCGCGGGGTTCCGGGTGATCGGCCGCGTGCGCTCGGCGGAATCGGCCCCGGGGGTGCTGGTCGACGGCCGTGCCCCGGGCGCCCTCAGCCCCGGATGGGACCACTTCGGCGGCTGACCGCACGGCGGGCCCGATCCGACCGGTCACCACAGGGCGATCGCCCGGCAGTGGGTGGTGCTGGCCCGTTGTCGAGGTCGGCACTTCGGGCCAGTTCCGGTGCGGCGAACTGCCGAACTCGGGCGTGGACTGCCGACTTCGGGCGTGGACTGCCGACTTCGGGCGGGGACTGCCGACTTCGGGCGCGGACTGCCGACTTGGGGCGTGGACTGCCGACTTGGGGCGCGGACTGCCGAACTCGTCGCGGGCGTCGCGGGGTGTGGCGGGCGACGCGGGCGCGCGGGCGTCGGGTGGCCGGGGCGCGGCGGGGCCGCCGGGTCGCTGCGGGGCTGGCGGGGCGCGGCGGAGTGGGCGGGGTCGCGGCGGCTCAGCCGCGGCGGTAGCGCACCTCGGGCAGCTCGGTGCCGCCGATCTCCTCCGTGCGCTCGGTGCCGTCCGGGCTGAAGCCGTGCCGACGGTAGAAGTGCCGGCTGCGCTCGTTCTGCGCCGCGGTCCACAGGGTGACCACCGTGCGCGGGGGCACCTCGGCCAGTGCCGTGCGCATCAGGTCGCGCGCGACCCCGCTGCCGATCAGCTCCGGCTCCAGGTACACCGAGTAGATCTGCAGCGTGCGGGGGTTGGCGTCCTCGTCGAGGGACGGGCCGAGGCTCAGGAACCCGACCACCGCGTCGTCGATGCTGGCGACCCAGGTGGTACCCCGGTCCGGGTGCCGCAGCTGGTTGCGCCACCACTCGGCTCGGGTGTCGGGGTCCAGGGCGTCCAGGTAGTCGTCGGGCAGCATGCCCCGGTACGCGGTCTGCCAGGAGCGGACGTGCACCCCGGCGATGGCGTCGGCATCCGTCACTGCTGCGGGACGGACGGTGTGTTCGGCGCGCTCGGTCGACATGCGCACCAGCGTGCCACAGGGGTCGGACAGCGCGAAGACCCGGGCAGGAACGAATCACACGGGCATGAACAGCACGAAGCCCGGGAGCGCATCACACGGCCCAGGACAGCACGAAGGCCCGCACCGGGAATCCGGGCGGGCCTTCGCGAAGCGTTGCGTCAGATGGCGCGCTGCACCTTGCCGGCCTTGAGGCACGAGGTGCACACGTTCATCCGCTTGGCGGTACCGGCGACCACCACGCGCACGCGCTGGATGTTCGGGTTCCAGCGGCGCTTGGTGCGGATGTGCGAGTGCGAGATGCTGTGCCCGAAGGACGGGCCCTTGGCGCAGACGTCGCAGTTGGCAGCCACGGTCTTCTCCTGAAATTCGAATGATGCGTCGTGACGGGTCGACGCATGCTGGTCGGATGGGGCGGTCCGCACCGCTGGCCGAAGGCCGGGGCGGAGCTGCCACCGTGCTCGAGCGCGACGCATCAACGAATACGCTCGGGCAACCGGGACAGACTAGCTCACCGGCGGCTCAGGTCTCAAACCCGCGCGGGTTTGGCACAGTAGCCCCGTGGCTCGCGTGCTGGACGGACAAGTGGTGCACCGGTGGCTGGTGTGCGCGGTGGACGCGCTGGCCCAGGCCAGACCGCGGATCGACGCGGTGAACGTGTTCCCGGTCGCCGACCAGGACACCGGCACCAACTGTCTGCTCACCCTGCGCGGCGCCACCGCCGAGCTCGCGGCGCTGGACCCGGCCGCCGAGACCTCCACCGTGCTCGGCGCGGCCGCTCGGGGTGCGCTGCTGGCAGCGCGCGGCAACTCGGGGATCATCCTCAGCCACTGGTTGGCCGGGCTGGTCCGGGGAGCCGACGCGGGGCTGGCGGGTGCGCTGTCCGCCGCCGCCGACTCGGCCCGGTCGGCGGTGCTGGACCCGCAGCCGGGCACGGTGCTCGACCTGGCGGCGGAGGTGGCACGTGCCGCCGACCGGACGGAGCGGGGCGGGAGCGATCGTGCGGTGCTGGCCGCTGCCATCGACGCCGGGCTGGCCGCCGTGGACGCGATCAGCGAGCGACACCCGGTGCTGCGGGACGCCCGGGTGCTGGACGCCGGTGCCTGCGCGCTCCTGGTCGTGCTGATCGCCTGGGCGGCGGCCACCGACGAGCAGTCGCCGCCGAGCGGGGTGGACCTGTCGTGGCTGCCCGCCTCACCCGCCGTCGCCCTGCCCGATCGGGACGAGACCGGCTTCGAGGTGATGGCGGTGCTGCCCGCCGGGGACGACGACGCCCTGCGTGCCGCTCTCGCCACGGTGGGTGAGGCGGTCGCGGTGGTCTCGGAGCCCGGGGAGGGCGCCGGCCGACTGCGGCAGTCCCACGTCCATGCCGAGGACCCGGCCGCCGCCCTCGCCGTGCTGCGCTCGGTGGCGGGCGACACCCCGGTGCTGGTCACGGTGCAGGCGCTCAGCGGTGTCACGGTCCCGGCCGTGGCGATCACCGGGACGCCGGAGCGGGTCGCCGAGCTGGCACGGGCGGGTGCGGTGGTGCTGGTCGCCGACGCCGCGCCGCCGCCGGTCTGGCGAACGGCACTGGAACGTGCGGTCGGGGATGCCGGGACCGGGGGCGCCCATCGCGACGACGCACTGTCCGCCGACCTGATCGCCGTGCTTCCCGGGGCGTGGGCGGACGCCTGCGCCGCGATGCCGGCCGGCGGCACGCTGATCGCGGAGGCGGACGACGACGACCGGGTGCTGGCGGTGCTGCGCTCGTTGACCGGTGGGACGGAGGCATGACCGGCCTGGAGGACGCCGTCGTCCGGCCGGGCCCTCTGCTGGGTCAGCAGATCGGCACCGTGCTGGGGGCGACCACGGGCGCGCGCCTGGCCAAACTCGACCTGCACACGGTCGGTGAGCTGCTGCGGCACTACCCACGTCGCTACGCCCGGCTCGGGGAGATGACCGACCTGGCGTCGTTGACCCCGAAGGAGCACGCCACCGTGATGGCTCGGGTGGCGCAGGCGACCGTCCGCACCACCCGCACCGGCGGCGCGATGATGAATGTGGAGATCACCGACGGCCGCAGCACGCTGGGGCTGGTGTTCTTCGCCAAGCACAAGGGGGCGCTGCGCTTCCACGAGGGCCGGTTGAAGCCGGGGGTCGAGGGGCTGTTCTCCGGTGAGGTCGGCACCGACAAGTTGAACGGCCGACCGCAGCTCGCCCACCCGTCGTACCGGCTGTTCGGCATCGACGTGGAGGACGAGGCGGCGGCGGTGGAGGAGGCCAAGCGCCCGATCCCGCTGTACCCGGCCAGCGCCCAGGTGCCGACCGAGCAGATCCAGAAGGCGGTCGGCGCGATCTTCCCCCTGCTCACCCCGGCCGACGTCCCCGACCCGCTGCCCGCCGAGCTGCTGACCCGCCGGAAGCTGCCCGAACTCCTCGGCGCCCTGCGCAGGCTGCACCAGCCGGAGAACGACGAGGAGATCCGCAGCGCCCAGGAGCGCCTGAAGTTCGAGGAAGCCTTCGTGCTGCAGGCCGAACTCGCCCGCCGCCGGTCCCGAATCGCCCGCGAGGGTGCGGTGGCCCGACCGCCGCGGGACGGCGGGATCCGTGCCGCCTTCGACGAGCGGCTGCCCTTCACCCTCACCGAGGGGCAGCTGCGGGTGGGTGCCGAGCTGTCGGCCGAGTTGGCCGGGGAGCGCCCGATGCAGCGGCTGTTGCAGGGCGAGGTCGGCTCCGGCAAGACCGTGGTGGCGTTGCGGGCCATGTTGCAGGTGGTCGACGCCGGGGGACAGGCGGCGTTGCTGGCCCCGACCGAGGTGTTGGCGGCCCAGCACGAGCGCACCCTGCGTCGGATGCTCGGTGAGTTGGCCGAGGCCGGGATGCTCGGCGGCGCGGACGACGCCACCCGGGTCACCCTGTTGACGGGTTCGCAGTCGACCGCCGTCCGCCGACAGGCGCTGGCCGAGGCCGCCTCCGGCGCTGCCGGGATCGTGGTCGGCACCCACGCCCTGCTCTCCGAGCACGTGCAGTTCGCCGACCTCGGCCTGGTGGTGGTGGACGAGCAGCACCGCTTCGGGGTGGAGCAACGCGACCTGCTGCGCGCCAAGGCCCGCACCACCCCGCACCTGCTGGTGATGACGGCGACGCCGATCCCGCGCACGGTGGCGATGACCGTCTTCGGGGATCTGGAGACCTCGATCCTGGACCAGGTGCCCGCCGGTCGCGCCGAGGTCGTCACGCACGTGGTCCCGGCCGGGAACGACCGTTGGATGCAGCGCACCTGGCAGCGCGTGCGCGAGGAGGTCGACAAGGGCGGGCGGGCCTACGTCGTCTGCGCCCGGATCGACCCGGACGCCAAGGACGGTGCCGACGGTGCTGACGGTGCGGAACTGGTCCCGGACGAGGGCCCGGCCAAACGTCCCCTGCGCGCGGTGATGGAGGTCGCCGAGCAGCTGGCGGCGTCGCCGGAGCTCGGCGGGCTGCCGGTCGGGGTGCTGCACGGCCGGATGACGCCGGAGGAGAAGGAGCGGGCGCTGGCCGACTTCGCCGACGGCACCGTGCCGGTGCTGGTGTCCACCACCGTGGTGGAGGTCGGGGTCGATGTGCCGGACGCCACCGTGATGGTGGTGCTGGATGCCGACAGGTTCGGGGTGTCCCAGCTGCACCAGCTGCGCGGCCGGATCGGCCGGGGGACCCGTCCGGGCGTCTGCCTCTTGGTCGCCGACGCGTTCCCGGGCAGCCCGGCCGACACCCGGCTGCGCTCGCTGGCCGAGACCCGGGACGGCTTCCAGCTGGCCGCGGTCGACCTGGAACTGCGCCGGGAGGGTGATGTGCTCGGTGCCGCCCAGTCCGGTGGCGCCACCTCCCTGCGCCTGCTGCGGGTGACCCGGGACGCCGACGTGATCGAGGAGGCCCGGATCGAGGCGCGGTCGGTGGTGCGGGACGATCCCGACCTGGACCGGCACCCGGATCTGCGCACGGCGATCGACCTGCTGCTGGACGGCGAACGCGAGGAGTACCTGGACCGGACCTAGGGCATGCCGGGACAGGGGGAGCACCTGCGTAGGCTGACCCCCGTGTCGAAGCCGTCTGTCATCCGCGCCGTCGATCTGCTGGTCGGATACGGCGGTGAGCCGGTCTGCGCACCGGTGTCCTTCGTCCTGCCGCCCGGCCGGGTGCTCGCCCTGGTCGGCGCCAACGGCTCCGGCAAGTCCACCGTGCTCCGCGCGGTGCTCGGCCTGATCGAACCCGCCGGCGGCAGCCTGCAGGTGCTCGGCCGGGACGTCGACGAGCGCGAGATCGGCTTCCGCACCCGGGTGTCCAGCGTGTTGGACGACGACGCCTACTTCCCGGCGCTCACCGTCGCCGAGCACCTGTACCTGACGGCGCGGGGCCACGGGGTGTCCGGCGCGGACGAGGTGGTCGGGGAACTGCTGGACGAGTTCGGTCTGGCCGAGCACGCGGACTCGCTGCCGGTCGCGCTGTCCTCGGGGCAGCGCCGCCGACTGCTGTTGGCCGCCGGACTGGTCCGCCCGCGCTCGCTGCTGGTGCTGGACGAGCCGGAGCAGCGCCTGGACGTGGCGATGCGCGACCGGCTGGCCGACCGCCTGGTCGCGGAGAAGCAGGCGGGCGGCTCGGTGCTGCTGGCCACCCACGACCCGGATCTGCTGCGCGCCTGCGCCGACCGGGCCGTGCTGATCGCCGACGACGTGTGCCGGCTGCTCAGCCCCGACGACGCCGCGGAGGCCCTGCGGCCGGGTGTGCTGTGAGCACGATCGACTCCCCGGTGATCGCCCCCGGGGACGGCATCGGTGCTGTGCCCGGCGCCCGGTCGATCCGCCGGTTCACCGCCGCGGTCGCCAAGACCAAGGCCGGTGCCAGCCTCGGCTCGGTGCTGAACGACGCCTACTACGCCGCGATCATGCTGGCGATCGGCCTCGGGGTCGCGCTCGGTGTCTCCGGTCAGCTGCGGGCATCGCTGCCGCCGCAGGACGACGCCTCGCTCGGCGACGGGATCAGCCTGCCCACCGTGGTCGCGGTCGGGGCGGTGGCACTGCTCGGTGCGGTGCTCTCCCTGGCCGGACGACTCGGTCCGGTCGGTGCCGAGGGGGCCGAAGCGACCTGGTGGCTGGGGCTGCCGGTGGACCGTCGCGGCCTGCTGCGGCCCGCCTCGCTGCGCATCCCGGTGCTCGCGGCGCTGGCCGGTGGGCTGGTGCTCGCCCTGCTGGACGGCGGGTTGCTGGCCGACCACGGGATCGGGCACGTGTTCCGGATCGGGGCGCTCGCTGCCCTGACCTGCGCCGCCGTCGTGCTGCTGGCCGGGCTGGCGCAGACCGTGCAGTTCCCGCGCCGGACCGTGGCGCTGATCGGTGACCTGGTGATCGCGCTGGCCCCGATCATGGCGCTGATCGCCGCCTTCACCGACTGGCGGCTGTCGGCGCTGCCCGACCTGCCGGTGTGGACCCTGGTGGTGTACGCGCTCGCGGTGATCGCCCTGGGCTGGTGGCAGGACCGCCGGCTCGGCCGGATCCGCGGCCGCCACCTGCGCGAGAGCGGGTCGGTCGCCTCGCAGGCAGCCGGTGCCGTGGTCTCGCTGGACTCCCGGGAGCTCGGCCGCGCCCTCTCCGAGGCGTCGGCCCGGCAGCGGCGGCGCCGGTCGCTGCGGCTGCGGCTGGTGCGGGGCCCGAAGAGCGCGATCATGGTCGCGGACCTGATGGTGTTGATCCGCTCGCCCCGGCACCTGGTGCAGCTGGTGGTCTCCGCCCTGGTCCCGGTGCTGGTGGTGGTCACCCCTCGCCTCGCGGGCGCGCTGGGTGTGGGCCTCGCGGTGCTGGTCAGCGGGTACATCGGCATGCTGGCGACCGCCGAGGGTGCGCGCCGGGCGGAGATGGCCCCGATCCTGGACCGGCTCCTGCCGATGTCCGCGCAGGCCACCCGGCGCACCCGACTGCTGGTCCCGGCGGTGGCGATGCTGCTCTGGTCCGTGGTGGCCTTCAGCGCGGTCGGCCTCTGGCACGGCGACGTGTGGAGCTGGATCGCCCTCGGTGTCGCCTCCACGCCGGTATGGGCCGGCGCGGCCCTGCGCTCGGCCTTCCGTCCGGCGCCCAACTGGCAGGGTCCGCTGGTGTCGACCCCGGCCGGCGCGCTGCCCGGTGGGGTGCTGGCGGTGCTGGCCCGGGGGCCGGATGTCGCGGTGCTCGGTCTGATCCCGGTGATCATCAGCGTGGCCCTGGGCAAGGTGCTGCTGCCGGTGCTCGCGGTGCAGCTGGTGTTCTCGCTGATCGCCTGGACCGTCGGTGCCAGCACGAACACCAAGTCGTTGATGGAGCGGATGATGGACAGCCAGGAGCAGCTGGAGAAGAAGGCCCGGTGACCAGGATCGTGGCGGGGACGCTCGGCGGCCGGACCCTGGCCGTGCCCCCGGCGGGCACCCGACCGACCTCGGAACGGGTGCGGGAGGCGCTGTTCTCCCGGCTCGACCACCTGGACGCGCTGCGGGACGCCCGGGTGCTGGACGGCTATGCCGGGTCCGGCGCCCTGGGGCTGGAG
This sequence comes from Cellulomonas taurus, assembly GCF_012931845.1. Lineage (NCBI taxonomy): Bacteria > Bacillati > Actinomycetota > Actinomycetes > Micrococcales > Cellulomonadaceae > Cellulomonas > Cellulomonas taurus. Next base: position 1,050,466 of record NZ_CP051884.1, read on the forward strand.
GCGATCAGTCGGGGTGCCGCCTCGGTGACCCTGGTCGAGCTCGGCCGCGCGGCGGCGGAGGTGTGCCGCCGCAATGTCGCCGACCTCGGGCTGCGGGACCGGGCGCAGGTGGTCAAGGACACCGTCGAGGCGTTCGTCGCGCGCCCGGTGACCCAGCCCTGGGACCTGGTGCTGCTCGACCCGCCCTACGACGTGCCCGCCGCGACGGTGGACGCGATCCTGCTCGCCCTGGTGCCCGCCCTGGCCGAGGACGCGGTGGTCGTGGTGGAGCGCTCCGCCCGCAGCACCGCGCCGACCTGGCCGGACGGCCTGGCCGACCTCGGCACCAAGACCTACGGCGAGACCGTGGTCCACCTGGCCGAACGGGTGGCCGACGACCCCCGACGGTAGGTTGGTCGGGTGACCATCGCCGTCTGCCCCGGTTCCTACGACCCGGTCACCCTCGGGCACCTGGACGTGTTCCGTCGTGCCCGTGCGGTGGCCGACCAGGTCGTCGTCCTGGTGGCGCACAACGCCGCCAAGCGCCCGCTGCTGTCGGTGGAGACCCGGGTCGAGCTGATCCGCGCCGCCGTCGCCGATCTGGACGGGGTGCGGGTGCAGGCCACCTCCGGGCTGCTGGCCGAGACCCTGCGCGAGCTGCGCGCCGACCTGGTGGTCAAGGGCATCCGCGGCGGTGCCGACTTCGACGCGGAGCTGCCGATGGCCCTGATGAACCGACACCTGTCCGGGGTGGAGACGGTGTTCGTCCCGGGCGACCCGGCGCTGGCACACGTGGCGTCCTCGCTGGTCAAGGACGTGGCACGGCATGGCGGTCCGATCGACGACCTCGTCCCGCCGGGGGTCGCCGACGCGGTCCGCGCGGCACTGACGGCAGGAGAGACCCGATGAGTGAGCGCACCGACAGCCTGATCGGGGTGCTGGACGCCCTGGAACAGGCGCTGACCACCGCGCGGCCGATGCCGATGTCCTCCTCGGTGCTGGTCTCCCGCGCCGAACTGCTCGCCCTGGTGCAGCAGGCCCGGGAGAGCATGCCGGCCGAGATCGGGGACGCCGAGCGGGTGCTGGCCGAGGCCGACGCCGCCCGGGAGCGCGCCCGCCAGGAGGGCGAGCGGATCGAGGCGGCGGCGCGTCGCCGCGCGGAGGAACTGGTCGGCGAGCAGTCGGTGGTGGCCCAGGCGGAGCAGCGTGCGGCGGAGATCGTCGCCGCCGCCCAGGCGAAGGCCGCGGAGCTGCGCCGGGAGGCCGACGACTACTGCGACCGTCGGCTCGCCGAGTTCGAGATCGACCTCGGCAAGGTGCTCGCCCAGGTGCAGGCGGGCCGGGCGAAACTGGCGCAGCGGCTCGACGACGGGGTGTGACGCACTCGATTCGGTAACCGGGCTCGGGTGCCGTACGCTTGGTCGCTGGTCCTGCCGATCGCAGCTGCGAGGCATTCGGGACCGAGACCCCTCACTGTAAGGACCGTGGACCGTGGAGCGCGCGACTCACCTCGATCCCCGTTCGCCGTTCGTGCTCGACACCCACGAGCTCGGCCGACGTCCGGGATCGATGCGACGTGTGCAGCGCACGGTGGCGGCTCCTGAGGATCTCGGCGCCGAGGTGATCGGTGTCCCCACCGGGACGGACGTCGAGCTGGATCTGCAGCTCGAGGCCGTGATGGAGGGGGTGTTCGTGTCCGGCTCCGCTCGGGCGCGGGCGGTCGGGGAGTGCGTGCGCTGCCTGGATGAGGTCGTCGAGGACGTCGACGTCACCCTCCAGGAGCTCTACGTGTATCCCGAGCGCGCCGCGGCCGCCACGGATGCCGGGGACGAGGAGGACGAGGACCTGCGCGAGCTGGACGGCGAACTTCTCGACGTCGAGCCCGCATTGCGGGATGCGGTGGTGATTGCGCTACCGTTCCAGCCGTTGTGTCGGGACGACTGCCCGGGGTTGTGCTCCATCTGTGGGGCCCACCTGGCTGAAGACCCGAACCACGGGCATGAGACCCTAGACCCTCGATGGGCCGCGCTCAGTGGCCTGCCGAGCACGTCTGACGACCAGAAAGAGAGCTAGCCGTGGCTGTTCCGAAGCGCAAGATGTCGCGCAGCAACACCCGTGCGCGTCGGTCGCAGTGGAAGACCACTGTCACGACGATGAGCACCTGCCCCCGTTGCAACGCGGTGACCCGGCCCCACCAGGCCTGCCCCACCTGCGGTACCTACAAGGGCCGGGTGTACGCGGACGCCATGCGGACGGAGCACGCGGGCTGATTGCCCGTCGTCGACCGTCATCCACGGTCGTCAGCACCGCATGAGCACCACCGCAGCACAACTTGCCGACCAGCTCGGGATCCACCTGGACCCCGAGCTGCTCGTGTTGTCCCTGACGCACCGCTCCTTCGCCCACGAGGCGGGTGGCATCCCCACCAACGAGCGGCTCGAGTTCCTCGGCGACACCGTCCTCGGACTGGTGGTCACCGAGGAGCTGTACCGCCGGTTCCCGGACCTGTCCGAGGGCGAACTGGCGAAGATGCGCGCCGCCTCGGTGTCCCAGCGCGCCCTGGCCCAGGTGGCCCGCGGCCTGGATCTGGGTGCCTACACGCTGCTCGGCAAGGGTGAGATCGCCACCGGCGGCCGGGAGAAGGACTCGATCCTCTCCGACACCCTGGAGGCGCTGTTCGGCGCGGTGTACCTGGCGCACGGGCTGGAGACCTCCCGGGAGCTGGTGCTGCGGCTGGTCGGCCCCACGCTGACCGCCGCCTCGCACCTGGGTGCCGGGCTGGACTGGAAGACCAGCCTGCAGGAGCTCACCGCCCACCTGGGCCTCGGTGCGCCGACCTACCAGGTGACCAGCGACGGCCCCGACCACGCGCGGGTGTTCTCCGCCGAGGTGATCGTCGCCGAGCAGGTCCGCGGCACCGGCACCGGTTCCGCCAAGAAGCTCGCCGAACAGCAGGCCGCCGAACGGGCGTGGACCACGCTGTCCGAGCAGGTCCCCAGCACCACCTGATCGAGGCGGTTCAGCATGCCCGAACTGCCCGAGGTCGAGACCGTCCGCGACGGCCTCGCCCGGCATGTGATCGGCCGTCGCGTCGCGGGGGTCGAGGTGCGCCGACCCGCCAGCGTCCGTCGACACCTGGGTGGGGCCGCCGACCTGACCGGTCGCCTGGTCGGCCGGGAGTTCACCGCCGCCGCGCGACGGGGCAAGTTCCTCTGGTTGCCGCTGGGCCACCCGGAGTCGGACGACGCCCTGCTGGCCCACCTGGGGATGAGCGGACAGCTGCTGGTCCGGGCCGATCCGAGCGAGGGCGGCGACCACCGGCACCTGCGGGTGCGGCTGCTGCTGGACGACGGCGGCACCCTGGACTTCGTCGACCAGCGCACCTTCGGCCACCTCGCGGTGGTCGACCTGGAACCGACCGCCGACGGCCGCCCGGGCGGTGCCGGCACCGACGCGGCCCTGGTGCCCGCCCCCGCCGCGCACATCGCCCGTGACCTGCTCGACCCGGCCCTGGACCGGGACGCCCTCACCCGTGCCCTGCGTCGCAAGCGCACGGTGGTCAAGCGCGCCCTGCTCGACCAGACCCTGGTCTCCGGGGTGGGCAACATCTACGCCGACGAGGGTCTGTGGCGGGCCCGGATCCACCCCGAGCACCCGACGCCGGAGTTGAGCGTCGAGCAGGCGCACCGGGTACTGGACGGGGTGGCCGAGGTGATGACCGCCGCGCTGCGCCAGGGTGGCACCAGCTTCGACGCGCTGTACGTGAACGTGAACGGCGCCAGCGGCTACTTCGACCGGTCGCTGGCGGTGTACGGCCAGGGTGGCCGGGCGTGCCCGCGTTGCGGTGCGCCGGTGGTGCGGGAGAAGTTCATGAACCGGTCGAGTCACTTCTGCCCGGTGTGCCAGCCCCGCTGAGCCGGTGCAGCAGCGGGGTGTTGACCCGCCGGGTGAAGAAGTCGATCAGCGGACCGGCGAAGAACGCCGTCATCACGGTGCCGATCCCGACCGGTCCACCCAGGACGATCGCCAGCGCGACGAAGATCAGGTCCTGCGCCACCCGGATCACCCGGTACCGGACCCGGCTCCGGTCCACCACGATGGGTGCGATCGCGTCATAGGGGGCGGTGCCGATCCCGGCGGTCATGTAGGCCGACGCCCCGGCGGTGAACAGCACGATGCCGACGACGAACAGCCCCGCCTGGGTCAGCCGGGTCGGGTCGGCGGGCACCAGGGGAGCGAGCAGCGCGCTGAACCACTGGACGAAGAAGCCGGTGAGCACCATGTTCAGCACGGTGCCCAGTCCGATGTAGCGCCGACCCCAGATCAGCACCGGCACGAACAGCAGCAGGTTCACCACGAGCTGGTAGAGCCCGAGGTCGATCCCGAGGCGGGAGCTGCCGCCGATGTTGGCGGCGGTGAACGGGTCCACCCCGACCGAGGCGCTGAGCAGGGTCGCCGATCCTGCCGCCAGCACCGCGATGCCGAGCACCGCCCAGACAGCCCGACGGACCAGATCGCCGCCGGTGGGCCGCTGCGGCCGGTCGTGCGACGTGAGATCGCGCGGCCCGCCCGTGTCCGAGGGCCGGGGGCTCGGCCCGCCCGTGTCCGGCATCAGCGCTCGACCGTGTTCCGCAACGGCTCGCCGCGGTGGAAGGCGGCGATGTTGTCGGACAGCAGGGTGTCCGCGCCGACCGGTCGGCCACCCGCGGCGTGCGGCGTGATCAGCAGGTTCGGCAGGTCCCAGAGCGGGGAGTCCGACGGCAGCGGCTCGGTGGCGGTGACGTCCAGGGCGGCCGCCGCCAGTCGTCCTTCCCGCAGGGCGTGCAGCAGGGCGCCCTCGTGCACCGTGCTGCCCCGCCCGACGTTGACGAACACGGCGTGGGCCGGCAGGCGGCGCAGCACGGTGTCGTCGACGATCCGTCGGGTGGCGGTGGTCGCGGGCAGGATGTCGATCAGCACATCGGTGCGGGGGAGCAGCTCCTGGGCCTCCTCGCGGGTGACGACCGGGTAGCCGGCCCGGTGCCCGGCGGTGGAGGCGATCCCCACCACCTGCGCCCCGAGCAGGGTCAGCGCGGGAGCCAGCCGTGCCGCGATCGACCCGAAGCCCCAGATCAGTACCCGGGCGCCGGAGAGCGACCCGAAGCCGGATCCGGCGCTGCCCGGGATCGGCTGCAGCCCGCCGATCTCGCTGGACCAGTCCCGCCGCTGCTGAGCACGGATCGCCTCCGGCAACCGGCGGGCCAGGGCGAGCAGCAGCGCGAGGGTGTGCTCGGCCACCGGACCGTCGTGCAGCCCGCGCCCGGAGCTGACCACCACCGCCGGGTCGAACCCGGCGGCCAGCACCGCATCCGGTCCGGCCGCCAACGACTGCACCCAGCGCAACCGGGTCAGGTCCCGGGCGGCCTCGGCGAGCCGGTCGGCGGGGTTGCCCCACACCACCAGGGCGTCGGCGTCGCGCAGCTCGGCGGGGATCGGTTCGCGGACGTCGTAGCGGGCCGCCCGCACCCCGTCCGGCAGGGTCGGGTCGAGCGCGATCGTGTCCGGGAGCAGCACCAACGTCATGGCAGGAGAGTGGCGCAGCCGGGTCCCGGGCGCCAGCGGCGACGGTGCGGGCTTTGGTCCCGGGTGTTGGCTACGATGACCGGGTGTCCGCCACGAACACCACCCCCGAGCCCGCCCACACCCCTGAGATCTCCGTGATGATCGTCGACGACCACGAGGTCGTGCGACGGGGTATCGCCGAGGTCGTCGAGCGCGCCGACGGCATGAAGGTCGTCGCCGAGGCGGGATCGGTGGCCGACGGCGTGCGCCGGGCCGGTCTGGTGCACCCCCAGGTGCTGCTGGTCGACCTGCAGTTGCCGGACGGCACCGGCATCGACCTGATGACCCAGGTGCGGCCGCTGCTGCCCGACGCCCGGGCGATCGTGCTGACCTCCTTCGACGATGACGACGCGCTGGCCGCCGCGCTGGAGGCCGGGGCCGCCGCCTATCTGCTCAAGAGCGTCCGCGGCGCGGAGATCACCGACGTGATCCGTGCCGTCGCCGCCGGCCGCACCCTGCTGGACGAGCGCACGGTCACCCGCCGCCGCGCCGGGCACGAGGACCCGACCGAGAACCTCACGCCGAGCGAGCTCAAGGTGCTGGACCTGATCGGCGACGGGATGTCGAACCGGGAGATCGCCGAGAAGCTGGGCGTGGCCGAGAAGACGGTGAAGAACCACATCACCTCGCTGCTGTCGAAGATGGGCCTGCAGCGTCGCACCCAGGTCGCCGCCTGGGTCGCCGCCCGCCGGCACAGCAGCTGGCGCGCGGACACCGGCCAGCACTGAGCCCGCACCCGCCGGGCGTCAGCCCAGCGGGACCTCCCAGCTCAGCAGCGTGCCCGGCCCCTCCGGCGCGGCGCCGAGGGAGAACGTCCCGCCGTGCTGCCGCGCCCGGGTGGCCAGGTTCCCGGTGCCGGAGCGCCGGTCCCGCACCGCGGGCAGTCCCAGCCCGTCGTCCCGGACCTCCACCCGGACGGTGCCGGTGGGGCCGGTGCCGGTGACGCAGACCTTCACCGACACCGACGACGCGTGGGCGTGCCGGGCGGCGTTCGCCAGGCCCTCGCGCACCACGGCGACCACGTCGTCGCTCTTGTCCGGGCCGATCCGCTCGTCCACCAGGTCGGCGATGATGTAGTCGCTGTCGGCGACGGTCTCACCGTCCATCTCCACGATCAGGGACGGGGCGAAACCGAGGCCGGTGCGGGCGAGGGACGCCTCGCGCCGGAGCCGCTCGATGATGCCGGTGGCGGCGTCCGGGTCGCGCAGCGCGTAGACGATCTGCCGGATCTGTCGCACCGAGGCGTCGACGTTGTCCAGCGCTTCCTCGACGATGCTGGTCAGCTCCGCGGGATCGACTCCCCGGGCGGAGCGGCGACGGACCGTCTCCAGCTGCATGCCGGTGGCGAACAGCTGCTGGATCGCCAGGTCGTGCAGATCGCGGGCGATCCGCTCCCGCTCGTCCAGCAGCGCCGCGACGTCCTGCGCGTGCCGGGCCTCGGCGAGCACGAACGCCAGGGCGGCCTGGGCGGCGAAGGACTCGGCCGTGGCCAGGTCATGCGGCGCGAACACCGGCGCGCCGACCCGGCGCAGCAGGATGAGCACACCGACGCCGCGGCCCGAGGTCTGCAACGGCGCGAAGATCGCCGACCCGAAGGCCCGCATCGCCGGGATCTTCACCTGCCGGGACGCCGAGATGGACTCGACCAGCATCCCGGAGCCCTCGGTCAGCACCGCCCAGGAGCTGCCGTCCCGGGGGAGGACGGCGCCGATCAGACTCTGCGCGTTGTGCCCGTCGGCCAGTTCGATCAGCAGCTCGTCGCCCACTCCTGGCAGGGCCAGGGCGGCGGCATCGGCGTCGGCGACCTCCCGGGCGGTGGCGGCGATGTGCGCCAGCGCCTCCTCCTCGTCGGCGCCGGACAGCAGCATCGTGGTGATCTCCTGGCCGGCCCGCAGCCAGTGCTCGCGGCGGGCGCCCTCGGAGTAGAGCTGCGCATTGGCGACCGCGACACCGGCGGTGGCGGCCAGCGCGATCACCGTGGTCTCGTCCTGGTCGGTGAACCCGCCGGACTTCTCCGCCAGGTACAGGTAGCCGTACACCTGATCGCGGACCCGGACCGCTGCGCCGAGGAACGACCCCATCGGCGGGTGCTCGCGCGGCCAGCCCTCGAACGCCGGGTGCTGGGTCAGGTCGGCCAGCCGCAGCACGCCGGTGTCCGGGATCCGGCTCAGGACACCCCGGGCGTGCGGCGGGTGGCCCATCATCGCGGCGAGCTGTGCGGGCACGCCAGCCTGGACGAAGGTGGTGGACTCGCCGCGGGAGTCGAGGACGTTGATCGCACCGTAGGTGGCGCCGGTCAGCTCCACGGACACCCGGACGAACCGCTCCAGCACGGTGGGCAGCTCCAGGTCCGATGCCACCGACAGCACGGCGTCCAGCAGGTCGCTCAGGTGGTCGCCGGAGTCGACACCGGAGACCACCTCGACCCGGGGCCGACCGTCGGGGTCGGTGAGGTGGATCGTCGTGGTGACGCCGTGGCCGGGGTGCCTGGTCAGGTTCTCGGTCATGCGTCGTCCTGCCCTCGTCTGGTGTGTCAGCCGGCGGCGCGGATCAGCTCGGCGGCGTGGGCCTCACGGTACTGGGGATTGTCGGCCACCAGCTGCTGGTGCGTCCCGCGTGCCGCGACCCGGCCACCGTCCAGCAGCAGCACCTCGTCCGCCGCCGCCAGGGCCGCCAGCCGGTGCGTCACCACCAGGACACCCCGGTCGTCGGTGGCCCGGCCCAGCAGGTCGCCCACCAGCCGGTCGGCGGTGCCGGGGTCGAGGTGCTCGGCGGGTTCGTCGATCAGCAGCAGCGGGGCCGGGGACAGCAGTGCCCGGGCCAGCAGCAGCCGCCGTCGTTCACCGCCGGAGACGGTGCGTGCGTCCGAGCCCAGTGCCGTCTGTACCCCGTCCGGCAGCCCGGTGAGCCAGTCGCCCAGTCCGGCGGTCCGGAGGGCCGCGCGTGCCTCGTCCTCGGTGGCCGACCCGCGGGCCACCCGGAGGTTCTCCAGCACCGTGGTCTCGAAGACGTGGGCGTCCTCGGTGGTCAGGGACAGCCGTGCCAGCCGGGCACCGGCATCGGTGGCGCTCAGCGGCACCCCGTCGAGCAGCAGGTCGCCGCCCCGTGCCGGGAGGAATCCGGCCAGGGTGAGCAGCAAGGTGGTCTTGCCGATCCCGGAGGGACCGACCACCGCCACCGATCGTCCCGGTCGCAGGTCCAGGTCCAGCCCGGTCAGCAGCGGCTCGCGGCCGGGCCAACCGATGGCGAGGTCACGGGCGATGAGGGTGGGACCGTCGCCCGCCGGGACGTCCACCGGCAGGGGCTGTTGGTCGGCGACCGGCTCCGGCGCACCGTCGGCGGCGTCGAGCAGCGCCATCAGCCGGGCGGCGGCGGTCCGGGAGCGGTGCACCTGGATCGCTGCGGCCGGCAGCACGCTGGTCGCCTCGAAGGCCGCCAGCGGGGTCAGCACCAGCACCGCGAGCTCCACCGGGGCGATCTGTCCGGCGGTGAGGGCGGGGATCCCGGTCAGGAGGGCGCCGAGCACCGCGATGCCGATCGCCAGGTTGCCCAGAGCGGCGGCCAGAGCGGCGGGCCCGGCACCGGCGTCGGTGGCGTGGGCCAGATCGGCGTCCGCGGCGCGCAGCCGGTCGAGCTCGTCCGAGGTCCGGCCCTGGACCGCCAGGGGCCCGGCATCGTCCAGGAGCCCGAGCGCGGTGGCGGCCATCCGGGAGCGGGCGTCGGCGGCGCGCTCCTCGGTGGCGCGGGCGGCCCGCTGGGCGAGCCACGGGGCGACCACACCGGCGAGCACCAGGCAGAGCGCGAGGATCGCGGCCGACACCGGCAGGAACGCCGCCATCGCGGCGACCGTGCCGACCCCGAGCACCAGCGCGACGGTGGCGGGGAGCAACCCGCGCACGACCACATCGCCCACCGCGTCCACATCCGCACCGACCCGGGCCAGCAGGTCCCCCCGGCGCACCGCGAGGGTGGCCTCCGGTCGACCGGTGGCGAGCCGCTGGTAGAGCGTGGTGCGCAGGGTGGTCATCCCGCGCAGCGCCACATCGTGCGAGACCAGGCGGTCCAGGTAGCGGAACAGGCCGCGGCCGATGCCGAACGCCCGCACCCCCACGGTGGCGACCGACAGGGTGAGCACCGGCGGCATCTGGGACGCCCGGGTGATCAGCCACGCGGACACGGCCGCCAGGGCGACGGCGCAGCCCAGGGCCAGCGTGCCGAGCAGAGCGGACAACGCGAACCGGCGACGGTCCACGTCCAGCAGGGCGACGGCGCGCCACAGCGGATCGGTGCGGCGACCGGCGCTCATCGCCGCTCCTCCGGGGTGGCGGGCGCAGCCGAGGTCGGCGACGGGGTGGCGGGCGCAGCCGAGGTCGGCGACGGGGTGGCGGGCGCAGCCGAGGTCGGCGACGGGGTGGTGGCCGACGGCGCGGGTGAGCCGGGCGCGACGGTCTCGGCGTGCACGGTCACGACGGTGTCCGCCAGCGCGATCAGCGAGGGTCGGTGGGCGACCAGCAGCACGGTGCGGCCCTCGGCGCGCAGGCGGCGCACGGTGTCCAACACCACCCGCTCACCGGCGGCATCCAGGTGCGCGGTCGGCTCGTCGAGCACCACCACCGGGGCGTCGGACAGCAGGGCCCGGGTCAGGGCCACGCGCTGGCGTTGGCCGACGCTCAGCCCGGCTCCGCCACGACCCAGGTCCGTGTCCCAGCCGTACGGCAGTCCGGCGACCACGGAGTCCAGGCCGGTCAGGGCGGCGGCCCGGTCGCGGCCGGCGGTGTCGGTGGTCGTGTCGCCCCGGACCAAGCGGTCCAGGGTCGCGGGCTCCAATACGGGACGCTGCGGCAGCCAGGCGATCTGGGACCAGTAACCGCGCTGGTCGATCTCGGCCAGCGGGTGCACGGTGCCGTCGGCGTCGATCAGCTCGGCGGACCCGGAGTCGGGGCGCAGCAGTCCGAGCAGCACCTCGATGGTGGTCGACTTCCCGCCACCGCTGGGGCCGGTGACCGCCACCGTGCTGCCCGGGGCGAGCGTCAGGTCCAGATGCGCGGGTGCGAGCTGGTCCCGGCCGGGGGCGCGCACCGTGACGTCGGTGAGTCGGATCGTGGTCGAGCGCAGGTCGGGGGCGGGACGGCTGCCGGTCGGCGGCAGGGGGGTCTCCAGCACCTCGAAGACCTGCTCGGCCGCCGCCACCCCGTCGGTGGAGGCATGGAACTGGGCACCGACCTGCCGCAGCGGCCAGTACACCTCGGGCGCCAGGATCAGCACCGCCAGCCCGTCGACCAGGGTCATGTTCCCGTAGACCAGGCGCAGGCCGATGCTGACAGCGACCAGGGCGACCGACAGGGTGGTGAGCAGTTCGAGCGCCATCCCGGAGAGGAAGGCGATCCGCAGCGTGCCCATCGTCGCCTTGCGGTGGGCGTCGCCCAGCGCCTGCACCCGGCGCGCCGGGCCGCGCTCGCGTCCGAACGCGCGCAGCGTGGCGATCCCGGCGATCAGGTCGAGCACCTGGGAGCCGAGGCGCTGCATCACCACCAGTCCGCGCTCGGAACGGCCCTGGGTGAGCTGCCCGATCAGCACCATGAAGATCGGGATCAGCGGCAGCGTGCCCGCGGCGATCACCGCGCTCAGCCAGTCGAGCCGCAGGATCACCACCAGGGTGGCCGGCGTGACGGTGGCGGACAGCACCAGCTGCGGCAAATACTTCACGAAGTAGGCGTCCAGGGCGTCCAGTCCGCGGGTGGACAGCGTGACCACCCGCGGACCGGCGCCCTCGGCCAGCCAGCGCGGACCCAGGACGGCGGCCCGGGCCACCACCTGTTCCCGCAGCTCGGCGACGGCACGGGTCGCCGAACGATGCGCGTACCGCTCCTGCACCCCGGTGGCCAGGGCGCGCAGGGCGATCACGACGGTGAGCCACCCGATCCTCGGCAGCAGCTCCGACAGCGGGGCACCGTCGTGCGCCGCCGCGGCGAGCACCTGCGCGAGCAGGATCGCCTGGGCGACGACGAGCGCCGCGGTCAGGATGCCGAGCGCGACCGTGAGGGCCAGATAGCCCCGGGCGGCCCGGGCGTAACGCAGCAGACGAGGATCGAGCGGCTTCACAGGGTGAGTGTCTCCGTCAGACCTGAGCGGTGGCGGACGGCTCGTCCTTGCGCGCGGTGACCTGCGCGAAGGTCAGGCCGGTGTGCTCCGGGATGTGCTCGGCGGAGATCCGCTTGCGGAACACCCAGTAGGTCCAGCCCTGGTAGAGCAGCACCAGCGGGGTGAGGAACCCGGCGACCCAGGTCATCACGGTGAGGGTGTACGGGGTGGAGGACGCCTCGGCGATGGTGAGCGAGTTCGCCGGGTCCAGCGCGGGCATCACGTCCGGGTACATCGACCCGAAGATCAGCACCACGGCCGCCACGATCACGACGGCGGAGGCGATGAACGCCCAGCCCTCGCGCCGCATCCGGGTGGTGACCACCACCGCGACCAGGCCCAGGGCGGCGACCACGACGGCGGCCCAGGTCCAGGCGACCGAGAAGGCCAGCTGCGCCCAGATCGCCCAGGCGGCGGCGACCACCAGGGTGACGACGGAGAGCGAGGACGCGACCTTGCCCGCCTTCTCGTGGATCTCACCGGAGGTCTTCAGTGCCAGGAAGATCGCGCCGTGCGTGACGAACAGCAGGGCGGTCGTCGCACCGCCGAGCAGGGCGAAGGGGTTGAGCAGGGCGAAGAACCCGCCGACGTACTGGTGGTTCGCGTCCAGCTCGACGCCGCGCACCAGGTTCGCGAAGGCCACGCCCCACAGGATCGCCGGGGCGTAGGAGCCGAAGACGATCGCCCGGTCCACCCACGCGCGCCAGGTGTCGGAGTTGATCTTCCCGCGCCACTCGAAGGCGACCACTCGGACGATCAGCGCCGCCAGGATCAGCAGCAGGGCCAGGTAGAAGCCGGAGAACATCGTGGCGTACCACTCCGGGAAGGCCGCGAAGGTGGCACCACCGGCGGTGAGCAGCCACACCTCGTTGCCGTCCCACACCGGGCCGATGGTGTTGATCATCACGCGACGGTTCTTGTCGTCTTTGCCGAGGAACGGCAGCAACATGCCCACGCCGAAGTCGAAGCCCTCCAGGACGAGGTAACCCGTCCACAGGACTGCGATCAGCACGAACCACAGGATCGAGAGGTCCATGTCGGTACTCCGGTCTCAGTAGGCGAACGACAGCGGCCGGTCGGCCGAGGCGGGGTCGTTCGGGTCGGGCTTGTTGTCCGGGTTGTCCGGCGAGACGTCCTTCTCCTTGTCGGCGACGCCCTCGACCGCGTAGCGCTTCATCAGGCGGAACCAGGCCACCGCGAGCACGCCGTACAGCAGGGTGAAGACGACCAGGGAGATGACCACCTCGGTGGGGGAGACCACCTCGGAGACGCCGCGCATGGTGAGCAGCCGGATCTCGTCGATGCCGCTCGGGTTCGGGGCGACCACCCAGGGCTGACGGCCCATCTCGGTGAAGATCCAGCCGAAGGCCGAGGCGAGGAACGGCGTCGGGATCGCCCAGATGCCGATCCGGGCCAGCCACGTGTTGCCGGAGACCCGGCCGTTGCGGGTGAGCCACATCGCGGTCAGGGCCAGCGCCGCCGAACCGAGGGCGAAGCCGATCATCAGACGGAACGACCAGTAGGTGATGGTCAGGTCCGGGATGTAGTTGACGTCGGTGCTGCCGTCGCCGTAGCGGGCGGTGTACTCGGCCTGCAGGTCCTCGACGCCACGCAGCTCGGAGGAGAAGTCGTTGTTCGCGAGGAAGGACAGCAGACCCGGGATCTCGATGTAGTGGGTCACGCCCTCGCAGTTGTTGGTCAGGTCGCCGATCGCCAGCAGGGAGAACGACGCGCCGTCGGTGGTGGTGCACAGTGCCTCGGCGGCGGCCATCTTGGTCGGCTGCTGCTCGAACATCAGCTGGCCCTGGGCGTGCCCGGAGATGCCCAGTCCGACACCGGCGATCAGCATGGTGATGACGCCGAGCTGCACGGCGGGGCGGTAGACCTCGCGGGCCTTCGCCTCCTGGCCCTTGCGGACCAGGCGCACCATCCACCACGCGGCGATCCCGGCGACGAAGGTGCCGGCGGTCAGGAAGGCGGCGGTGATGGTGTGCGGGAAGGCGGCCATCAGGGTGTTGTTGGTCAGCACCGCCCCGATGTCGGTCATCTCGGCGCGGCCGGTCTCCAGGTTGAACTCGGTGCCCACCGGGTGCTGCATCCAGGAGTTCGCGGCCAGGATGAAGAAGGCCGACAGGTTGGTGGCCAGCGCCACGGCCCAGATGCAGGCCAGGTGGATCTTCTTGGGCAGCTTGTCCCAGCCGAAGATCCACAGTCCGAGGAAGGTCGACTCGACGAAGAACGCCGCCAGGGCTTCCATCGCCAGGGGAGCGCCGAAGACGTCACCGACGAAGCGGGAGTACTCGGACCAGTTCATGCCGAACTGGAACTCCTGGACGATGCCGGTGGCGACGCCGATCGCGAAGTTGATCAGCATCAGCTTGCCGAAGAACTTGGTCAGCTTGAGCCAGTTCTCGTTCTGGGTCCGCACCCAGATGGTCTGCATGATCGCGACCAGGGGGGCGAGCCCGATGGTCAGCGGCACGAAGATGAAGTGGTAGACGGTGGTGACACCGAACTGCCAGCGTGCCAGGTCGAGGGCGTCCACTCTGGGGCTCCGTCCGAGGGGGTGCTGAGGGGATGGGGAGGGTCGAAAGTCCGGGGGTTCGACCCACCATGGAAGGTATTGCGCCTTCGTTCACAAGCATAGGACGTAGGTCCCCCGAGATGACACCGTGTCGGCAAGTCGTGACGTGTCGCACACGCGTGATCTAGGGCACTGTGCGATACTCGCTCCGGCAGCAGGACCTCACACAGCCTGCGCTGGACGACGAGTACGCCTGACCGGCGCGCCGAGTACGCCAGCCGCCGCCCGACCGCCCGCGTCGAGATGACCGCGGGGTGAGGGCAGGCGATGGCGCCGAGCGCACGGGGCGGGCGACCGACATCGACTTCCGTCAGCGCGGAGACGCGGATGACGACCGAACCGCCCACGGGGGCACCGGATGTGTGGCCGGGGTACCCGTGGCACCCAGGAGCACACGCACTGTGACATCCGAGAACCTCCCGAACGGCGAGAGCAGCACCGAGGCGCCCGCAGCGTCGAAGCCCGCCGCCAAGCGCCCCCGTCGCGCCACCCGTGCGGTGACCACCACCGGGGCGGCGCCCGCCAACGACGCGGCACCGGTCGCCGAGTCCACGACCCCGGCCGTGGAGCCGACCGCGGGCACCGCGGCCCCCGAGGTCGCCGCTGAGACGCCCGCCTCGGCACCCCGCCGGCGCACCCGCAAGGTGACCACGACGTCCGACGCCGGGACCGCCTCGACCACCGACGCGGCCACTGCCGCGACCCCCGACGCCCCGGCCGACGCCGCGCCGGTGAAGAAGGCCACCCGGAGCCGGAAGAAGGCCGTGGCGCCGGTCGCCGACCCGTCGACCGCCGAGGCCGCTGTCGCCGAGGCCGCTCCCGCCGAGGCCACTCCCGCCGCCGAGGCGCCGGTCGCCGACGCCGCCGCGCCGAAGAAGCGCGCCACCCGTAGCCGCAAGAAGCCGGTGGAGAGCGACATTGCCGCCGAGCCCGCCGCCCCCTCCGATGCTGCTGCGTCCGACGCCGACGCCGCTGCCTCGACCACCGCTGCCTCGACCACCGCTGCCGAGGCCCCGGCTGCCGCACCCAAGCGCCGTCGTGCGACCCGCAAGGCCGCCGCGCCGACCGACGCCGACACCCCCGCGACGGACTCGACCGGTGCCGGGTCGACCAGCGCCCGCTCCACCGGCGCCGAGTCCACTCCGGTCGAGCCGACCTCCGCCGAGTCCACCGCAGCCCAGTCCACCGGGTCCGAGACCTCGGCCGCCGAGGCCTCTGCCGAGACTCCCGCCGCCCCGGCCCGCCGCACCCGATCCCGCCGTGCGACCCGCCCGACCGCCGCTGCCGACTCCGCATCGGCGACGTCCGAGGCCGCCGACGCCGCGCGGGCGGTGCCCGCCGTCGAGCAGCAGACGGCCCCCGGTCAGTCGGTCGTCGACCCGGAGGACGCCGAGCTGGACGAGGAGTCCACCGAGGAGGAGTCCGCCGAGGTCGCCGCCGCGTCGACCGACGCCCCGCTGGACGTGCTCGCCGCGTTCTCCGGTGTGACCCCCGAGCCGCAGAAGCCCAGTGGCGGTCGCCTGGCCACCACCGCGCTGCTGTTCCAGGCCCCGGAGGCGACGCCGCGTCGCCGCCGCCGGGCCTCCGCACCCGCCGGTTCCCCGGAAGAGATCGCCGCCGCCGCGCACGCCGAGCAGCTGAACGCACCGGCCGAGTCGACCGAGCAGGACGCCGACGCCCGGACGACCGACGAGCAGACCGAGTCCACCGGCTCGACCGGCGGCAACCGCCGTGGCCGTGGTCGCCGTGGCGGTCGCAAGCGCGGCGGTCAGTCCAGCGAGTCCCAGACCACCGACGAGCAGACCACCGACGAGCGGCCCGCCGACGAGGTCGAGGACGACGCGGCGGTCGAGGCCGTCGACGAGTCCGCCGAGGACCAGACCGACGAGCGCACCGAGGGCGAGGACACGGAGGACTCCGAGGGGTCGCCGCGCCGTCGCCGCCGCCGGGGTGGCCGTGGCCGTCGCTCGCGCAGCAAGGACGGCGACGACTCCGCCGAGAACGCCGATGACGACGCCGCCGGTTCCACCGATGACGAGTCGGCTGACGACACCGACACCGAGTCCGACTCCGAGGATGAGGGCGGCAGCAGCAGCCGTCGTCGCCGTCGCCGTCGGCGGTCGTCCCGCTCGGGTGAGGGCGAGACCGCGACCAAGAGCAGCAGCCGGGACGAGGTGACCGCTCTGCGCGGGTCCACCCGCCTGGAGGCCAAGCGTCAGCGCCGCCGGGAGGGCCGGGACGCCGGTCGTCGTCGCCAGATCATCACCGAGGCCGAGTTCCTGGCCCGCCGCGAGTCGGTCGAGCGCAGCATGATCGTGCGCGAGCAGGGTGGCCGGACGCAGATCGCGGTGCTGGAGGACGGGGTGCTGGTCGAGCACTACGTCTCCAAGCAGGAGCAGGCGTCGATGGCCGGGAACGTCTACCTCGGCCGGGTGCAGAACGTGCTGCCGAGCATGGAGGCCGCGTTCATCGACGTCGGCCGCGGTCGCAACGCCGTGCTGTACGCCGGTGAGGTCAACTGGGACGCCGCCGGGGTCGAGGGCGGCAAGACCACCCGTCGGATCGAGCAGGCGCTCAAGTCCGGCGACTCGGTGCTGGTGCAGGTCACCAAGGACCCGATCGGGCACAAGGGTGCCCGCCTGACCTCGCAGATCACGCTGGCCGGTCGCTACCTGGTCTACGTGCCCGGTGGCGGCATGACCGGGATCAGCCGCAAGCTGCCCGACACCGAGCGCAGCCGTCTGAAGAAGATCCTGCGCGAGGTCGTGCCGGACTCCGCCGGCGTGATCGTGCGCACCGCCGCCGAGGGCGCCTCGGAGGAGGAGCTGCGCGCCGACGTCGTCCGGCTGCAGGCGCAGTGGGAGGCGATCGAGAAGAAGGCGAAGACCGCCTCCGCGCCGTCCCTGCTGCAGGGTGAGCCGGACATGGCGATCCGCGTCGTGCGCGACATCTTCAACGACGACTTCAGCTCGCTGGTCGTGCAGGGCGACGAGGCATGGGCGACGATCTCCGGTTACATCGGGGAGCTGGCGCCCGACCTGGTCGAGAAGATGAGCAAGTACACCGGCACCGGGGACGTGTTCCACGACCACCGGGTGGACGAGCAGCTCGCCAAGGGGATGGATCGCAAGGTGTGGCTGCCCTCGGGTGGCTCGCTGGTGATCGACCGCACCGAGGCGATGACCGTCGTCGACGTCAACACCGGCAAGTTCACCGGCGCGGGCGGCACCCTGGAGGAGACCGTCACCCGGAACAACCTGGAGGCGGCGGAGGAGATCGTCCGCCAGCTCCGGCTCCGGGACATCGGCGGCATCATCGTGATCGACTTCATCGACATGGTGCTGGAGTCCAACCGCGACCTGGTGCTGCGCCGCCTGGTCGAGTGCCTGGGCCGGGACCGCACCAAGCACCAGGTGGCCGAGGTCACCTCGCTGGGCCTGGTCCAGATGACCCGCAAGCGGGTGGGCCAGGGTCTGGTCGAGGCGTTCTCCGAGACCTGTGAGCACTGCCACGGCCGCGGCTTCATCGTGCACACCGAGCCGGTGGAGAAGAACGGCTGCGGTCAGCACCAGCACCCGGCACCGGAGAAGGACAAGGCTCCGACGGCCGAGGGCGAGTCCAAGCGGTCGCGTCGCAAGCGCGGGTCCGGTGCGGCGGCCTCGGCCCAGGCGGCGGCGGAGAAGGAGTCCGCCGTGCCGGTGCTGCCCGAGGCACGCGAGCAGGTGAACGCGACCCTGGCCACGATCGCGGCGGCCGCGGCGCACGCCCACCAGCACGACGAGGAGTCCGAGGGCACCGCGGTGGTGACCGAGGCCGTGGCCGAGACGGTCACCGAGTCCGCGGTGGAGGTGGCCGACGGTGAGCGTCCGTACCTGGACGTGTTCGCGGCGCTGGGCGAGCTGAACGGTGCCGAGAGCGCGCAGGCCGAGCCGGAGCCGGGCCTGGCCCTGAATCCGGTCGACCCGAGCGTCTTCGAGGACGGTGAGCCGATGCCGGAGAACGATCTGGCGGAGCTCGCCCAGGCCCCGGAGCAGCACGAAGAGTGATCGACGGGTACGCGGGCCCCGCGGCGGTTTGACCCCTGCCGAGCGGCCCGCGTATCCTTGAACGTCGGTGCGCTCTGGCGCGTGCCTCACCATCAGGTGGGGCAGGTCGGAGAGCGCCGTTCGTGTGT
This sequence comes from Cellulomonas taurus, assembly GCF_012931845.1. NCBI lineage: Bacteria > Bacillati > Actinomycetota > Actinomycetes > Micrococcales > Cellulomonadaceae > Cellulomonas > Cellulomonas taurus. Next base: position 1,068,945 of record NZ_CP051884.1, read on the forward strand.
GAAGCCGTTGACTTCCCGATCCGCCGCCCTTGGCGCGTGTGGGACCGACAGGCTGCGGCACACGCCCTTGAACCTGTAGTTCGACGAGCAGAGATGAGCAGCAACGTGGTGTACGCGATCGTGAAGGCCGGCGGCCGTCAGGAGAAGGTCGCCGTTGGCGACATCGTCGTGGTCGACCGCCTCGCGGCCGGTGCCGGCGACACCGTCGAGCTGCCTGCGCTGCTGCTCGTCGACGGGGAGAAGGTGACCTCGGACGCAGCGGCGCTGGCCAAGATCACCGTGAGCGCGGAGGTCGTCCGGGACGAGCGTGGCCCGAAGATCGACATCCTGCGCTACAAGAACAAGACCGGCTACCGCCGTCGCCAGGGTCACCGCCAGGCGCTGACCCGTCTCAAGGTCACCGGCATCAAGTGACCTGCCGCGGGTTCGCCCGCGTCGTGATAAATCGGATCTAGAAAGCAGGCCTTGAGATGGCACACAAGAAGGGCGCGAGCTCCTCGCGCAACGGTCGTGACTCGAACGCTCAGCGTCTGGGCGTCAAGCGCTTCGGCGGCCAGGTCGTCGGCGCCGGTGAGATCATCGTGCGGCAGCGTGGCACCCACTTCCACCCCGGCGTGAACGTCGGTCGTGGCGGGGACGACACCCTGTTCGCCCTGGCCCCGGGTGCGGTGCAGTTCGGCACCCGCCGCGGTCGCAAGGTCATCGACGTCGTGACGGCCGACTGACCTCAGTTTCTCTGGTCGAAGGGGCGTACCGCGTCGGCGGTGCGCCCCTTCGCCATGTTTCGGCAGTATCCAGCAGGTCCCGGGGACTTCTCCCGGGAGTAGAGGAGTGAACCATGGCCGCCTTCGTCGATCGGGTGGTGCTGCACGCCAGTGGCGGAGACGGCGGCCACGGCTGTGCCTCGATCCGCCGGGAGAAGTTCAAGCCGCTGGCGGGTCCCGACGGCGGCAACGGCGGCAACGGCGGCTCGGTGATCCTGGTGGTCGACCCGCAGGTCACCACGCTGCTGGACTACCATCACTCGCCGCACCGGCACGCCCCCTCCGGTACGCAGGGCATGGGCGACTACCGCGCCGGCTCGACCGGTGCCGACCTGATCCTGCCGGTGCCGGACGGCACCGTGGTCAAGAGCCTCGACGGCGAGGTGCTGGCCGACCTGGTGGGCGTCGGGGCGACCTACACGATCGCCGAGGGCGGTCACGGTGGCCTGGGCAACATGGCGCTCGCCTCGCAGCGGCGCAAGGCGCCCGGGTTCGCGCTGCTCGGCGAGCCCGGCGACACGGCCGAGGTGGTCCTGGAGCTGAAGACCATCGCCGACGTGGCGCTGGTCGGTTACCCGAGTGCCGGCAAGTCGAGCCTGGTCGCGGCGATGTCCGCCGCCCGGCCGAAGATCGCCGACTACCCGTTCACCACCCTGGTGCCGAACCTCGGTGTGGTGCAGGCGGGCGACGCGCGCTACACCGTCGCCGACGTGCCGGGTCTGATCCCCGGCGCGAGCGAGGGGCGCGGCCTGGGCCTGGAGTTCCTGCGGCACATCGAGCGCTGCGCGGTGATCGTGCACGTGCTGGACTGCGCCACCCTGGAGTCCGACCGGGACCCGATCCGCGACCTGGACGTGATCGAGGCGGAGCTCGCCGCGTACAGCGGTGACCTGCAGATCGAGGGCGGCCGGGTGCCGCTGAACGAGCGCCCGCGCCTGATCGTGCTGAACAAGATCGATGTGCCGGACGCCCGGGACATGGCCGAGATGGTACGGCCCGAGCTGGAGGCCCGCGGTCTGCGGGTGTTCGAGATCTCCACCGCCAGCCACGAGGGTCTGCGGCCGTTGAGCTTCGCGCTGGCCGAGCTGGTCGAGCAGGCGCGCCGGGATGCCCCGGCCCCGGAGGCGGCACGCGTCGTGCTGCGGCCCAAGGCCGTCGACGCCAGCGGCTTCACCGTGACCCGTCAGCAGGACGGCGACCACGAGTTCTTCCAGGTCCGCGGTGCCAAGCCCGAGCGCTGGGTGCGGCAGACCGACTTCACCAACGACGAGGCGGTGGGCTACCTGGCCGACCGGCTCGCGCGGCTGGGTGTGGAGGACAAGCTGCTCAAGGCCGGTGCCGTCGCCGGCGCCGAGGTCGTGATCGGCGAGGGCGACCGCGCGGTGGTCTTCGACTGGGAGCCGACGCTGATGACCGGCTCGGAGCTGCTCGGCGGCCCGCGCGGCACCGACATGCGCCTGGACGACCACAGCCGGCCCACCCGCGGAGAGAAGCGCCGCGAGTACAAGGACCGGATGGACGCCAAGACCGAGGCCCGCGAGGAGCTGTGGCAGGAGCGTCAGGCCGGGCACTGGGCGGACCCGGACGAGGCCTGAGCTGTCCGGGTTCCGGATGCCGGTGACGGCCGGTCGCCCGGACGCGGGAGGATGGTGCCCGTGAGTGCCGCACCCCTGACCGATCGTCGCCTGCTGCCCGAGGTCCACCGTCTGGTGGTGAAGGTCGGATCGTCCTCGCTGACCGACGACTCCGGCAAGCTGGATCCGCGGCGGCTGCACGACCTGGTGGACGTGCTCGCGGCCCGGGTCAGCTCCGGCCACCAGGTGGTGCTGGTGTCCTCCGGCGCGATCGCCGCCGGGATGGACCCGTTGGGTCTGGCGCGGCGCCCACGCGACCTGGCGACCCAGCAGGCGGCCGCCTCGGTGGGGCAGGGCCTGCTGGTGGCGCACTACACCCGGGCCTTCGCCGACCATGGGCTGCGGGTGGGGCAGGTGCTGCTCACCGCGGACGACACGATGCGGCGCGGCCAGTACCGGAACGCGCAGCGCGCGCTGGACCGGCTGCTCGACCTCGGCATCGTGCCGATCATCAACGAGAACGACACGGTCGCCACCGACGAGATCCGGTTCGGCGACAACGACCGGCTGGCCGCGCTGGTGTCGCACCTGGTGCACGCCGACGCGATGACCCTGCTGACCGACGTCGACGGGCTCTACACCGGCCCGCCGAGCCACCCCGGGTCGCGGCGGATCACCGAGGTGCGCGGACCGAAGGACCTGGACGGGATCGACGTCACCGCCAAAGGCAGCGGGGTCGGCACTGGCGGCATGGTCACCAAGCTGGAGTCGGTGGCCATCGCGACGGCCTCCGGCATCCCGGTGGTGCTGACCTCGGCGGCGCAGGTCGCCGGAGCGCTGGCCGGCGAGGACGTCGGCACCTGGTTCGCCGCCACCGGTCGCCGCACCTCCACCCGCCTGCTGTGGCTCGCCTACGCGGCCCGCACCCGGGGTCGCCTGGTGCTGGACGACGGCGCCGTCACGGCCGTGGTCGAACGCGGGAAGTCGCTGCTGCCCGCCGGGGTCACCTCCGCCGAGGGCGACTTCCACGCCGGCGACCCGGTCGAGCTGGTGGACACCGCCGGGACGGTGATCGCGCGCGGACTCGTCGCCTACTCGGCGGAGGAGGTGCCCGACCTGCTCGGCCACTCCACCTCCGAGTTGCGGGCCGAGCTCGGCAAGGGCTACGACCGCGAGCTGGTGCACCGTGACGACCTGGTGCTGGTGCGCCGACGTCGCTGAGACGGCGCTCGTCGTCGTCGACGCCCCGGACTAGGCTGGGTGGATGACCACCACTGCCGCCCGTCCGGCCGCCGAGGTGAGCGAGCAGGTGCTCGCCGTGGCCCGCCGTGCCAAGGACGCCTCCCGTGCGCTGGCCGTCGCCACCCGAGGAACCAAGGACGCCGCCCTGCACGCGCTGGCCGACGCCCTGGTCGCCCAGTCGGCGCGGATCGTGGCCGCCAATGCCGAGGACCTGGAACGCGGACGGGCCAACGGCACGTCCGCCGGATTGCTGGACCGGCTCGCGCTGACCCCGGAGCGGATCGGTGCGATCGCCGCCGCCCTGCGCGACCTGGCGGCGCTGCCCGACCCGGTCGGCGAGGTGGTGCGCGGATCGACGCTGCCGAACGGTCTGCGGCTGCGGCAGGTCCGGGTACCGATGGGCGTGGTCGGGATGATCTACGAGGCGCGGCCGAACGTGACCGTGGACGCCGCCGGCCTCGCGCTGAAGAGTGGCAACGCCGTGATCCTGCGCGGTGGTTCCGCCGCCGCCCGGTCCAACGAGGTGATCGTGGACGTGCTGCGCGAGGCGCTGACCGCTTGCGAGCTGCCCGCCGATCTGGTGCAGTCCATCGACGCGTGGGGACGTCCGGGCGGGGTCGCCCTGATGCACGCTCGGGGGCTGGTGGACGTGCTGGTCCCGCGCGGTGGTGCCGACCTGATCCAGACGGTCGTCCGTGAGGCGACAGTGCCGGTGATCGAGACCGGGGTGGGCAACTGCCACGTGTACGTCGACGCCTCCGCCGACCCGGCGATGGCGCTGCCGATCCTGCTCAACTCCAAGACCCAGCGGGTCGGGGTGTGCAACGCCGCCGAGACGCTGCTGGTGCACCGGGACGCCGCCGCCGAGTTCCTGCCGTCAGCGCTCGCGGCGCTGGATGCGGCCGGGGTCACCGTGCACGCCGACGACGCGACCGCCGCCCTGGCACCGGCCGAGGTGACCGTGGTCCCGGCCACCGACGAGGACTGGGCGACCGAGTACCTGTCGCTGGACATCGCGGTGCGGGTGGTCGACGACCTGGACGCGGCGATCGAGCACATCCGGCGCTGGACCTCCGGGCACACCGAGGCCATCGTCACCCGGGACCTGGCGTCCTCCGAGCGGTTCGTCGCCGAGCTGGACTCGGCCGCCATCATGGTGAACGCCGCCACCCGGTTCACCGACGGGGGAGAGTTCGGGCTCGGCGCCGAGATCGGGATCTCCACCCAGAAGCTGCACGCCCGTGGCCCGATGGGGCTGGCCGAGCTGACCACCACCAAGTGGATCGTGCACGGCGACGGGCACATCCGACCCTGACCGAACGTGCGACACTGGACCATCCCGACGACCATCCCCAGGAGGACCTGTGAACACTGTGCTGCGCGCCGCTGAGGCTGCTGCCGAGCACGGGAACGAGCTGCCCTTCCCGCCCGCCGTGTTCGGGCTGGCCGGCTTCGGTGCACTGATCGCACTGCTGCTCGTCACCTACGCGTTCCGGAGCGTCGGCACCCGCCACTAAGCGGGGGCGAGGGCGACGGCATGACGCGACGACGGACCCGACTGGGCGTGATGGGTGGCACCTTCGACCCCATCCACCACGGTCACCTGGTAGCCGCCAGTGAGGTGGCAGCCCGGTTCGACCTGGACGAGGTGGTCTTCGTCCCCACCGGGGCACCGTCGTTCAAGCAGGACGTCGACGTCACGCCGGCCGAGCACCGCTACCTGATGACCGTGATCGCCACGGCATCCAACCCGAGGTTCACCGTCAGCCGGGTGGACATCGACCGACCGGGCCTGACCTACACCGTGGACACTCTGCGTGACCTCGCGGCGGAACGGCCCGACGCTGATCTGTACTTCATCACCGGCGCGGACGCCATCACCCAGATCCTCACCTGGAAGGACTCGGCGGAGCTCTTCGACCTGGCCCAGTTCGTCGCGGTCACCCGACCGGGACACCAACTGATCCTGGACGGACTGCCCACCCATCGGGTCAGCCAGTGGGAGATCCCCGCGCTGGCGATCTCGTCCACGGATGTGCGGGCCCGCGCCCAGGAGGGCCGACCGGTCTGGTACCTGGTGCCGGACGGCGTGGTCCAGTACATCGCGAAACACCACCTGTACGAAGGTCATCAGTCATGAGCACACCCGGCACCCCGCTGACCCGGCGGCAGCTGCGCGAACTCGAGGCGGCCCGGCTGGCCGCCCAGGGTGGCGCGAGCGGCACCGACGACGGACCCGCGGAGGGTCGCGGCGGCGGTGGCGCGGACGGTGCGGGGTCGGGTGCTGGCGGCGCTGGCGGTGCTGCCGGTGCCGGTGCTAAGTGGGGCGCGGCTGGGGCTCGCACGGCAGGTATGGCGCCGGGATCGGCCCGGGCTGGCGCGGCAGGTGCTGCGTCGGGGTCGGTCGGGGCTGGCACGGCAGGTGCTGCGCCGGGATCGGCTGGGGCTTCGGGTGCGGCGGGGGCTCCTGCTTCGAGGACCGGTGCTGCCGCGACCTCACGGCGGGCGCTGCGGGGTGGCCCGGTGGCGGCGCTGGGGCCGGACGGCCGGACCGCTGCCGAGCAGGGCAGCGCCCCGTACCAGGTACCCGGGATGCGCAGCGACGCCCCGGCGCGGACGCGACGGTCGATCCGGTCGACCGATGTCGGTGGCCCCGGGGTGGGTGCGGCGTCGGGTGGACCGACGGGTGCGACGTCGCCCCGTGTGGTTTCCCCGGGCGCGACCCCTCCCGGCGTGACGTCCCCGGGTGCGACGTCTCCGGGTGCGATGTCTCCCGGCGTGACCTCTTCCGGCGCAGGGAGCATCAGCGCGGCCGGACGGACCGCTGCGGCCGGGCAGACCGGTGCCCCCGGGAACGCCGGTCCGGTTCGGGCCGCTGGTGTCGCGGGTGCCGGAGCCGCGGCCGAGGCCGCACCGGGTACCCCCGGAGCGCGACCCGGTCAGCCCGCTGCTGGTGCCACCGGGCGCGGTGGCGACGCCGCGCGGGCAGTCGGCGGGTCGACGGGCGAGCCGTCGGGTGCCCCGGCGCGGGGTGCCGGGTGGGCGCCGACCGGGCTTGCCGGTGCAGGTGGCGCGGCGGCCCAGGAGGCGACCACCGGGACGGCCTCCTCGGGGACGGACGCCGGGGTGTCGCGCCCCGGGACGGCGCCGCTCGGAACGCGGGGCGTGCGGCCTGCTGGTGCTGGTCCTGCCGCCACTGGTCCTGCCGCCGCCGTGGGCGGTGCCGGGACGGGCGCGCGGGCGTGGACCCCGGCCGGGACGACGCCGAGCGACGCCGACTCGTCCCGGGGGAGTGCGCCCGGTCTCGCCACGCGGACGCCGGGTGCCACCGGCGCGGGCACACAGGGGACTGACACCCGCTCCGCTTCGGGCGCGGCCCTGGCGACCGGTGCCACTGCGGCCGGTGCCATTGCGACCGGCGCCCCTGCGACCGGCGCCCCTGCGACCGGTGCCGCCACGACCGGGAGCGACCCCGCCGCCGACGATGCCGAGACCCCCGACTGGCGCTCGCTGCTGAAGGCGATGGCCCCGCCGCCCGGTCCGGCGCAGGAGTCCGCCGAGACCGGGAGCATCCCGGTGGTGGAGGCGATGGCGGTGTCCGGCGGCGCCGCCGATGAGCTGCCGGAGCGGATCCGTCGCCCGCTGCCCTTCACCTGGTTGCAGTGGATCATCCTGATCGTGGTGTTCTTCGTGCTCGGCTTCCTGATCGTGCTGGTGGCGAAGACCGCCACCGGTGCGACGGGTGACATCACCCCGACGGTGGCGCTGGCCACCTCGTGGCTGCCACCCACCCCGCTCTGACCCCGACCTGTTGCACCGACGCCGTCCTGGCGTCCTACCCCGAGGAGACCCGTGTCGGCATCCGACCGCGCGATCGACCTGACCATCGCGGCCGCCCGCGCCGCAGCCGAGCTGAAGGCCGAGGAGATCATCGCGCTGGACGTCAGTGAGCAGCTGGTGCTCACCGACTCCTTCCTGATCGCCTCCGGTTCCAACGAGCGCCAGGTGAACGCCATCGTGGACGCGGTGGAGGAGGCGCTGCACAAGCAGGGCGCCAAGCCGCTGCGCCGCGAGGGCCGGTCCGAGGGCCGCTGGGTGCTCCTCGACTTCGGCGAGATCGTGGTGCACGTCCAGCACGCCGAGGACCGGGTGTTCTACGCCCTGGAGCGGCTGTGGAAGGACTGCCCGGTGATCGAGCTGCCCGAGGACATCCGCTCCGGCGAGGGCACCACCACCGACGAGGCAGGGGAGTGACCGCCGGGCGGGTCGTGCTCTGGCGGCACGGACGTACCGCCTGGAACGCCACCGCCCGGTTGCAGGGCCAGTCGGACATCCCGCTGGACGAGGTCGGCGAGTGGCAGGTGCGGACGGCGGCGCAGGCGCTGGCGGCCCAGCACCGCCCGGCCCGGATCGTCAGCTCGGACCTGGGCCGAGCACATGCCACGGCGCGGGCGCTGGGCGACGTGACCGGGGTGCCGGTCTCCACGGACCAGCGGCTGCGCGAGCGGTCGTTCGGGATCTGGGAGGGCATGACCGGCGACCAGATCGCCGCGGGCTGGCCGGAGGAGCAGCGGATCTGGCGAGCCGGTGGGCAGCCGGAGGGCATCGGCGCCGAGTCGCGTGCCGTGGTCCAGCGCCGGATGGTCGAGGCGGTGCAGGAGCACGCCGCGGACTTGGGTCGCGAGGACGTGCTGGTGCTGGTGTCGCACGGTGCGGCGATCGGTGCCGGGCTGACCGGGCTGCTCGGGCTGCCCGCCGAATGGCGTGGGCTGTCCGGGATGTCGAACGCGCACTGGGCCGAGGTGGTGCCGACCCGTGGTGACGCCGAGCCGGCGTGGACCGTGCAGGTGCTGAACTTCGGTCCGGTGTGGGCGTCGTCGGACTGGAATGCCGGACCGGACACCGAGGTCGAGACGCTCGACGACGAGGTCCGCGATCCGGCGTGAGGCGGGTCACCGGAGCCGATTGGTGTTTCGGCTCGTGGATCGCCTATAGTCGTACTCGCCCGCACGGCGGGTGATGAGGGAAAATCCTTCGGGATCCAGCCTCATGGGGCTGTGGCGCAGCTGGTAGCGCACCTGCATGGCATGCAGGGGGTCAGGGGTTCGAGTCCCCTCAGCTCCACCGGAAAGATCGAGAAGGGGCCCGTTCCGAGTCATCGGAACGGGCCCCTTCCGCATGTCACCCCACCGATCCGTGTTCGGTACAGCTTTCCTCTGGCGTCGAACGACGTAGCGGCCTATAGTCCACGTTGACTACTCAAGCTTGGCTACTCCACCGGGGTGCCGGGCGACTCGTTCCAGGGAGGACCGCATGCCGCACGGACCCCGGCTGACACCACTGGATGTGGCGACGCTGGCGCTGTTGGTGGAGGGCCCGACGCATCCCTACGAGCTGCATCGGGTGCTGCTCCAGCGCGGCACCGAGAAGGTGGTCAAGATGCGGGCCAGCTCGGTCTACAACTCGATCAACCGCCTGCTCCGGGACGATCTGATCCAGGTAGTGGAGGTGGACCGGGACGGCAATCGCCCCGAGCGCACGGTCTACGGGATCACCGACGCCGGGCACCAGGCGCTCTCGCTGTCCATCCAGTCGATGATCGCCGGGCCGGTGAACGAGTTCCCGGTGCTGCCCGCGGCGATCTCCCAGGCGCACCACGTGCCGAAGGAGACGGTGCTCGAGCTGCTACGTGACCGGGTCGACCGGCTGGAACAGGAGATCGCCGAGCTGCGGTCCGGCGTGGACCAGGTGGTCGCCAAACAGCTGCCCGACCGGTACTGGATCGAGTGGACCTACCAGATCGCCATCTATGAGACGGAGTCGCGCTGGATCGCGACCGTCATCGACAGGATCACCTCCGGCGACATCGCCTGGTGAATCCTCCTCAAACCCCCACTCCTCGAAGGAAACGCTATGTCTGCCACAGTGCGTCCCTGGCCTGCCCTCTGGGCATTGGTCGTGGGCTTCTTCATGATCCTGGTCGACACCACGATCGTGTCGGTCGCGAACCCGGCGATCATGGCCGGTCTGCACACCGACATCGACGCGGTGATCTGGGTGACCAGCGCCTACCTGCTGACCTACGCCGCCCCGCTGCTGGTCACCGGGCGGCTGGGTGACCGCTTCGGTCCCAAGCCGGTGTACCTGGCCGGGCTGACCCTGTTCACCCTCGCCTCGGCCGCCTGCGGTCTGTCCGGGTCGATCGGTGCGCTGATCGCCGCGCGGGCGGTGCAGGGTCTGGGCGCGGCCCTGATGACCCCGCAGACCATGGCGGTGATCACCCGGATGTTCCCGCCGGACCAGCGCGGCAAGGCGATGAGCCTGTGGGGTGCGACCGCCGGGGTGGCGACCCTGGTCGGCCCGATCCTGGGCGGCGTCCTGGTGGACGGTCTGGGCTGGGAGTGGATCTTCTTCGTCAACGTGCCGGTCGGGATCATCGCCTTCGTGCTGGCCTGGCGGCTGGTGCCGACCCTCCAGACGCACCCGCACCGGTTCGACCTGGTGGGCGTGACCCTGAGCGCGGTCGGCATGTTCCTGCTGGTGTTCGGCATCCAGGAGGGCGAGAGCTACGACTGGGGCCTGATCGGTGGCTGGCTGCCGGTCTGGGGTGTGGTCGGCGCGGGTGTCGTCGTGCTGGCGCTGTTCGTCTGGCACCAGTCGCGGATGCGCGGTGAGCCGCTGCTGCCGCTGGGGCTGTTCCGGGACCGCAACTTCGCGCTGGCGAACGGGGCGATCAGCACGCTCGGCTTCGCGGTGACCGCGATGTCGCTGCCGTTGGTCTTCTACTACCAGCTGGTGCTCGGCTTCTCCCCGACCCGGTCGGCGCTGATGCTGGTGCCGATGGCCGTGATGACCCTGCTGCTGTCGCCGGTGACCGGCCGGCTGGTGGACAGCTGGAACCCGCGCAACATCGCCCTGGCCGGGATGCTGATGCAGGCGATCGCGCTGGTCTGGTACTCGCTGTGGCTGACCCCGGATGCCGACCAGTGGGCGCGGTTGCTGCTGCCGTCGGCGCTGCTCGGGGTGGCGAACGCCTGCCTGTGGTCGCCGATCTCCTCCACCGCGACCCGCAACCTGCCGCGGGAGCTGGCCGGTGCCGGGTCCGGGGTGTTCAACACCACGCGCCAGATCGGGTCGGTGCTCGGGTCGGCTGCCATCGCCGCCCTGATCCAGGCCCGGCTGGTCGCCGCCTTCGGGGCGGAGGCGGCCGGTCAGACCGGTGCCGCCGAGGCCGCCGGTGCACTGCCGGACGCGTTGAAGGCCGGGTTCAGCGATGCGATGGCACAGTCGATCCTGCTGCCCGCCGCGCTGGCGGTGGTCGGTGCGCTGATCGTGGTCTGGTTCGCCCCGCCGAAGCGTGGCGGCCAGTGGGCCGGTGCGGCGCAGCCGGAGAGCACTACCGCGGTGCCGACGGCACGCTGATGACGGCGCCCCCGGAGCCGGCCGAGCCGACCGAGCGGGCAGAGTCGACGGAGCCGCCAGAGCCGACAGAGCGGGCGGAGTCGTCGAGCTGACGACGGGGCACGAACGACGAGGCCGGGACGATCCCTCGGGGGCGTCCCGGCCTCGTGCGCGCGGTCAGTCCTCGGAGCCGCGCCTGCCCGGTCGGACCCGGCGGTCGGCCACCGCGGCGAGGGTGGCCTCCAGGGCCGCCTGACTGCGGTCGTAGGTGCGCTGGGCGACGGCGACGAAGACGCAGTCGACCACGGTCAGCTGGGCCAGCCGTGAGGCGGTGGCACCCGAGCGGAAGGTGGTCTCGCGGGCGGCGGTCCGCAGCACGTGGTCGGCGACCCGGGCCAGCGGGGAGCGGGGGTTGTTGGTGATCGCCACGGTGGTCGCGCCGCGCTCGGAGGCGATCCGCAGCGCGTCCAGGGTGTCGATGGTGGTGCCGGTGTGGGAGATGGCGATCGCGACGTCGCCGGGGCCGACCAGCGCGGCGCTGACCAGTGCCATGTGGGCGTCCGGGAACGCGAAGGCCATCCGGCCGATCCGGTGCAGCTTCTGCTGTAGGTCGGCGGCGACGAATCCCGAGGCGCCCACCCCGTACAGGTCGACCCGGTGCGCGGTGACCAGGGTGTCGACCACGGCCTCCAGCTCGGCCACGGACAGCGAGCGGGCGGTGTCCTCCACGGCGCGGGCGTCGGCGAAGGCGATCTTCTCGATCACGGACGCCAGGTCGTCGCCGGGGGCGATGTCGCCGGTGGGCGAGGGGCCGTCGCTGTGCTCGCGGGACCCGAGCTCGGTGGCCAGCGCCATCCGGAGCTGGGGGTAGCCGCGCAGACCGAGTCGACGGCAGAACCGCACCACGGTCGCCTCCGAGGTGTCGCAGGCGGCGGCCAGGTCGGTGATGGTCAGGGTGGAGGCGCGGGCGGGATCGGCCAGCACGTAGTCGCCGACCCGGCGCATCGCGGGTTGCAGGTCGGCGAGCTGGCTACGCAGCGTGTCGGTGAGCTGATCGGTCATGTCACCGGTGATCCTGCCGTGTCGGCGGCGCCGATGGGGCGGTTCGAGGGAGCGTTTCCTCCCGGTGCGGTGGATCCGGCGTGGTCGGCGACCGGGAACGGGGTGCCGGTCAGCGCGGCGACGGCGGTGCGCACCCCCGACGGGTCGGGGCCACGATCCGGGTCGACGGCCCGATCGAGCGCCGCGCGGGCGGTGTCGGGGTCGACGTCGGCGAGCAGGGTGACCAGCGCGGTACGCACGTCCTGACCGGCGTCGAGCAGGGCGCGCTCGCAGTCCGGTGCTGGTCGACCGGTGGCCTGGACCAGCATCCGCACGGTGCGGGCCCGGAGCTTCCGGTTGGTGGCCCGGACGTCGATCATCAGGTTCGAGAACGTGCGGCCCAGCCGGACCAGGGTGGCGGTGCTGAAGGTGTTGAGCACCAGCTTCTGGGCGGTGGCGGCCTTCATCCGGGTGGAGCCGGTGACCACCTCCGGGCCGGTGTCGACCAGCACCGCCACATCCGCCAGCCGCGCCAGGGTCGCCCCCGGGTTCGCGCTCACCAGGGCGGTCCGGGCGCCGACCGCCCGGGCGTGCTCCAGCGCACCCGCGACATACGGGGTCCGGCCGCTCGCGGCGATCCCGACCACCAGATCGGTGGCTCCGATGTCCGCCACGGCGGCGGCACCGAGCGCCGGGTCGTCCTCCGCGCCCTCGACCGCGGTGACCATCGCCGAGGGCCCGCCGGCGAGGTGCGCCACGAACCACTCGGTGCCGACGCCGTAGGTCGGGGCGAGTTCGGCGGCGTCCAGCACCCCGAGCCGCCCCGAGGTCCCGGCGCCGACGTAGTGCACCCGACCCCCGGCGCGGATCGCCTGCACCGCCAGGTCGACCAGGGCGGCCAGTGGTGCCTGGACGGCGGCCACCGCCTCGGTGACGGTGCGGTCCTCGGCCGTGATCAGGCGCACCAGCTCGGCGCTGTCCAGCAGGTCGATGGTGCCGGTGCGCGGGTTGCGCTCCTCGGTCGGTGACGCCAGGGAGAGCAGCGAACGCCAGTCGTCCTCGGTGGGGCGCGATGCGTTCATGACAGGGTCCTCTCGGGGTGGTGCAGCACCAGCCGGTGTACCGGGGTGTCGGGCATCGTGGTGCGGGTCAGCGGATGGGGCGTCGGCGGGGTGAGCGAGCCGAGCGCGGCCGGGCGGCGGGCGCCGGTGGTCCGTCGGCCGCCGGGTCCGGTCGCGGTGCCGGGCAGACCGGCGACGGACAGGAACCCGAGCAGGGCGAACAGGTACGCCTCCTTGGCGTCGACCGGCAGGCCCGCCGCGTCCGAGGTGGCGACCCCCGGCAGCAGCGCCGCCAGCCGGCGCATCAGCACCGGGTGGTGCGCGCCGCCGCCGGAGACCAGCACCCGGTCGGGTCGGTACTCGGCGAGCTGATCGGCGATGGTGCGGGCGGTCAGCTCCACCAGGGTCGCGGCCAGATCGGCGCCGGTCGGGGCGTCGCTGCCGAGCGTCCGGGCGACATAGCCCGCGTCGAACAGCTCCCGGCCGCTGGAACGCGGCACCGGGCCGCGGTAGTACGGCTCGGCGAGCAACCGGTCCAGGGCCACCGGATCGACGGTCCCGGCGGCGGCGAGGGCGCCGTCCCGGTCGTACGGTTCGCCGGTCAGGTCGCGGATGGCGGCGTCCAGCAGACAGTTCCCCGGCCCGGTGTCCCAGGCGACCACCGGGTCACCGGGGCCACGCACCACGGTGGCGTTCGCGATCCCGCCGATGTTCACGGCGACCGACACGCGCTCGGGATCGGCCAGCCAGAGAGCGTCCAGCACGGACACCAGCGGTGCGCCCTGCCCGCCGGCGGCGATGTCCGCGGAACGGAAGTCGTGCACCACGGGTCGTCGGGTGGTCTCGGCGATCCAGGCGGGCTGACCGAGCTGGAGCGAGCCGAGGGCGGTGCCGTCCGGGTCGACCCAGTGGAACAGGGTCTGGCCGTGCGAGGCGACGACGTCGCTGCGGCCGTCGGCCAGGTCGGCGTCCGCTGCCCGGGCGACCGTGCCCAGGTGGCGCCCGATCAGGGTGTCCAGCGCGGCGACCTCGCCGACCCCGATCGGGGCGGGTGGCATCGCTGCCTGGATCCGTGCCCGCAGGTCGTCCGGCCACGGGTACTCGGCCTGGCCGAGCAGGGTCAGGTGCAGGGTGCCGTCGGGGTCGAGCCGGAGGTCGGCGGCGGCGGCGTCCACCGCGTCCACCGAGGTCCCGGAGGACAGGGCGAGCACGATCATCGGGTCAGCACCTCCACGGCGGCGGTCGCATTCGCCCGCCCGACGCCCCAGGTGAGCAGGACGTGTCGGGCCGTGGGCGCGGAGTCGGCGGTCCCGGCGTGCAGCACGATCGCCTCCGGGACGGCCGCCAGTACCCCGCGCAGCCGTTCCGCCTCGCCGGGGTCGGAGGCGGCATCACGGGTGATCACCAGGAGCGGCCCGGGGACGTCGGCCGGCTCGGATGCCGCGGTGGTGGCGGTGGGCCACCGATCGAGCACCGCGCGGCTCAGGTGGGTGGCGACTCGTCCGGCCGCGTGGTCGAGGCGGGTGCGCAGGTCGATCAGCAGCGGGGGAGCGGTGACGGTGACCGGGGTCGAGCCGTCGGCCCAGCGCACGGCACGGCGCGCCGCCCGCAGTCCGACCTCGGTCAACCGGGCCTCCGCCGCCGCCAGGGCGTCGGGACCGGCGATCCGACGACGCACCGCGCGGCTCTCGCATCCGAGCCGCGCGGTGCGCGCCACCGACTCGACCAGAGGTCCGGTGTCGAGTCGGCCCGAGCGAACGGCGGCCGTGACTGCCGCGTGCGCGCTGCGGTACAGGGCCTCGTCATCACGGTCGACCGTGGTGCCGAGGCAGAGCAGGTCGGCCCCGGCGAGCAGCGCGCGCACGCACGCCTCGCCGAAGCCGGGGTCCCGGGCGACCGCACCCATGTCCAGGGCGTCGGTGATCACCGGGCCGGTCAGGCCGAGATCGCGGGCGCGGGCGGTGACCGCGGGGTCCAGGGTCGCGGGCAGGTCCGAGCCGAGGGCGGGCAGCACGACGTGGCCGGTCATCAGCGCGTCGATGCCCGCCGCTACCGCAGCCTGGAACGGGGGCAGGTCGCGGCGCTCCCAGGTCGGGAGGTCGTCCGGCACCACCGGTAGCGACAGGTGCGAGTCGACGCGGGTGGCGCCGTGCCCGGGGAAGTGCTTCCCGCAGGCCGCGACCCCGGCCTCGTGCAGCCCGGCCAGGAACGCGGTGGCGTGCCGGGACACCCGCTCCGGGGTGTTGCCGAACGCGCGCACCCCGATCACCGGGTTGTCGGCCGCGGAGTTCACGTCCAGCACCGGCGCCAGATCCAGGTCGACCCCGGCGGCCGACAGCAGGTCGCCGAGCGCCCGTCCGGCCTCGCGGGTCAGCTCCGGGTCGTCGACCGCGCCGAGCGCGCCGGCCCCGGGCAGGGCGGAGCCGGTGGTGGCCTGGAGGCGGGTCACGTCGCCGCCCTCCTCGTCCACCGCGACCACCAGCCCCGCGTCGTGCAGCGAGCGGGTGAGTGCCGCGGTGGTGGCCAGGTCCGGGGTGTTGTGCGCGAACAGCACCACCCCGGCCAGCCCGTCGGCGGCGGCGTCGCGCAGCCAGTCCGGCATCCGGGTGCCGGAGAACCCGGCGAGCAGGACGCCGTTGACCAGGCGGTCCAGGTCCGCGGTCATCCCTTCACCGCCCCGGCGGCCAGCCCGGAGGTGAGGTTGCGCTGCACCAGGACGAAGAACACCAGCACCGGCACCGTGATCAGGGTCGACGCGGCCATGACCGCACCCCAGTCGGTGGCGTTCTCCCCGAAGAACTTCTGCAGTCCGACGGCGACGGTGTAGTTCGCCGAGTCGGACATGAAGGTCAGCGCGAAGATGAACTCGTTCCAGGCGGTGATGAAGCTGAACACGCTGGTGGCGACGACGCCCGGGGCGACCAGCGGCACCAGGATCGACCAGAACATCCGGCCCCAGGAGGCGCCGTCCATGTAGGCGGCCTCCTCGATCTCCTTCGGCACGGCGGCGACGAACCCGCGCAGGGTCCAGATCGCGAACGGCAGCGAGAAGGCCAGGTAGACGATGGACAGCCCGAGCAGGGAGTTGAGCATCTGCAGGGTGCGGGCCTGGAGGAACAGCGGGATGACCAGCGCCTCCAGCGGGACCATCTGCACGATCAGCACCAGGACCAGCACGGCGGTGCGGAACCGGAACCGGAACCGTGCGACGGCCACCGCGGCGAGCAGCGCCACCAGGGCGGAGACGACCACGGTCAGGCCGGCCACGACGATCGAGTTCCGCAGGTAGACGCCGAAGCCGCCGTCGTCGATCACCCGGATGAAGTTGTCCAGGGTCAGGTGGGTGGGCACCAGCTGGGCACCGCGCCGGGCGGCATTGGCGTCGAAGGCGGTGGAGATCATCCAGTACGCCGGGAAGATCGCCACCAGGATCACCGCCGCCACTCCGACCGCCTTGGCGATCCGGGCGGTCGTGTGTCGCCGGGACGGCCGGCGGGCGGTCAGGACGTCGGCGCTCACAGCTCGTCCTCCTTGAACAGGGTGCGCAGGTACACCACGGTGATGCCGAGCAGGATCAGGGTGAGCAGGACGGCGATCGCCGAGCCCATCCCGTACTTGCCCTGGGCGAAGGACTGGATGTACGACCACACGCCGAGGTTGAACACCTCTTTGTTGCCGCCGTTGCCACCGGGCATCAGGTAGATCTGGGTGAAGACCTTGAAGTCCCAGATGGTCGACAGGATGGTCACCACCGCGAACACCGGGCGCAGGACCGGCACGGTGATCGCCCGGAACCGGCGCCAGGCCCCGGCCCCGTCCATCGTGGCCGCCTCGTACAGCTCGGTCGGCACGGTCATCAATCCGGCCAGCACGGTGATCGCGACGAACGGGAAGCCGTGGTGCACCACGTTGAGGGTGGCGATGGCGTAGAAGGTGAACCGGTCGGTGAACCAGTTGGTGGTCGCCGGGTCGATCAGGCCGAGCCCGTCCAGCACCGAGGACACCAGGCCGTTCAGCGGGTCGAACAGCCAGATGAACACGTAGGTCCCGGTGACCGCCGGCACCGCCCAGGCGACCATGATCGCGGTGGAGCAGATGGTGCGCCAGGTCCGTCCCAGGGTGTTCAGGAACAGGGCGACCGCGGTGCCGAAGGTGACGGTGAGCGCGACGCAGACGGCCGCGAAGCCGACGGTGTTCGGCAGCACCACGGTCCACAGGAACCGGTCGCCGAGCACCTCCCGGTAGTTGTCCAGGCCGATGTAGTTGTCCTCGCCGGAGGCGATCTGGCGCAGTCCGTAGTCCTGGAAGGACAGCAGGACCACCCGGATCAACGGCCAGAGCAGCAGCACCGCCAGGACCGCGAGCGCGGGGGCGAGCAGCAGCCAGGGCCGCCCGCGGGTGAGGCGCCGACGCGCGCTCACCCGCGGACGTGCCGTGGGGGGAGTGGTGACGGTGGTCATCCGGCGAAGGTGGCGTTCATGTCGTCGGCGGCGGTGCTGGTGGCCTGCTCCACGGTCTGCTTGCCGGAGAGGATCGACTGCAGCATGGTCTCCACCGTCTTCTTGCCCTGGATCTGGCCGTACAGCGGGGTGACCGGCAGCGAGGCGCCGCCGTCGACCATCTGCTGCGCGAACGGCGCGACCAGCGGGTCGTCCGACTCGGCGGCTGCCTCGAGCAGCGACGCCTGACCCGGGAAGTAGTTCGCCTCGTCGGCCCAGCGCTGGGCGAACTCGCCGGTGGACATCATCTGGACGAACTCCCAGGCGAGGTCCTGCTTGTCGCTCTCGTTGAAGATGCCCAGGTGCGAGCCGCCCAGGAACGACGGCGAGATGCCCTCGTCCTGACCGGGGATCGGGAAGGCGCCGATCTTGCCCTCCAGGTCGGGGGCGTCGGTGAGGATCGTCTTCGGGGTCCAGGACCCGGTGATCATCATCGCGGCGTCGCCCTGCTCGAAGGCCTTGAGGAGGTCGGTCTCCTTCCAGGTGGTCGCGGCGGCGGTGGAGACGCCGTCCTGCAGCGCCATGTCGGTGTAGAACTCGATGCCTTCGCGCGCGGCGTCCGAGTCGATGCCCGAGGTCCAGGTGTCGCCGTCCTGCTCCGCGATCTGCCCGCCCGCGCCCCAGACGAACGGCATGACGCCGTACTGGCTGTCACCGGCGATCGGCCACGCGGTGGTGTCCGGGAAGGTCTGCTTCAGGGTGAGGGCGGCCTGGCGGAGCTCGTCCCAGGTGGTCGGCACCGCGATCCCGGCCTGCTCGAACAGGTCGGTCCGGTACACGAAGGAGCGCACGCCCGCGTACCAGGGCATGCCGTACAGCGCGCCGTCCACGGTGCCCGCTTCCTGCAGGCCGGGCACCAGGTCGTCGTCCAGGCCGGCGTCCGCTACCAGGTCGGTGAGGTCGGCGAGCGCGCCCACCTCCGCGAACTCCGGCGTCCAGGTGGTGCCGATCTCGGCGACGTCCGGCGTCGTCCCGCCCGCGATGGCGGTGGTGAACTTGTCGTGGGCGGAGGCCCAGGGCTGGAACTGCACGTCCAGCGTGGCACCGGTCTGCTCCTCGAAGGCCGTGGCGACCTCGTCGAAGAACGGATCGGCGTCCGGGTTGGTGCCCTCCATGATCCAGACCGTGAGCGTCTGGCCGGACCAGTCGCCGTCGGTGCCGGAGCTGGCGGCGGCGTCGCCACCGCCGGAGCCGCAGGCGGCCAGGGTGAGCGAGAGGCCCAGGGTGAGGGCGGCGATGGGCAGAGATGAGCGTGTCATGCTCGGACTCCTCTTCGAACCGATCGGAAGGACACGTCAGGGGGTACGCGTCCACGCCGCCGATGTCGCTCCGGCGGCCGTGGCTACGACGGTAGAGAATCTACATTGCGAGTCTGTTGCATGTAAATTACCAACATGGGTGAACGGAGACCATGCGTGGACCTCGTCCTGGGTGCGGACATCGGCGGTACGTCCACCCGCGTCGCCGTGCTGGCGGCCGACGGGCGCGTGCTCGGCACCGGTCGCTCCGCGGGCGGGAACCTGCGCTCCGTCCCCGCCGACCTGGTGCGCGAGCGGCTCGGCGAGGCGCTACGGCAGGCGGCCGCCGGGCTGCCGACCGGCGCGCGCATCGTGGCGGCGCACCTCGGGATCGCCGGTGCCGGGGGCGCGGGACGGGCGGCGGCGGAGTCGGTGGTCCGCGAGGCGTGGCCGCTCGGTGAGGTCTGGGCGGCTGCCCCGACGGTCGGTGACGACCTGTCCATCGCCTTCGCTGCCGGATCGACCGGAGGTGACGGGCTGCTGCTGCTCGCCGGGACGGGTGCCGTCGCGTGCCGGTTCGCCGCGGGGCGGCCGGTGGCCCGGGCGGACGGGCTCGGCTGGCTGCTCGGCGACCGTGGCTCGGGGGTGTGGTTCGGACTCGGGGCGCTGCGGGCGGTGGCCGGGGAGCTCGACGGCACCGGGCCGTCGACGGCGCTCACGGCGATCGTCCTGGACGAGCTGGGGCTGCGGGACGCCGACCCCCGGCAGGGCCTGATCGCGGCGGCGCACGACGTCCCGGTGGCGGCGCACGGTCGGTGGGCGCCCGCGGTGATGACGGCGGCCCGCGCCGGGGACGACGTCGCGGTCGCGCTGGTGCAGGAGGGCGTGGCCGCCCTGCTGCGGACCGCCGGGGCGATCGGATCGCAGGTCCCGGAGGTCGTCCTGGCGGGCTCGTTGCTGGTCGAGGACACGCCCGTGCGGGCCGGTGTGCTGGAGGGGTTGACCGTTCCGGCGCTGGATGCGCGCGCACCGGTGGTCGGGGCGCTGGCCCTCGCGGCCCGGGCGGCCGGCTGGCCCGAGGTCGATCGCGCCGCGCTCACCGCGGGCCTGTCGGGCGATCGCCGCACCTCCTAGAGTCGGCCCATGCCCACACCTCCCTTCGTGCTCGCGCTGCGCGAGAAGATCGGCCACGACCTGCTCTGGATGCCGGGGGTGAGCGCGGTGGTGTTCCGGGCCGCCGAGCACAGTCCCACCGGCCGGGAGCAGGTGCTGCTGGTCAAGCGTGCGGACAACGGTCAGTGGACGCCGACCACCGGGATCATCGATCCGGGGGAGGAGCCGGCGGTGGCCGGTGCCCGCGAGGTGCTGGAGGAGACCGAGGTCGAGGCGGTGGCCGAGTCCTTGGTCTGGGTGCACACGCTGCCGCCGATGCGATACCCGAACGGCGACGCGTCGCAGTACCTGGATCTCACGTTCAGGTTCCGGTGGGTGGCGGGGGAGCCGGGCCCCGGCGACGGGGAGAACTCGGCGGCCGCCTGGTACCACCTGGACGAGCTGCCGGCGATGTCGGCGGAGATGGTCGCCCGGATCGAGCACGCCCGCACCCCGGAGCTGGGCTGCCGGTTCACCGGCTGAACCCGAGGTCATCACCAGCCTGTCGAGCACGGCCGACGACTGTCCCGGTTCCGCGCGGGCGCGTGAGCAGCGGTGATGTCCGGCGCGGGCGATTCGGGCGGCTTCGGGGAGATGTCCGGTTCTAGGTTAGGGTAGCCAAACCTTCCCAGCCCGACCGGGGCTGCCCCCTGAGCGAAAGTGACCCTGTCGATGCGTGTCGCACCGATCCGCCGCCCCGCCGCCCTCGGCGCCGCTGCCCTCGTCCTCGCCCTGGCCGTGGCCGGGTGCTCCACCGCCGACGGCGGCGCAGCCGACCCCGGCACCGCCGACTCCGCCGCATCCGGCGAGGCCGGCGAGCACTCGGTCGAGCACGCCCGGGGCACCACCGAGGTGCCGGACGACCCGCAGCGGGTCGTCGTCCTCGAGCCGGTCGAGCTGGACACCGCGGTCGCGCTCGGCGTCACCCCGGTGGGGGCGGCCGTGGCCAGCAACGTCGCGGGCATCCCCGCGTACCTCGGCGTGGAGGGTGTGCAGCCGGTCGGCACCGTGCCGGAGCCGGACCTGGAGGCGATCGCCGCCCTGAAGCCCGACCTGATCCTCGGCACCGAGTCCCGGCACTCCGCGCTCTACGACCAGCTGGCCGCCATCGCCCCCACCGTGTTCATGGCGACCCAGGCCGACCCCTGGCGGGAGAACGTCCTGCTGGTCGGCGAGGCGCTGAACCAGCGCGACGCCGCCGCCGAGCTGGTGGACGGCTTCGACCAGCGGTGCGAGCAGATCGCCGCCGAGTTCGACGTGGCCGGTAAGACGGCGAACCTGATCCGGCCCCGGGACGAGACCACCCTGAGCCTGTACGGCCCGACCTCCTTCGGCGGCGGCGCGCTGGAGTGCGCCGGTCTCACCATCCCGGAGCAGGACTGGGAGGACGGGCTGCAGGCCGACCTGTCGCCGGAGAACGTGCAGCAGGCGGCCGCCGACTACGTCTTCGTCACCACGACCGACGTGAACGACCCGAGCACCATCCCGGCGGCGATCAGCCAGAACAGCGCCGTCTTCGGTTCGGTGACGCCGGTGGACACCAGCTACTGGGTCTCCGGCGTCGGGCCGAAGGGCGGCGAGCTGGTGCTCGACGACATCGAGCAGTTCCTCGCCTCGCAGCAGTGACCACCGCCGTCGCGGACCGTGCCCCGGTCCGGCCGCATCTGCGGTCGGGCTGGGGCCTCCTCGCGCTGCTGGTGCTGCTGCTGGTCGCCGTGGCACTGTCGCTGATGGTCGGGTCCAACCCGCTCGGCCCGAGCACCGTGATCGAGGCGCTGCGCGGCCACGGGTCGGCGGAGGCGGGCTACGTGGTGCACGAGCTGCGGATCCCGCGCACCCTCACCGGCCTGGTGGTCGGGGTCGCCCTGGGGGCGGCGGGCGCGCTGATCCAGGCCTTCACCCGGAACCCGCTGGCCGACCCGGGCATCCTCGGGGTCAACGCGGGTGCCGCCTTCGCCATCGCGGTCGGGGTGGCGTTCTTCGGGCTGCACAGCGCCACCGCCTTCGTGGCGCTCGCGGTGACCGGGGCACTGGTGGTGACCGTGGCGGTCTACCTGATCGGCTCGGCCGGTCGTGGTGCCGCCGACCCGATCCGGCTGGTGCTCGCCGGGGTGGCCCTGGGCGCACTGTGCTCGGGGATGACCACCGGGATGACGCTCAGCGACCCGGACGCCTTCGACCAGATGCGGTCCTGGCACGCCGGATCCCTGCTCGGCCGGGGCTTCGAGCTGCTGGTGCCGATGCTGCCCGTCGTCGGGGCGGCGCTGCTGGTCGCCTTCCTGCTCGCGCCGGGGCTCAACGCCCTGGCCCTGGGGGAGGACGTGGCCCGGGCGCAGGGCGCGAACATCCGGCTGATCCGCGGCGGGGCGGTGGCGGCGGTCACCGTGCTGGCGGCGATCGCCACCGCGCTGGCCGGGCCGATCTCCTTCGTCGGATTGATGGTGCCGCACGTCGCCCGGTGGGTGTTCGGCGTCGACCAGCGCGCCATCCTGACCGGCTCGGTGCTGCTGGCGCCGGTGATCGTGCTCTGTTCCGACGTGCTCGGCCGGGTGCTGATCGCCCCGGCGGAGATCCCGGTCGGCATCGTGACCGCGCTGGTCGGCGCCCCGGTGCTGATCGCGCTGGTGCGGCGGCGACGGGCGAGCGCGCTGTGACCGCCGTCGACGACCTGGACGTCGGCTACCGGCGGGTGACGCTGCGTGCCGCGGGGCGGAGCGTGCCGATCCGGGCCCGGTCGGTGCTGGTCGGCGTGCTGCTGGCGGCGGTGCTGGTGGTGCTCGCGGTGCTGGCCCTCGGCCTCGGGTCGTACCCGCTGTCACCCGGTGCCGTGCTGCGCGTGCTCGGTGGCGGCGGCGAGGGCATCGACCGCACGGTGGTGCTGTCCTGGCGGCTGCCGCGGACCCTGGCGGCCGTCCTGCTCGGCGGCTACCTGGCGGTGGCCGGTGCGTTGTTCCAGACCGTCACCCGCAACCCGTTGGCCAGTCCGGACATCCTCGGCATGTCCAACGGTGCGTTCACCGGCATGTTGCTGGTGACGGTGGCCGGTGCCACCGCCTGGCCGGTGGTCGCCACCGGTGCGGTGGTCGGGGGACTGGCCGCGGCGGCGCTGATCTGGCTGCTGGCCCGGCGCGGTGGGGTGCAGGGGTTCCGGCTGATCGTGGTCGGGATCGGGGTCGCGGCGCTGCTGGCGTCCCTGAACACCTGGATGCTGCTGGAGGTCGAGCTGGACACCGCCATGTTCGCCTCCGCCTGGGGAGCCGGTTCCCTGAACGGGGTGACGGCCACGCCGCTGACCGGTGCGTTGCTGTGCGGACTGCCCGTCTTGGCGGTGCTGGCGCTGCTCGGCCCCCGGTTGCGACAGCTCGACCTCGGCGACGACGTCGCCAGCGCCACCGGATCCCGCCCGGCGGTGGTGCGGACGCTGGCACTGCTGCTCGCGGTGGTGCTGGTCTGCGTCGCTACCGCGGTGATCGGCCCGGTGGCCTTCATCGCGCTCGCGGCGCCGCAGATCGCCCGCCGCCTGGCCCGCACGCCGACCCTCTCGCTCACCCTGTCCGGCCTGGTCGGCGGTGTGCTGCTGCTCGGCTCGGACCTGATCCCCCAGCATGTCCTGCCGGTCACCCTCCCGGTGGGTGTGGTGACCGTGTCGGTGGGCGGCCTGTACCTCGTGACCACCCTGATCCAGGAGATCCGCCGTCGTGTCTGAACCTCGTCCCCAGACCGCCCGACTCCGCGCCGAGGCCCTCACCCTGGGCTACGACGGCGCGCCCATCGTCGAGGACCTCACCGCGAGCATCCCGGACGGCTCCTTCACCGTGATCATCGGGCCGAACGCCTGCGGCAAGTCCACCCTGCTGCGTGCGCTCTCCCGGCTGCTGGCGCCGCGCTCGGGGCAGGTGGTGCTGGACGGCAAGGCGATCGGCAGCCTGCCCGCCAAGGAGGTCGCCCGGCGGCTCGGCCTGTTGCCGCAGACGGCGCTCGCCCCCGACGGCATCACGGTGGCGGACCTGGTCGCCCGCGGCCGGTTCCCGCACCAGGGGCTGCTCCGCCAGTGGTCGGAGACCGACCGGGACGCGGTGATCGCCGCCCTGGACGCGACCGGTACCCGGGAGCTGTCCGGCCGCCGGGTCGAGGACCTGTCCGGTGGGCAGCGGCAACGGGTCTGGGTGGCGATGGTGCTCGCCCAGCAGACCGACCTGATCCTGCTGGACGAGCCGACGACCTTCCTGGACATCGCGCACCAGGTCGAGCTGATGGAGCTGTTCGCGCACCTGAACCGGGAGGGCCGCACCGTGGTCGCCGTGCTGCACGACCTGAACCAGGCGGCCCGGTACGCCGATCACCTGATCGCGATGCGGGCGGGGGAGATCGTCGCCGCCGGGCCGCCCGCCGAGGTGGTCACCAGCGAGCTGGTCGAGCAGGTCTTCGGCCTGCCGAACGTGATCATCGCCGACCCGGTCACCGGCGGGCCGCTGGTGGTCCCGCGCGGCGTGCCGGTGCCGCAGTCGGCCGGGGTCGCCGGATGAGCGGCGAGTTCCCCTGGGAGTACCGCGCGTTCCGGGTGCGGGTCGGCGCGGTGCGTCAGCTGTCGCCCGGCTTCCTGCGGATCACCCTGACCGGTGACACCCTCCGGTTCTTCGCCCCCTGGGGTCTGGACCAGCGGATCAAGCTGGTGCTGCCGATGCCGGACGGCAGCACGCCGGACTTCGGGTTGCTGAACGAGCCGACCCCGCACCCCCGCGAGTGGTACGCGCGGTGGAAGGCGCTGCCCGCCGACCGGCGCAATGTGCTGCGCACCTACACCCCGTCGGCGATCCGGCCCGAGGCGGGCGAGATCGACGTCGACCTCTACCTGCACGAGCCCGCGGGCCCGGCCTCCCGGTGGGCGCGTGCGGCACGGCCGGGCGACGAGCTGGTGATCACCGGACCGGAGGTGCGGCTCGGGCGCACCGGTTACGGCATCCACTACGTGCCGCCCAGCCCGCCGGAGCACCTGCTGCTGATCGGCGACGAGTCGGCGCTGCCCGCGATGGCGAACATCCTGGCGGCGCACCCGACCCTGCCCGGCGATGTGCTGCTGGAGCTGACCGACCCGGCGGACGACCTACTGTCCGGGGCCGGACACCGGGCGACCGTGCACCGCTTGCAGCGCGGAGCGGTGGCGGGCGCCGCGTTGGAGCGCGCGGCACACAGCTGGGCGGCCGACCACCCCGAGCTGACCGCGCACCCCGGCCTCTATGCCTGGATCGCCGGGGAGGCGGCGGCGACCACCGCGATCCGGCGGCACCTGACCGGGACGCTCGGCGTGGACAAGGACCGGGTCGCGTTCCTCGGGTACTGGAAGCTCGGCGGCCCGCTGGTCGGCTGACCGCCACGCTCCCGGCCGGTAGGGTCGCGCGTCATGGAACTGCGCCGTTTCGCCCGCTGCGACCTGCCCGGCCTGTACCGGGTCTGCCTGCGCACCGGGGCCGTCGGACAGGACGCCACCGACCGGTACACCGACCCGGACCTGCTGGGTCACCTCTACGCCGGGGCCTACCCGACCGCCGACCCCGCCCTGAGCTGGGTGGTGCGGGACGATCGCGGTGTGGCCGGGTACCTGGTCGCCACCGCCGACTCGGCCGCCTTCGCCGCCTGGCAGGAGGAGCACTGGTGGCCCGAGTTGCGCGAGCGTTACCCGCTGCCCGGCACCGGCACCGAGGACGACCTGCGCGCGATCAGCACGATCCACGCCGGTCAGCCGCCCCGGACGGCCGTCCTCGACCGGTATCCGGCGCACCTGCACATCGACCTGCTGCCGCGCGCCCAGGGCAGCGGGATGGGCCGCCGCCTGATCGACGCCGTGGTCACCGAGCTGCGCGCGCGGGGCGTGCCGGGCCTGCACCTGGGGGTGGCCGAGGCCAACACCGGGGCGATCGCCTTCTACGATCGGGTCGGCTTCAGCACCGAGTCGCGCGACGACGCGGGCCGGTTGCTGGTGATGGACCTGACCACCGCGTAAATTCGGCGCATGGACACCGGCTACGGCGACTTCGAGTTCGAGCGGCGGTTCTTCGTGCGGGATCTGCCCGCCGAGGTGCTGGCCGAACCGGACCCGGTGCTGATCGTGCAGAGCTACTTCCTGGCGTCGGAGGGTTACGCGCTGCGGTTGCGGGTGCAAGCCGACGACGTGCGGGTGCCGCTCGGGGCGGACACCGACCCGCTGGACGTGCTGGACGAGGTCGGCGACCGCTTCGACTTCTGCGCCGTCAGCCTCAAGGGACCGATGAACACCGGCACCCGGTACGAGGCCGAGCGCGAGATCGACGTGACCGTCGGGATCGAGATGATCCGGCGCGGCGGCGACCGGCTGGTGAAGAACCGGTACGCCACCTGGTGGGGTGAGGACGGCTGGGTGATCGACGTCTTCGGTGGCGCGAACGCCCCGCTGGTGATCGCCGAGTGCGAGCGCGCCCGCCCGGTCACCGACCTGCAGATCCCGGCGTTCTGCGTCACCGAGGTGACCGACGACCCCCGGTTCGCGAACGACGGGCTGTCCGGCACGCCGTACCGCGGCTGGGCGATGACCTACGAGCGTGAGCTGGCGGCGACGGGTCCCCGGTTCCTGACCAGCTTCGGCCACAACGACATCCAGCGCTGAGCGGTCAGCGGGTCAGCACTCCACCACGTTCACCGCCAGGCCCGCCTCGCTGGTCTCCTTGTACCGGGCGGACATGTCGGCGCCGGTCTGCCGCATGGTCTCGATCACCGTGTCCAGGCTGACCACGTGCTGGCCGTCGCCGAGCAGGGCGATCCGCGCGGCGGTCAGGGCGGTCGCCGCCGCCACCGCGTTCCGCTCGATGCACGGGATCTGCACCAGGCCACCCACCGGGTCGCAGGTCAGCCCCAGGTGGTGCTCCATCGCGATCTCGGCGGCGTTCTCCACCTGACGGGGGGTGCCGCCGAGCACCGCTGTGGTCCCGGCCGCCGCCATCGCGCAGGCGGAGCCGACCTCGCCCTGGCAGCCCGCCTCGGCGCCGGAGATGGAGGCATTGGCCTTCACGATGGAGCCGATCGCCGCGGCGGTGAGCAGGAAGGTGTGCACGGTGTCCCGGTCGGCTCCGTGCTCGGCCACCAGGTAGTGCAGCACCGCGGGCAGCACCCCGGCCGCACCGTTGGTCGGCGCGGTGACCACCCGGCCACCGGCGGCGTTCTCCTCGTTGATCGCCATCGCCCACACCGCGAGGCGTTCCTCCGCCGCGACCCGCTCGCCGCGTGCGGCTCGGGCGTCGAGTGCCTGCTGGGCGGCGGCAGCGCGGCGCCGGACCCGCAGCCCGCCGGGCAGGACGCCGTCGGCGCTCACCCCCGACGCGACGCAGGCGCTCATCGCGGCCCAGATCGCGTCCAGTCCCCGGGTGGCCTCGGCCTCACCGTGCAGGGCGACCTCGTCTGCCCAGGCGATGTCGGCGATGCTCCGCCCGTCCAGGCTGTCCAGCAGCTGGGTGGCGGTGCGGTAGGTGGAGGGCACCGGGGTCGGCTCCGGCGGACGCGAACCGGCGCGCAGGATGAAGCCGCCACCGATCGACAGGTAGCAGCTGGCCCACAGTTCCTCGCCCTGCCGGGTGGCCGCCAGGGTCAGCGCGTTCGGGTGGCCCAGGTCGCGGGCGAAGGGCTCGAAGGCGACATCCGCCGCGGTGACGGTGATGCCCTCGACCTGCATCGCGCCGCCCGCGGACAGCTCGGCCCACCGCCCGTGCACCTCGGCCGGGTCGCAGGTCTCCGGCGCCAGACCCCGCAGGCCCGCCAGCACCGCGTCCGGGGTGCCGTGGCCGATGCCGGTCGCGGCCAGGGACCCGTGCAGCCGGATGTGCAGCCGGTCGGCCCGGTCGAGCAGTCCGTGGTCCCGCAGCTCGGCGACGAAGGCCGCGGCGGCCCGCATCGGCCCGACGGTGTGCGAGCTGGACGGTCCGATGCCGATGGAGAACAGCTCGAGGGCGGAGACGTAGACGCCACTCACGGTGCACCTACTTCCAGACGGTCAGGGCGAGCTGGGCAACGGTCGATGCCAGCAGGTAGGCCGAGGTGATCGACACCAGTCCGACCGGGATGATCTTCCACCCGATGGCCTTCAGCATCGGCAGGTCCTTGCCCAGGCTCAGGCCGGCGACGCTCAGCACCAGGGTACAAACGCCGAGGAAGTCGACCTGGTTCACCAGGGTCAGCAGCGGCTCCTGCACCGGCGACCAGGGGGTCGAGATCAACGCCCCCAGCGTGATGACCACGAACATCGCGCCCACCCGGCCCCGGCTGAGCTTCGACACCCAGATCCCGACCGCGACCAGGGCCGCCAGCACCAGGAATCCGCCGAGCGCACGCAGGTCCAGGTGCAGACCGACGCTGCGCGGGACGACGGCGTTCACCACGAATCCGACCAGCACCAGGACGCCGAGGGCGGTCCAGGTCGGGACGCCGACCCGGGGGGCCGCCACCACGGCGAAGGCCGGGGCGTCGGCATCGGGCCGTGTCTTCTGGCGCCGGGTGAGCACCCGGTAGTACTTCTCGGCCAGCGGGAGGGCCACGTACATCCCGACGTAGACCCCGAGCAGGCTGGTGATCACGTTCGAGGTCGCCGCCAGGGCCAGCACCTCGTCGGCCAGCTCCGGATGAGCGGTGGCGACGGCACCCGAGGCGGCGGCCATCATCGATCCGGACCCGACCCCCGACCCCATCGCCAACGCCCGCGGGTCGAAGACGTCCAGGGCGGACAGCACCGAGGCGACGACGGTGATGATGATCGCGCCGAACAGGGTGCCGAAGGCGTACATCGACAGCACGCCCCGGTACTGGGGTGAATCGGGTCCGTAGCGCTCGCTGACCATCGCGAACGCGCCTTCGCGGTCGATGGAGAAGGTCGCGCCGACCGTGGCCGGGCCCATCCGCAGCAGCACCGCGAGCGGCAGCGCCAGGGCCAGGGTGCCGAACAGGTGCCCGACCTCCTGCAACAGCAGCGCGGGGCCCGCGTCGAAGAGCATCCGGATGTTCGGCCCCATCGTGAACGAGAGCCGGGCGACCAGCAGCAGCACCGCCACGCCCATCACGGTGGCGGCGGTGGACTGCAGGTCGAGCGGGAACCGGCGCCACGGCTGCGCGCTGATCGCGCCGCCGATCAGTAGGCCGAACACCAGCGGGAGCACGGTGATCGTCGCCAGGCTGCCCACCGGGATCGACTGCGCGCCGACGAACTGCGCGGCCCCGGCGATCACCAGCACGCTGCCGGCCACGATCCACAGCCGCGGCGAGCGCCAGGTGTAGGTCAGGGGAGCGGACTCGACGGGAGCGGTGGTCCGCTGGTCGGCAGTCACGGCTGCAGGGTGGTGCGGGTGGCACCGGTCGGGCGCTCGGCCTGGCGACGCAGCAGGTCGGCGCGGACGTCGGTGTCCAGGGCGGCTCGTGCGACCGTCATCGCCAGGGCGGCGGCGCCGTCCAGGGCCGCCTGGTCGCCGGCCGGGGTGGCGGCGGCGGTGGCGAAGTCCGGCGTGTGCGGCGCGGCGTCGCTGCCGAGGATGGCGATCGTCGGGTGGATCGACGGCACCACCTGGGAGACATTGCCCATGTCGGTGGATCCGCCCCGGGTGCCGGCGGAGTCGTCGATGGTCCGACCCAGTTCGCCGAGCGCCGCGTCCCAGAACCGGGACAGGTCCGGATCGGAGGCCAACGGTGCGTAGGGATGCTCCGTCGCATCGACCGTCCACGAACACCCGGTGGCGATCGCCGCGCCCTCGAAGCAGGCCAGCACCCGTCGGTAGGTCTCACGCCACACGTCCACCGTCAGCGCGCGGACCTCGAGCTGGACCACGCTGCGGGCCGGGATGATGTTGGTGACGTCGCCACCGTGCTCGACGAAGCCGTTCACGCTGGTGCCGATCGGCAGGTGCTGACGCAGCAGGCCGATCGCGGTCAGGGCGAGGGTGGCAGCCGCCCCGGCGTTGATCCCGTGCTCCGGAGCCGCCGCGGCGTGGGAGGCGCGGCCGGTGTAGGTGATCGCCACCCGCTGCACCGCCTGGGCGGCGAAGGCGCCGGAGGGGGCGTCGATGCCGGACATGCCGTGCACCATCAGGGACAGGGTGCTGTCCTCCCAGGCACCGGCCACCAGCAGGTCGACCTTGCCCCCGCCGTGCTCCTCGGCGGGGGTCCCGAGCAGCTTGACCCGCAGCCCGAGCTCGTCGGCGAGCGGGGCCAGGGCGAGGGCCGCACCGACCCCGGCGGTCGCGATGATGTTGTGTCCGCAGGCGTGGCCGATGCCGGGCAGCGCGTCGTACTCCGCGCAGAGCGTGACCGTGAGGTCGCCGGTGCCGATCACGGCCTCGACGGCGGTGTCCAGGCCGTAGGCGCCGACCGTGGTCGCGAAGCCGTGGGCGCTCAGCAGCTCGGCGACCCGGGCGGCGGAGCGGTGCTCGGCGTAGGCGAGCTCGGGGTCGGCATGGATGGCCCGGCTGAGCGTGAGCAGCTGCTCGCGGTGCTGATCGAGCGTGCTGCGGATCCGGGTGCTGGCGTCGGCGGGGGTGAGACTCATGCCGACACTGTGGCAAGTGCTTGAATTCTCAGATGTTAACTCGCACGGATTCCGCGGAGACCGACTCCGACGGGCACGGATATGTGCCGGACCGGGTCGACATGCGGCTCCTGCATGCGTTGCAGGTGGAGCCGCGGGCGAGCTGGGCGGACCTGGCGCCGGTGGTGGACGTCGACCCGGCGAACCTGTCCCGGCGCTGGTCCCGGCTGCGTTCCGCGGGGGTGGCCTGGGTGACCGGGCTGATGGACGACGGTGAGCGGGTCGGTGGTGCCCTGGTCGAGATCGAGTGCGGCCCGGGCGACCTGCACACCACCGCCCGCGCGCTCGCGGAGCATCCCGAGGTCGCCACCCTGGACTACACCGTCGGCGGTCGGGACCTGCTGGCGACGGTGCTGGCGGACTCGCCACGCCAGGTGGCCGACTTCGTGCTCGGCCCGATGTCCCGACTGCCCGGCATCCGCGCGGCGCACACCCACCTGATCAGCGAGCGGCTCCTGGACGCCCGGCGCTGGCGGCTGCGGGAGCTCACCGCGGCCGAGGTGGCCCGGGTGCCGCGGTTCCGCCCACCCCGCGCGCGGGCCGCCCGGAGCGTGTCGCCGGAGCTGTGCGCGGTGATCCGGCGGGAACTGGCGGCGGACGGCCGGGCCAGCGCCGCGGCGATCGCCGAACGCAGCGGGTTCTCCGCCCAGCGGGTGACCGACGCCATCGCCACGCTGCGGACCGACGGGCAGCTGTACCTGCGCACCGATCTGGTCCGGGAGCTGTCCGACTGGCCGGTCTACACCTGGTACTTCCTCCAGGTCCCGGCGCCGGTGGTGGCTCAGGCCCGGGTGACCCTGGCGCAGGTGCCGGAGATCCGGTTGGCAGCGCTGTGTGCCAGTCGGTACAACCTGATCCTCGCGGTCTGGCTGCGCAGCGTGCAGGACGTGCAGGCGTTCGAGGTGGCGCTGGCCCGGGCGCTGCCGGGTGCGGTGATCGCCGACCGGTCGGTGGTGGTCCGGGTGGCCAAGCACCTCGGGCACGTGCTGGACGAGGACGGCCGGGCGACCGGGGCGGTGGTGCCCCTGGTCAATAGTTGAACACTCAACTAGTATCGGGGCATGACTTCGCTTCAGGACCGTCTCGCCGCCGACACCGCCATGGGCCCGGTCACCCTGCTGGTCGGCAATCTCGACGTGCAGCTGCACTACTACCGCGACGTGCTCGGCCTGACCGTGGTCGAGCGTCCGGACGAGCGGATCGAGGGCGTCGGGCGCCCGGACGTGGTCGTGCTCGGCCGGGGCAGCACGCCGCTGCTGGTGCTCCGCCACTTCCCGGACCTGCCGCCCACCCAGCGGTCGCAGGCCGGCCTGTTCCACACCGCCATCCTGTTCGACACCCGGGAGGACCTGGCCGCCACCCTCGCCTCGGTCGCCCACCAGGCACCGCAGTCCTACGTGGGCAGCGCCGACCACCTGGTGTCCGAGGCGTTCTACCTCACCGACCCGGAGGGCAACGGCGTCGAGCTGTACTGGGACCGGGCGCGCAGCGACTGGCAGTACGACGCCGAGGGGCATGTGGTGATGGACGCGCTGCTGCTCGACCCGAACGACTTCATGGCGCGCTACGACGGCCGCGCGGCGAACGCCGGTGGCGGTCGCCCGGTGGTGGGTCACGTGCACCTGCAGGTCGGTGACGTGCCCAGTGCCCGCTCGTTCTACGTGGACGCGCTCGGATTCGATGTGATGGCCGAGTGGCACGGGGCGCTGTTCGTGTCGGCCGGCGGGTACCACCACCACCTCGCGGTCAACACCTGGAACTCGGCTGGTGCCGGGCCGCGCGCGTCCTCGCTGGGGCTCGGCGAGGTCACGCTGACCGTGCCCGGCACCGACGACATTGGCGCGTTGCGCGAGCGGCTGGCCCACCACCGGATCGGTGTGCAGGACGACGGCGCGACCGTCGCCTTCACCGACCCCTGGTTGAACGTCGTGCGGGTGCGCACCGCCGCCTGAACCTCAGCCGCGCATCGCCTCCGCGGTGTGCGCCGGGTCGACCGGCTCGCGCGGCGGCGCCGGAGGAGTGCCGTCACCGAACGGCCGTCCGCCCAGCGACCCGCGGCCGTGCGGGGTGAGCCACCCGCTCAGATCCGGCCCGGCCGGGACGATCTGGGTCGGGTTCAGGTCCTCGTGCACCACGTAGTAGTGCTGCTTGATGTGCTCGAAGTCGATGGTGTCGCCGAAGCCCGGGGTCTGGAACAGGTCCCGGGCGTAGGCCCAGAGCACCGGCATCTCGGTCAGCTTCGCCCGGTTGCACTTGAAGTGGCCGTGGTAGACGGCGTCGAAGCGCACCAGGGTGGTGAACAGCCGGATATCGGCCTCGGTGATCGTGTCGCCGACCAGGTAGCGCTGCCCGGCCAGCCGGTCGCTCAGCAAGTCCAGGCGGCTGAACAGCCGTCGGTAGGCCCGGTCGTACGCCTCCTGCGACCCGGCGAAGCCGCAGCGGTAGACCCCGTTGTTCACATCGACGAACACCAGCCGGGCGACCTGGTCGATCTCGTCCCGCAGCGGCTCCGGGTACAGGTCCGGCGCGCCCTCGCGGTGGAAGGCGGTCCACTGGGTGGAGAAGTCCAGCGTCATCTGCGCGTAGTCGTTGGTCACCACCTGGCCGGTCGGCACGTCGACCATCGCCGGGACGGTGATGCCCCGCGGGTACTGCGGGTCGCGCTTGAAGTAGGCGTCCTGGATCCGCGGGATGCCCAGCACCGGGTCCACGCCGCCCGGATCCAGGTCGAAGGTCCAGGAGCGCACGTCGTGGGTCGGGCCGCAGATCCCCATCGAGATCGCGTCCTCCAGCCCGAGCAGCCGACGCACGATGATCGCCCGGTTCGCCCAGGGACACGCCCGGGAGACCACCAGGCGGTAGCGCCCGGCCTCGACCGGCCAGCCCTCCTCGCCGTCGACGGTGATCCGGGTGGTCAGGTAGTTCTGGTCCCGGACGAACTCGCTGCCCTGCGTGACATAGGCGCCGGCGGTGCTGTGCTCGGTCATGTCGGCATTCTCTCTGTTTACAGTGGCGGGTGCCTGTTCAGCCCCGCCCTCGTTCCGTCCTGCTCGTCATCGGCGCCCTGCTCCTGGCCGGCTGCACCGCCGACCCCGCGCCGGAGGAATCGCCCGCGCCGGTCCGGTTGAGTGCCACCGTCGCCGACCCGCGCACCTCGCCGCTGCGGATCGACACCGAGGACCCGGTCCGCACCGCGATCCGGATGAGCAAGCAGGTCTTCGGCAGTTCCTCGCTGGTCGTGCTGTCGCCCCCCGACGAGGCGAACCTCACCACCGCGGCCTCGCTCGCCGTCGCCGCCGGGGTGCCGCTGCTGGTCGACGGCGAGGCCACCGGCGACGACGATCCGCTGCCGGTGGAACTGGATCGGTTGGGGGCGACCCACGCGATCACCGTCGGGCAGGTGCGGGACGTCGACGGCGTGTCCGCGGCATCCGTGACCGACCCCGCGGCACTGCACGGGCTCCTCGACCTGGGCGAGACCCACCAGGTGACCGCCGAGTCGGTGGTCGAGGCCGTCACCGCCCTGGACCGCCCGACAACCGCTGTGCTGTCCCTGGGAACCGACCCGACGGCCGATCGATCCGGCAGCACGATCGACCCGAGTGACACGCCCGACGACTCCTGGCTGGACGAGGCGATCATCGACGTCGACATCACGGCCCCGGCGCACACCGCCGTGCTCACCGACCCACTCGCTGACGACGACCCGCTCGCCCTGATCCCGGCCATCGCCACCGCACGCGCCGCCGACATCCCGGTGGTCGAGGTGCCCGGCGGCGACCCGCGCGCCACCAGCGAGACGGTGCAGGCGCTGACCGGGGTGGTCTCCGGGTTGGCGCTCGGGCTCAGCTTCGGCAGCACCGAGCGGCTCACCCCGCGGCTGGAGTCGGCGGCCACCGGCGTGGAACTGCCCGGCGGCGGCCAACTGGTGTTCCCGCAGGGCGAGCACCTGACCGGCAAGAAGTACGTCGCGCTCTACGGCACCCCGGGCACCCCGGCACTCGGCGTGCTGGGCGAACAGGACGTGCCCGGCACCATCGCCCGCGCCGAGGAGACCGCCCGCGGCTACCGCGCGCTCACCGACGACACCGTGATCCCCACTCTGGAGATCATCGCCACCATCGCCTCCAGCGGTCCGGAGGCCGACGGCTCCTACTCCCGGCCACGCAGCATCGACGACCTGCGCCCCCTGATCGAGGCGGCCGCCGACGCCGGGCAAGCCGTGGTGATCGACCTGCAACCCGGCCGCACCGACTTCCTCACCCAGGCGCAGCAGTACGCCGAACTGCTGGCGTACCCGAACGTCGGACTCGCCCTCGACCCCGAGTGGCGGCTCAAGCCCGACCAGGTCCATCTGCGCCAGATCGGCTCGGTGAGCGTCGACGAGGTGAACCAGGTGTCCGACTGGCTCGCCCAGTTCGTCCGCGATCACGACCTGCCGCAGAAGATGTTCCTGCTGCACCAGTTCTCGCTGCGGATGATCACCGACCGCGACCGGCTGGACGTCAGCCACGACGAGCTCGCCACGATCATCCACGCCGACGGTCAGGGCTCACAGCCCGCGAAGACCGGTACCTGGAACACCCTGCGCCAGGGGGCGCCGGAGGTGCACTGGGGGTGGAAGAACTTCTACGACGAGGACCAGCCGATGCTGACCCCGGAGCAGACCTACCAGGTGTCGCCGGTGCCGGACCTGGTGACGTACCAGTAGCAGGTCAGGCGACGGCCTCCGTGCTCACACCGGCCGCGTCCGCTCGGACGTACACCCGCTGGTGCTCGGTGATCGCCGCCAGCCGGAACGGCGAGCGGCTGGTCACCGGGATCGGGTGCTCCCCGCCGTCGACCGGGTTCGCCGGGGCCACGATCCGCAGGTACTCCTCGTGGCTCACCCGCCGACGGTCGTCGATCCGGCGCTGGTGCTCGGCGGTGCGCAGGTGCTCCCGGTAGCCGGGGACCACGGTGCCGGTGAAGAACTCCCCGACGGCGCCGGACCCGTAGCTGAAGAAGCCGATCCGGTTCCCGGCCAGGTCCTCGGTGGCGTGGTCGAGCAGGGAGATCAGACCGATGTACATCGAGGCGGTGTAGCTGTTGCCGATCTGCTTGTTGTAGCGCAGCGAGTCGCCGATCTGGGCGTCCAGCACCTCGGGGTCGCGGGGGGCGCCGACGATCTTGGTCAGGTGCTGGTGGGCCTTCACCGCCATCTTGGTGAACGGCTGGTGGTAGCAGAACGTGTCGATGTCGGCGAAGCCCGGGCCGCCCTGCGCCTGCAGGTCCGCCCACGCACCGGAGAGCGAGTCGGTGTACGCCCGCAGCGAGAGCCGACCGTCCACCATCGCGGTGGTCCGGTAGTTGGGCCGCCAGAAGTCCATGATGTCGTGCGTGTTCAGGCCGGACAGCGGCTCGATCGCCACCAGGCGCGGGTCCGCGGTGATGAGCATCGCCACCGCGCCGGCGCCCTGGGTCGGCTCACCGGAGGAGCCGATGTCGTAGCGGGCCACGTCCGAGCAGATGACCAGCACCTTCTGCTCCAGGTTCCGGGCGACCAGCGCCAGGGCCATCTGCACCGCGGAGGTGCCGGAGTAGCAGGCCTGCTTCAGCTCGACCACCCGGCAGGCGGGGTTGAGGTCCAGCAGGTGGTGGACGTACACGCCCGCGGACTTCGACTGGTCGATGCCCGACTCGGTGGCCAGCAGCACGGTGCGGATCGCCGCACGGCCTGCCTCGTCCAGGTCGGCGACGATCGGCTGGGCGGCGGCCGCGGCCAACGTGACGACGTCCTCGTCCGGGGCGGCGACGCTCATCCGCTCCTGGCCCAGCCCGACGTAGTACTTCGCCGCTTCGACGCCGTGCACCGGCGCCAGGTCGGCCAGGTCCAGGTACTGGTCCGCGGTGGCGAAGGACAGGTCGTCGATGCCGAGCTGCATGCTGGGTCCTTGAGGATGTCGCTGACACCGCCGGTCGGAGGGGCCGACGGTGACCCACCCCGGTGTCCGACCGGTGCTGCGGGCCGGGCCGACTGTAGTCCGGTGGTTGAGCGCTCACCAACGGGCTTCACGACCCCCGCACGCAACCGTGACCTGGGCGTGGCCCGAGGCGGTCAGTTCTGGCCGCGCTCCAGGGTGAGGTGCGCCTGCATGAGCTCGCCGGGGTTGGTCTGCGCCGCCATTAGCGACAGCTCGCCGCAGAGCACCGTCGCCGCGCACAGCACGGCCAGCCGACGGGCGTTCGCCCCGGGCTCGCGCTCCTCGCGGCAGCCCAGCCGGGTCAGGTTCTCCTCCACGAAGTCCAGCCCCTTGCCGTTGCCGACCGAGCCGACGATCAGGTTCGGCAGCGTGCAGGAGAAGTACAGGTCGCCGTCGCGCACCTCCGCGTGGGTCAGCCCCTGCGACCCCTCGACGATGTTCGCCGCGTCCTGCCCGGTCGCCAGGTAGAACGCCAGCAGCATGTTCGCGTAGTGCGCGTTGGCCGACCGCAGGCCACCGGCGAGCATGGTGCCGATCAGGTTCTTGCGGACGTTCAGCTGGACGATCGCCTCCGGCGTGGTGTGCAGGAAGCGCTCCACGATCCGGCCCGGCAGCACGATCTCGGTCACCACGTTCTTGCCGCGGCCCAGGATGCCGTTCACCGCGGTCGCCTTCTTGTCCGAGCAGAAATTGCCCGACACCGACCCGTACCGCAGCCCCGGCACCCGGCCCAGGATGTGGTCCATCAACCGGTCCGAGGCATTGGTCACCATGTTGTGCCCGGAGGCGTCACCGGTGCTCAGCTCGAACCGCACGAACAGCAGGTTCGCCGCGATCTGCACGTGCAGGTCGATCAGGCGGGCGAACCGGCTGCTGCTCGCCACCACCTGCGCCAGCTCGTCCCGGTGCTCGGTCAGCCACTGCCATCCGGCCAGCGCCACCCCGGCGTCGTCGGCCTCGAACAGCACCGACCGGCTCATCCGCTCGTCGACCAGGGTCGCCCGGATGCCGCCCTCGACCATCGTGGACAGCCGGGCACCCCGGCGGACGCTCGGCCACAGCGGCGACTCGTAGGTCGCCAGCGGCACCTCCGACTCACCGGTCATCACGTTCCCGCTGATCCGCAGCGGTCCGACCCACTTCAGCGGGACCGGTGCGGCGGAATCGGGGGTGATGGCGGTGGACATGGGACCTCCGGGTGCGCGGGGCAGGACCGGGACAGCGTAGTCAGGCCGGCCGGACGGTCGTAGCGTGTCGCCCATGACGCGACCCATCCGCATCGGAGTCCAGCTCCAGCCCCAGCACGCCGACTACGCGCAGATCCGCGACGCGGTCCGCCGCGCGGAGGACATCGGCGTGGACGTGATCTTCAACTGGGACCACTTCTTCCCGCTCTACGGCGACCCGGACGGCAAGCACTTCGAGTGCTGGACGATGCTGGCCGCATGGGCGGAGCAGACCAGCCGGGTCGAGCTCGGCGCGCTGGTCACCTGCAACAGCTACCGCAATCCCGAGCTGCTGGCCGACATGGCGCGCACCGTGGACCACATCAGCGGTGGCCGGCTGATCCTCGGCATCGGCGCGGGCTGGTTCGAGAAGGACTACGACCAGTTCGGCTACGAGTTCGGCACCGCCGGCAGCCGGATCGCGGAACTGGGTGCCGCCCTGCCGCGGATCAAGGCGCGCCTGGCGGCGGGCAACCCGGCACCGACGCGGGAGATCCCGATCCTGATCGGTGGCGGCGGGGAGAAGAAGACCCTGCGGATCGTCGCGGAGCACGCGGAAGTGTGGCACTCGTTCGGTGACCTGGAGACCCTGACCCGCAAGAGCGGGATCCTGGACGAGCACGGGGCGGCCGTCGGGCGGGACACCGCGTCGCTGGTCGAGCGCAGTGTGGCGGTGTCGACGCCGCCGAGCGAGGACGGTCAGCCGCTGCTCGACGCCGGGGTCACCCTGTTCACGGTCGGCACCAGCGGTCCGGACTACGACCTGTCCTTGGTCGAGGAGTGGGTCGCCTGGCGCGACGCCCAGGGCTGACAGCTGCGGAGGGCCCCGGGACGCGCGTCCCGGGGCCCTCCGTCGTCTGGTGGTCAGCCCACGTCCTGGCCCGGCACCGTCGGCAGGACGAGGGTCTGGTCGATCAGGTCCTGGAGGTCGGCCAGCTGTGCGTCCGACCAGCCCGGCACCCGGGTGGCGTCGGCCCAGGCGGTGACGATCTGCGAGGCGTAGTTGTGTCCGTGCCCGTTCGGCACCGAGACGCCGAAGAACTGGTCGACGGTGACCTGCAGGAAGGTGATCCCGGGGAACCAGTGCACCCGGCCGGAGACGTCCGGGCCGCGCGGTTCGGACAGCCAGTCGGGCTGCCGGGTCAGCAGGTCCCAGCTCCACCACACCACCGGGTCGGAGGCGTGCTGGAGGTAGACGACCCGGGGTGCGTCCCACCGGCTGCCCGGCACCCCGAGGTCGGTCGGGTCGGCGGCGAAGCGCACGGTCACGCCGTCGTCGACGATCGGCTGCCATTCCGGACTGCCCGGATCGCGCCCGTCGACGATGGTTCGCCACAGGCCGGTGAAGTTCGGGGTGCCGACGTAGAGCGCGCCGTCGGTGCGGGTGGTCAGGTCGCCGACCGAGCCGAAGGCCGACTGGGCGGCATAGGACCCGAGGCTGAGGCCGTAGGAGATCAGGCGGGGCCGGTCGTCCTCGGGGAGCTGGGCCCAGCGGGCGTGCACCGCGTCGAAGAGCTCACGCCCGGCCTCGCTGGCCCGGTCGGCGTCGACCAGGAAGGACAGCCAGGACGGCAGATACGAGTACTGGATGGTCGCGACGGCGGTGTCGCCGCCCCACAGGTACTCCAGCGCGGCGAGCTGCTGCGGTTCGGTCCAGCCGGTGCCGGTGGCACCCGCGACGACCAGGACCGAGCGATCGAAGGCACCGGTGCGTTCCAGCTCCTGCACCACCAGGTCGGCGCGTGCGGCCGCGGTGTCGGCGGAGTCCAGCCCGGCGTACACCCGGATCGGCTCGGTCGCGTCCCGCCCGGTCACGTCGGCGATCTCCCGCACCGTGGGTCCACCGGCGACGAAGCTGCGGCCGTACCGCCCCAGCGACTCCCAGCTGACCACCGACTCCGGCGACCCGGAGCGCAGCGCCGACTCGGGTCGCTCGACCCCGGCCTCGGTCTGCGCGTTGGTCCCGGCGTAGACGTGATCGGAGACGGTGATGACGCCACGGAACAGCACCCCGGCGGCGAGCCAGTAGACCAGCGCGCCGACCACGACCACCCCGGCCAGCGAGGCCACCGGCGCCGGGACCCACCGGCCGAGCAGCCGGGCCACCCGCCTGGCGGCTCGCCGCAGCGCCCGGAACAGGGTGAGCAACGCCGCGAACACCAGCAGCGCGATCACCCCGACCAGGAACCCCGACGAGCGGTGCCGCTCCTCGCCGACCAGCGCGCGGACGTCGTCCTGCCAGTCGGCCCCGACCCCGACGGCGACCAGGGCGAGCAACGGCCCGATCAGGCACAACAGGTGCCAGGCGGTGCGTCGGACCCCCAGTGGTGGCATCGGGACACCGACCTTGCGCAGGATCCAGGCGATCAGCACACCCCAGCCGTAACCGATCAGCGCACCGACCCCGGCGATCGCACCCAGGTACAGCGTGGGCCGGGGGAGCAGAGACGGGGTCATCGCGGCGGCCAGGCCGAACAGTGCCCCGAGCATCCCGGCCCAGGGCAGCCGGCGTCGGCGCAGCCACTCGCCGGCACCGATCAGCGTGGTCGAGGCGAGCGTGCGCAGGGAGTCGAGGGCCACGGGTCGATGTCCTATCACGCGGCCCCCCTCTCAGCGGAGGAACGCCCGCAGGCCGCGTTCACCCCGGCGCATCGCGTGCGCGTGGGCGAACCGGAAGATCGGTGCCAGCACCCGGCCGCCGCGCACCATCCAGGGCTTGGTGGTCCGCACCCGCCAGTCGAGTTCCAGGATGCTGCCGCCGGGGGTCGGCTCGATGCCGACCAGACCGGTGCCGACCAGGTCGCCGCTGACCGCCATCGTCGCCGCACGGGGCGGGTCGGTGTCGGTGATCAGGAGCGAGAAGTGCAGGGCGTAGGCGAAGCGGGCAGGGCGCAGCGCGAACGACGCCCGGCTGCCGACATCGCCGTCCGCCTCGGGTCGTCCGTCGGCGCTCAGCCCCGGCCACCAGGCGGGCCAGTTCAGGTCGGGATCGGCGAGCACCTCCCACACCCGGTGCGGTGGCGCGGGCAGCTCCCAGCGGGTGACCAGGCGGTAGTCCGGCGGGATGGGCTGCTGCACGCTGGTCACGCTAGGCCGGAAGCAGCCCCGGCGCGCCCCGTACCCTGATCCTCGTGAGCGAGACGAGTGAGCTGACCGCCGTCGCCCAGGATTACCTCAAGGTGATCTGGACGGCGGGGGAGTGGTCGGACAGCACGGTGACCACCAAGATGATCGCCGACCGGCTCGGCGTCGGTCCGTCCACCGTCTCGGAGACCGTCCGTCGACTCGCGGACCAGGGTCTGGTCGAGCACGTCCGCTACGGCGCGATCGCGCTCACCGACGAGGGCGTCCGGCACGCGGTGCAGGTCGTCCGCCGCCATCGCCTGATCGAGACCTTCCTGGTCAGCGAGCTGGGCTACGCCTGGGACGAGGTACATGACGAGGCCGAGGTGCTGGAACACGCGGTGTCCGACCTGATGGTCGAGCGGATCGACATCCGCCTGGGGCACCCGACCCGGGACCCGCACGGCGACCCGATCCCCGCCCCGGACGGCACGGTCCCGGCGCCGCCCGCCGACATGCTCTGGGAGCTGCACGCAGGTTCCGGCACCGTGGCGCGGATCTCCGACTCCGACCCCGGTCTGCTGCGCTACCTGGCCGAGATCGGCGTGGTGCTCGACGCCCGGGTCGAGGTGGTCGAACGACGCGACTTCGCCGGGATGACCTCGGTGCGGCTGACCCCGCCCGGGGGTGAGGGACGGCTGCTGGACCTCGGTGAGCTGGCGGCCCGGGCGATCTGGGTGCTGCTCGACGGCGCGGGTGGTGACGACGGGAACGACGGCGTGGGTCGTTCGTCCCGGTAGGCTGGCCCGACCCGCACAGCGACGGCGCTCGACCGCGGCACCACCGACCGCAGGAGCGCGTGACATGTCCCCCGAGAGCACCGGCACGAGCGCCGCCGGCCCCGACAGCGCCGACGTCCTCGACCCGAACCCGATCGTGCGCCGCGCCCGGCTGCCCCTGCTGGCCCTGGCCCTGGGCGGCTTCAGCATCGGCACCACCGAGTTCGCCACGATGGGCCTGCTGCCGCTGATCAGCGACGACCTGGACGTGACGATCCCGCAGGCCGGGCACGTCATCACCGCGTACGCCCTGGGGGTGGTGGTCGGTGCACCGCTGCTGACCACCCTCGCGGCCAAGGTCGACCGGCGTCGGCTGCTGCTGGTCCTCATGCTGGCGTTCACCGTCGGCAACCTGCTGTCCGCCCTCGCGCCGACCGCCGGGTGGCTGGTGGTCGCACGCTTCGTGGCCGGACTGCCGCACGGTGCGTTCTTCGGGGTCGGCGCGGTGATGGGTGCCCATGTCGCCGGACCCGGCCGTCGGGGTCAGGCGGTCGCCACGATGATGGCCGGTCTCACCATCGCGAACGTCGTCGGGGTGCCGCTGTCCACCGTGCTCGGCCAGCTGCTCGGTTGGCGGGTCGCCTTCGTCGCGGTCGGGGTGCTCGGCGGCCTGACCCTGCTGGCGCTGTGGCGGTGGATCCCGGGACTGGCGGTGCCCGACCACGCGTCGGTGCGCTCCGAACTCGGCGCGCTGCGCAACCCCCGCCTGTGGGTCGCCGCCGGGGCCGGGGCGATCGGCTTCGGCGGGATGTTCGCCGTGTACTCCTACATCTCCCCGCTGCTGACCGACGTCACCGGGCTGGCCGAGGCGACGGTGCCGATCGTGCTGGCGCTGTTCGGCGTCGGGATGACCATCGGCACCCTGCTCGGCGGCAAGCTGGCCGACCGGTCGGTGATCCGCACCGTGCTGGTGGGCTTCGTGGCGACCATCGTCACGCTGGTGCTGATCGCGCTGCTCGGCCAGTGGGTGGTGCCCGGGGTGCTCGCGGTCGTCGCGCTCGGTGTCGCCTCCCAGGTGCTGGGTCTGGCCCTGCAATCGTGGCTGATGGACCTGTCCCCGGCCGCACCGTCGCTCGGGGCCGCGCTGTGCCACTCGGCCCTCAACGCGGGCAACGCCTTCGGTGCCTGGTCCGGCGGTCTGGTCATCGCGGCCGGGCTCGGTTACCTGGCACCGGCATGGGTCGGTGCCGGGCTGGGCGTGATCGGCTGCACGGTCGTGGCGGGCACCGTGGTCGTGGGTAGGAAGAGCGCCTCCGCTCGGTAGACTCCGGCGGGTGACCACGCCCGTTCCCCCCAGCAGCCATGACTCCACCGCGCCCGCCGAGGTGCCCTTCCGCTACACAGCGGCGCTCGCGGAGCAGATCGAGCTCAAGTGGCAGCAGGAATGGCTCGACCGGGGCACCTTCCACGCCCCGAACCCGGGCGGCGAGCTGACCGACGGCGACGGCGGGCACGCGAAGCCCGGCGCGAAGCCGTTCTTCGTGATGGACATGTTCCCGTACCCCTCGGGCGCGGGCCTGCACGTCGGCCACCCGCTGGGCTACATCGCCACCGACGTGGTCTCCCGGCACCGCCGGATGCAGGGCGACAACGTGCTGCACGCGCTGGGCTACGACGCCTTCGGCCTGCCCGCCGAGCAGTTCGCCGTGCAGACCGGTGCGCACCCGCGCACCACCACCGAGGCCAACATCGAGATCATGGCCCGGCAGCTGCGGCGGCTGGGTGTCGCCCACGACCCGCGCCGGTCCTTCGCCACCATCGACCCCGGGTACGTGCGCTGGACGCAGTGGATCTTCCTGCAGATCTTCGAGTCCTGGTACGACGAGGACGCGGTCCGCCCGGACGGTGGCCGCGGTGCCGCGCGCCCGGTGTCGACCCTGGTCGAGGCGTACGAGAACGGTCGTCCGCTGCCGGACGGCGGTTCCTGGGCCGATCTGGACGAGGTCGAGCGACGCCGGGTGGTCGACTCCCAGCGCCTGGCCTACGTCTCCGAGACCCCGGTGAACTGGTGCCCCGGACTGGGCACCGTGCTGGCGAACGAGGAGGTCACCAGCGAGGGTCGCTCCGAGCGCGGCAACTTCCCGGTGTTCCAGCGCACGCTGCGGCAGTGGAACATGCGGATCACCGCCTACGCCGACCGGCTGGCCGACGACCTGGAGTTCATCGACTGGCCGGAGAAGGTCACCGCGATGCAGCGGAACTGGATCGGTCGCTCCGAGGGTGCGCACGTGCACTTCGAGGTGACCGACGCCGACCAGCCGCTGACCGTGTTCACCACCCGGCCGGACACCCTGTTCGGCGCCACCTACGTCGTGCTGGCACCCGAGCACCCGCTGGTCGACCAGATCGTCGCCGGTGCCGGGGAGACCTGGGGCGAGGACGTGCCGGAGGTGTGGCGCGGAGGCGCCGCGACCCCGGCCGAGGCGGTCGCCGCCTACCGCCGTGAGGCCGCCGCCAAGACCGCCGTCGAGCGGCAGGCCGACGCCGGTCGCAAGACCGGGGTGTTCACCGGCGGCTACGCGCTGAACCCGGTGAACGGCGAATCGCTGCCGGTGTTCATCGCCGACTACGTGCTGATGGGTTACGGCACCGGCGCGATCATGGCGGTGCCCGGTGGCGACGCCCGTGACTTCGCGTTCGCGCAGACCTTCGAGCTGCCGGTGGTCTACACCGTGGCCACCCCGGAGGACTTCGCCGGGGACGCCGCGTGGACCGGCGACGGTGCGGTGGTGAACTCGGCGAACGAGACGCTGGACC
The DNA here is from genome assembly GCF_012931845.1 of Cellulomonas taurus. NCBI lineage: Bacteria > Bacillati > Actinomycetota > Actinomycetes > Micrococcales > Cellulomonadaceae > Cellulomonas > Cellulomonas taurus. The sequence goes on from NZ_CP051884.1 coordinate 1,113,356, forward strand.
TGAACGGCTTGTCGGTCGCCGAGGCGAAGTCGCGGATGATCGACTGGCTGGAGGCCGAGGGCGTCGGCGAGCGCACCATCACCTACCGGCTGCGCGACTGGCTGTTCAGCCGGCAGCGCTACTGGGGCGAGCCGTTCCCGATCGTCTACGACGAGAACGACCTGCCGGTGGCCCTGCCGGATTCCGCGCTGCCGGTGAACCTGCCGGAGGTCCCCGACTACGCGCCGCGCACCTTCGACCCGGAGGACGCCGACTCCTCGCCGGAGGCACCGCTGAGCCGGAACACCGACTGGGTGGAGCTGACCCTCGACCTGGGTGACGGCCCCAAGACGTACCGCCGCGACACCAACACCATGCCGAACTGGGCCGGGTCCTGCTGGTACTACCTGCACTATCTGGACCCGGAGCACCGCAGCGGCCAGGTCGTCGACCCGGAGCTGGAGCAGTACTGGATGGGCCCGGGCCACAACCCGAGCGACACCCACGGCATCGGTGGCGTCGATCTGTACGTCGGTGGCGTCGAGCACGCGGTGCTGCACCTGCTGTACGCGCGGTTCTGGCACAAGGTGCTCTACGACCTGGGCCACGTCGCCAGCCGGGAGCCGTTCTACAAGCTGTTCAACCAGGGCTACATCCAGGCGCACGCCTACACCGACGCGCGCGGTGCCTACGTCCCGGCGGCCGAGGTCGTCGAGGGTGCGGACGGCGGCTTCACCTGGAACGGCGAACCGGTCACCCAGGAGTACGGGAAGATCGGCAAGTCGCTGAAGAACGTCGTCTCCCCGGACGAGATGTACGAGGCGTACGGCGCGGACACCCTGCGGGTCTACGAGATGTCGATGGGCCCGCTGGACCTGTCGCGGCCGTGGGAGACCCGCGCGGTGGTCGGTGCCCAGCGGTTCCTGCAGCGGGTGTGGCGCAACGTGGTCTCCGAGACCAACGGTGAGCCGACCGTCACGGACGACGCGCCCACGCTGGAGACCCTGCGGGTGCTGCACCGGACCATCGCCGGGGTGGCCGAGGACATGGCGCAGATGCGGATCAACACCGCCATCGCCAAGCTCATCGTGCTGAACAACCACCTGACGTCGCTGCCGACGGTGCCGCGGTCGGTGGCCGAGCCGCTGATCCTGATGACCGCGCCGATCGCCCCGCACCTGGCCGAGGAGCTGTGGCAGCGTCTGGGCCACGAGCGGTCGCTGGGCCACGAGCCCTACCCGGCGCTCGACCCGCAGTACCTGGTCGAGGACACCGTGACCTGCGTGTTCCAGGTGCAGGGCAAGGTGCGCGGCCGTGCCGAGGTGGCCCCGGACATCTCCGAGGACGACCTGCGGGCGGCTGCCCTCGCCGACCCCAACGTGCAGCGGGCGCTGGACGGTCGTGGTGTGCGCACGGTGATCGTGCGGGCGCCCAAGCTGGTCAACGTGGTGCCGGCCTGAGCGGTCTGCCGGGGCTGATCGGACGGCTGCGACTGCCACGGCGGTCGCAGCCGGACCCGGTCGCGCCTCGGGTCGCGGTGGTCACCGACTCCACTGCCGCCCTCACCCTCGAGCAGGCCGCCGAGTGGGGGATCACCGTGGTGCCGCTGGACGTGGCGGCCGGAGACCGCCGGTTCCGCGACGGCGTCGACCTCGGACCCGCCGATCTGCTGGACCTGGTCGGCAGCGGTACCCGGGTGACCACCTCCCAGCCCGCGCCGGCCGCCTTCGCCGAGGTCTACCAGGCGCTCGCCGACCAGGGCGTGCGCGAGGTGGTGTCGGTGCACCTGTCGGGTGCGCTCTCCGGCACGGTCCGGGCCGCCGGGATCGCCGCCCAGCTGGCCCCGCTGCCGGTGCACGTCGTCGACTCGCACAGCGCCGGGCTCGGACTCGGCTTCGCCGCCCGGACCGCCGCCCGGACCGAGGGCGACGGTGCCACGGTCGCCGCCGAAGCCGCCCGGGTCGGACATTCCACCTCGGCCTGGTTCGTGGTCGACTCCCTCGACCACCTGCGCCGCGGCGGCCGGATCAGCGCGGCGGCGGCCGCCCTGGGCACGGTGCTCGGCCTGCGACCGATCCTCACCCTGCGCGACGGCCGGATCGACGTGCTGGAACGGGTCCGTACCCGACCCGCCGCCCGGGACCGCCTGGTGCACCTGGCGTTCGAGGAGGCGGCGCGACGGGGACGACCCGTCCGGGTCGCGGTGCACCACCTGGGCAACGCCGAGGTCGCCGAGGCGCTGGCCGAACGACTGCGCGACGTCGACGGTGCGGTCGAGATCCGGGTCGCCGAGGTCGGGGCGGTGCTGGGCGGCCACCTGGGTGCCGGAGCGCTGGCCGTGGTGGTGGTCGACGCCTGATCCCCGGGCGGCCGACTGTCCACAGGTCGGTCCCGGTCACCGGGGTCCCCACGGTGGGCGAGCGCGGGTGGTGGGGTCGGCTGGCGCGTTCCTAGCGTGCCGCCATGACCAGGGACGACGTGCGGCAGCGGGTGGCGAGGGCGGTGCCGACCTGGACGGTCGGTGCGGGGAACGAGGTCGTGACGGCGGCCCGCGGCGTGCCGCGGGTGCGGGACCCCGCCGCCCTGACCCGGGCCGCGCGGGCGCGATTCGGCGCAGCGGCGGCCGACGCGGCGCCGATCGCGGACGAACCACCCACTCGACGCCGCCGGGCACGACGCCGATGGTCGATCGCGCCCCGTGCGGCCGTGGTCGCCCTGCTGGTGCTGGCGACGGTCACCGGGGCGGTCACCCTGCGCTCGCTCGCGGCCACCACCGGCACCCCGGTCCGGTTCACCGAACCCGGTGGCACGTCGGCGCCACGCGCCGTCGTGCCCAGCTCCGACCCGAGCATCACCACCACAGACCCACCGCTGCTGGTGCATGTGGTCGGCCAGGTCGCCGCGCCCGGGCTGGTCGAACTCTCCGCCGGCGCCCGGGTGTCCGACGCGCTGACCGCTGCCGGTGGTCCCCTGCCGGACGCCGACCTGGCAGCCCTGAACCTCGCGGCGCCCGTCCAGGACGGTGAGCAGGTCCGGGTACCGGCACCGGGGGAGTCGGCGGCGCCGCCGGAGTCCGGCTCGGCGAGCACCGGCGGCGGCTCGACCGGCCTGATCGACATCAACCGGGCGAACGCGACCGAGTTGCAGGAGCTGCCCGGGGTGGGACCGGTGTTGGCCGATCGGATCGTCGCCGAACGGGAGGCCAGCGGTCCGTTCGCCGAGGTGGACGACCTGGACCGGGTGTCCGGGATCGGACCGGCGGTGCTGGCGAAGCTGCGCGACCGGACCACGACATGACCTCGTCCTCGACCGCCCTGCACCACGACCCGGCCGACCGCAGCCGCGTCGACCTGCGGCTGTTGCCCGCGGCGATGGTGGCGTGGCTCGGGGCGCTGCTGCTGACCCCGGGCCCCGCCTGGATCCCGCTCGTGGTGGCCGGATGCCTCGCGGGCCTGATGATCGCGGGGTGCGGGGCGCTGCGGCCTCCCGGCTCACGTCCGCGACATCCGACCGTGGCCGGTCGGCGGGCGCGTCATCGCCGCCCCGTGTCCTCCCACGGCCGCCGGGTCACCCCCACATCCCGGCCCATCTGCGGCGCCCTGCCGGGTGCGCTGCTCGCCGGTGGCGCGCTCCTGATGCTCTGCCTCAGCTGCGGCAGCCGCCTGATCGCCCGGGAGCATGGCGGCATACGCGACCTCGCAGCCGCCCACGCCACGGTCGAGCTGCGCGGCAGGGTGACCGCCAGCGCCGCGCTGAGTTCGGCCCCTGGCACGTTCCGCGTGCTGCTGGCAGTGGCCTCCTTCACGCCTGCTGACTCCCCGCCGATCGCCTCCGGTGCCGCGGTGCAGCTCTTCCTGCCGGAGCGGCTCACCCCGGGCGATCGGATCGTCCTGACGGCCCGCCTCGCCCCAGGGCGCGGTGCTCACGACCGGGCGCTCGCCACCGCACGCCCGACGGGTGAGGTGAGGGTCCGTGCTGGGCCCGATCCGGTGTCGGCGGTGCTCGCGGGGCGTCGCACCGCCCTGTCCACCGTCGCCGTCTCGCTGCCCGGCGACGCCGGTGCGCTGCTGCCCGCGGTGGCGGTGGGCGACACGGCGGCGGTCGGCGACCTCGACGCCGCGATGAAGACCGCGGGCCTGGCCCATCTCACCGCGGTCTCCGGTGCGCACTTCAGCATGGTCGGCGCAGTGGTGCTCGCAGTGGCCTCGCGGTGCGGGGTGTCCCGACGATGGCGGTGGCTTCCAGTGGGCGGCGTGAGCATCGGATTCGTGCTGCTGGTCGGCCCGGGCCCGACGGTGGTCAGGGCGGCGGTGATGGGAGCGGTCGGGGTGCTCGGGGTCGCTGTCGGCCGTCCGTCCCGGGCGGTGCCGAGCCTGCTCGCGGCGGTGCTGGTCCTGCTCATCGGTGACCCGTGGCTCGGCGCCGACCTGGGTTTCGTGCTGTCGGTGGTCGCCACGGCGGGCATCGCGACCCTGGCGGCGCCACTGGCGGATCGGTGGCAGGGACGATGGCTGCCACCCTCCGTGGCAGTGGCCCTGTCCGTCCCCGTCGCGGCACAGGCCGCGTGCGCGCCCGTGTTGCTGCTGCTCGATCCCTCGGTGTCCCTGTACGCGGTCCCAGCCAATCTGGCCGCTGCTCCGGCGGTGGAGGTCGCGACCATCGGCGGCCTGGTCAGCGCCTGCTGCGCCGGGTGGTGCCCCTGGGTCGCGGACTGGTCGGCGGCGGTCGCGGGCTCCGGCTGCTGGTGGATCGCCACGGTGGCGCGAGTCAGCGCCGGCCTGCCCGGTGCCCGGGTGGCGTGGCTGTCCGGATGGCCGGGGCTGATCGACCTCACGGTGGCCACCGCCGCCGGGCTGGCGCTCCTGCTGAGGTGTCGGCGTGGCATGGCACCCTAGGGGCGTGCCTGCTGCCTCCACCTCCCGCCGACCCGCCCGTGGCGGCTCGCGATCGGCCCCGGCCGGACCGACCTGGGACGAGGTCGAACTGGCCCCCGTGGTCCTGGTCACCGGTCCGGAGGCGCTGCTGGCCGAGCGCGCCGTGGACCGGCTGATCGGTCTGGCGCGGGACCAGGACGCCGAGGTCGAGGTGACCAGGATCGACGGGTCCGCCTACACGACCGGGGAGCTCGCGCTGGCGACCAGTCCGTCCCTGTTCGCCGAGGATCGCCTGCTGGTGGTCGAGAACGTGGAGAAGGGCACCGACGACCTGATCGCCGACGCGATCCGGTACGTGGGAGCACCCGAGTCCGACGTGGTGCTGATCCTGCGGCACGGCGGCGGTCAGCGCGGCAAGAAGCTGCTGGACACCGTCAAGCAGTCGGGCGCACCGGTGGTCAGCTGCGAGGCGATGAAGCGGGACGCCGACAAGGCCACCTTCGTCACCCAGGAGCTGCGTCGTGCCGGTCGCCGCATGGACGCCCGCGCCGTCCGAGCCCTGGTGGACGCGGTCGGCTCCGACCTGCGCGAACTGGCCGCCGCCTGTGGACAGCTGATCGCCGACACCACCGGCGTCATCGGCGTCGAGGTGGTCGAGAAGTACTACGGCGGGCGGATCGAGGCGACCGGGTTCCGGGTGGCGGATGCCGCGGTGGCGGGCTCGGCCGGCGAGGCGGTCTCCCTGCTGCGGCACGCGCTGGCAACCGGTGTGGACCCGGTACCGCTGGTCGCGGCGCTCGCCGCCCGGCTACGGATGCTCGCGAAGGTGTCGACGGTTCGTGGCCGGGGGGCCGGTGCCGAACGCGACCTCGGGCTGGCACCCTGGCAGATCGACCGCACCCGCAAGGAACTGGCGCACTGGACGCCGGAGAGCCTGGCGACCGCGATCACCGCGGTGGCCCAGGCCGACGCGGAGGTGAAGGGCGCGAGCCGAGACCCGCGGTTCGCCGTCGAGCGCGCGGTGCTCAGGATCGCCCACGCGGCTGCCCAACGCGGCTGACCGATCGACGGCTGCGTCCCAGCCCGCGCTCGCCCGCCGGGACCGGAACCGGCACTCGCCTCCCGGCCACACCAGCCGGAGCGTCGCGCAGGACCAGCTCCGTTGTCAGCGGCTCAGATCAAGCGGCCGATGTTGTCGTGATCGGGTCCGACCAGGGGCGCCGCACTGCGGTCCAGCAACAGGCACTTCTCCAACAGGTTCCCCTGGTAGAGGTCGAACCCCAGCTCCCGCGCACCGCGCAGTTCCACGCTGGACTCGACGAACTCGGCCACCAGCAACGCACCGTGCGACCGAGCCAGCTCCACCACCGGCTGACCCTCGACGTCGAGGTCGCGGGCGTCGATCTTCACGAAGTCGGCCTGGGGCAACAGCATCCGCTGATCCGGGCGGGAGACGAAGCCCGACATGGCGACCCGGAAACCGCGCTCCCGCAGGCGCCGGACACCGCGCAGGATCTCCTCGTCGATCCGGGTGGCCGCCGGGATCTCCACGACCAGGCGGTCCGGCCGTGCGGGCAGGGGCAGCGCCCCGGTCAGGAAGGCACGCGGGCAGCGGACGAACAGCCACCGCCCGTGACCCACCTCGTCGACGTCCGCCCGGCCGAAGGTCGCGCGGAGCACTGCGCTGGTCGCCCGCTCGTGCTGCAGATCGGTCCAGCCCGCCGCGTCCACCCCGTGCGTCGACTCGGAGGTGCGGAACGCCAGTTCGTAGCCGAACGGATGCAGGCGCGGGGAGAAGATGCCCTGCCGTCCGACCACCGCACGCTCCGTCGCGACGTGGGCGTGCCACTGCTGACGCAGCTGCGTCGGGAACGCTGACTCCACGTCGGCGGTGAGGAGCCGGTCGAGCTCACCCTCGGGTCGTGTCATGTCGGCTATGACAACACAGGAGAGTCGGGCGTGACACCCCAGTGCGGCAGAGGTGATGCGGCTCACCGCATGGTTGTGCGGCGGATCGCATCCGATTTCACCCGTCCGGGCGCATCGAAGCCCGCACACGAGGGGTGCTGCGGCGGTCAAGGGAAAGCTGACTCGCGGGCACGGACTCCTTGGTAGCGTGCCCGACGACCGTGGTCGAGACGCCGCCGTGACCCACTGCGACACAGGAGAACGAGAGCACCGTGAGCACCCTGGGGGAGCGTCTGCGCCAGGCGCGCCGGGCAGCGGGTCTCACCCAGGCCGACCTCACTGACCCGGGCGTGTCGGTGAGCATGGTGTCCCGGATCGAGTCGGGGTCACGGCAGCCGAGCACGGAGACGCTGCACGCCCTCGCACGACGGCTCGGCGTCAGCCCGGCGTGGTTGCGCTGGGGGCGCGCGGACGACGCTCCGGTGGACATCGCAGCGGTCACCGCACAGGCCGAGTCCGATCTGGCTCATGGTGATCCGCGGGCCGCCCTGGAACGCCTGTCGGTCGTCGACCTCTCCCAGGTGCCCGCCGAGCGACGGGCGGCCACCGCGGTCCTCCGGTCACACGCCCAGGAGCGATGTGGCGACTTCGACGGGGCGCGGGCGGGGTTGGAACCGCTCTGGCGGGACGCGGTGGCCGAGCGACGGCCGGCGGACGTGCTCGCCCTGACCCGGGGGCTGCTCTACCTCTATCTCGTCGAAGGTCGTAGCGCGGTGGCCGTCGATGTCGGGACGCGCGCGCGGGCGCTGCTGGACGACACCGATCTGGACCCGGAAGAGCTGACGCGGCTGGAGGCGACGGTCTGTTGGGCGCTGCTCGAGCGCGGCGACCGCGTGCATGCGTGGCAGCGTGCTGTCGGTCTGCACGCCTGGGCCTCCCGTGCGTGCGGGAACGGCGGGCAGGCGGTGGCCCTGTGGAATCTGTCCTCGGTCGAGGAGGCGCTCGGGCGGTACGACCTCGCCCGACGTCACATCCAGCAAGCAGTCGACCGCATGCCCGAGAGCAGGGGTGAGGACGGGCGCGATTACTTCCGCGCGCGGGAGCAGCTCGCCTGGACGCTGCTGGTCGACGGGCGCCGGGACCAGGCGGCTGCGGCGCTGGACGAGCTGTTGATCGCGCGGGACGGGCTCGACCTGGTGGGCGGGCCCGACGATCTGGTCGAGCTGGATCTCAACCAGTCCCGCGCTCACTTGTTGCTCGGGGATCTGTCGTCGGCCGAGCACTGGGCCGAGTCGGCGCTGCATCGTGGTGACCTGCCGACGGACGTCGGACGGGCCGGTGCGCTGTTGTCGCTGGCGGACGTCCGGATCGCTCGGGGCGGCCGTGTGGCGGCGGTCGAGCTCACGCGGTCGGCTCTCGACCTGCTGGTGAACGCGTCGGCCGGCCGCGAGGTGACGCGCATGCTGCGCGAGACGGGTGTCCGGCTGCTCGCGCTCGGTGAGGGCGACGGGGCGAGCGTGGCCTTCCGGCGGCTGCTGGCCGGTGTCGGCGTCACCGACGGTGTGAGCGACGCCTCAGTGGCCTAGTCAGAGCCGGGGATGACGCCTGGTCGCTTCGGCGGCTGACTTCGCCATGCCTCTGACCAGGTCCGAGACTCGGGCAGGGGCTCGGTGGCTGAGGCGGTTTCACCCGTTTAGGGCTGAAACGCCGGAGTTTCGATACCGGCTTGGCGAGTCTTGCAGGTCGTTGTCATGCTTGCGTTGACAAAAAGTCAACCCCTGTGTCGAGGAGAAGATCATGCGTCGTTCGGTGAAGGTCGTCGTCGTCACTGCTGTTGCCGTGCTGCTGTCGATCGGCGGGAGTGGGGTCGCCACCGCGGGCCCGGTCAAGCTGATGGGGAACGGTGGGTGCTGCCTGATGGTGCAGTGACCCGCCGTGCGTGCGTTCGCCCAGGCTGAGTTCTGGGCGCCTGAACGGGTGAGTCCCTCGCCGCTCGATCCAGTAACAGCTAGTCTGACTGGCATGACGACCATTGGTGACCGCGTTCGTGAGGCGCGGGTCGCGGCGGGGCTCTCCCAGACAGCGCTGGCGGGCGAGAAGCTCTCGCCGAGTTACGTGTCGCTGATCGAGTCCGGGAGGCGGGAGCCGACCGACTCGGCGCTGGCGATCCTGGCCGAGCGCCTCGGATCGACGGTCGAGTTCCTGAAATTCGGCGACGCCGGGCCGGTGGAAGCCCAGACCCGACTGGCTCTGGACTATGTCCAGCTCGACCTCGTGTCCGGCGAGTTCGCCGCCGCGCGTGACCGGTTGCTGGACCTGGACCTCGGCGCTGTGACGCGCCCGGTGCGGGTCAAGGCGTTGATCGCGCTCGCCAACGCACACGAGAAGCTGGGTCACCTGGAGCAGGCGGTCGAGGTCCTTGAGCCTCTGGTCCAGGAGCTGGACGCCGACGGGGAGATGCTGGACCTCGCGCAGACGGCGACATCCCTGGTCCGGAACTACCTGGAAAGCGGCGACCACGCCCGCGCCGCGGAGGTAGGTGACGCGGTGATGGCACGGCTCGACGCGGCAGGGTTGGCCGGCACCGACGAGTATCTGCGGCTCGGTTCGACGCTTCTGTGGGTCACCGCCTCGCGGGGGGACCTGCTGTTCGCCACGCATCGTGCCGCTGAGTTGGTGCGGGAGGCCGAGGCTGCGGGCACCAACCGCGGCCGTGGCTCGGTGTACTGGAATGCTGCGATCGTCGCCGAACAGCGCGGCGACTTCGGTCTGGCGAAGCGTTACACCGAGCGCGCCCTCGCACTGTTGGACAACGGGGAGGTCAGCCGAGAGATCCCCCGGCTGCGGATGAACTTCGCTCACCTGGTGCTGCGCGCTGACCCGGCGGACCCGATGCTGGCCCTCCAGCAGCTCGATCTGGCAGAGCCGGAGCTGAGGTTGCTCGGTTCCGAGCTGGAGTTGACCACGGTCGACATTGAGCGGTCGCGGGCTCAGGTGCTGCTGGGGAATGCGTCGGCAGCGGTCGATTACGCACGCAGTGCGCTGGATCGTCTGGCCGGTCAGACCCGACTCGAGAACGCTGACGCGCAAGTCGTCCTGGGTGATGCGTTGTACGCCCTCGGCGACAAGGAGGCGGCGGCGCGCGCGTACAGCTGGGCCGCGGAGATGCTCAGCATGATGACCGCGTCCCGGCAGTCCGCTGCGGTCTGGCGCGACCTCGGCGACCGGTTCTACGGCAGCGGCGAGACCGAGCGTGCGGCGGTCGCCTACGACCGGGCGCTGCGCGAGGCCGGCTACCCGGCGAACGTGCCCACCCCGATCCGCGAGCTCTGGACCGCCGCGATCGGCTGACCGGGAACGCACCGGCTCGTCCGAGCCGCCACGCACTCGAGGGCGTCATCCTGCAGGGGGGATGACGCCCTCGTTCCCTTCCCGCACCCGATGCGGTCCACGCCGGGCAGACGCACGAAGGGGCGCCATCCTGACCGGATGGCGCCCCTTCGTGAGGTTCAGCGTCGCGTCAGAGCGCGTGCACGGCCTTCGCCAGCGCCGACTTCTTGTTGGCGGCCTGGTTGGCGTGGATGACGCCCTTCGACACGGCCTTGTCGAGCTTCTTGGAGGCGACGGTCAGCGCGGCGGTCGCGGCGTTCTTGTCGCCACCGGCGACGGCCTCGCGCACCCGGCGGACGTAGGTCTTCAGCTCGGACTTCACGGCCTTGTTGCGCAGCCGGGCGGTCTCGTTGGTGCGGATACGCTTGATCTGGCTCTTGATGTTGGCCACGTTGTGGACTTCCTCTGGTGTTCGCCGAAGCGGTTGGACAGGTCGTAGAGGGCGCGTCCGACTCCGGGACTGGGGCGTGGGGACACCCGCGGAGAGGAATCGAACTAGTGCCCGCCGACCCGGGCGGACACGCGACTGACAAGACTACCAGGCGCCCGGGGCATCCCAGTAGTCAGCCGGACATGGGACCATGGTGCCAGTCCCATCCCGCGAAGCCGAGAGTGATCGTGTCCCCGATTCCGACGCCTGCCCAGTCCCAGCGCATCGCGCCTGCCGCGACCCCGCCGGAGCTGCTGCGCAACTTCTGCATCATCGCGCACATCGACCACGGCAAGTCCACGCTCGCCGACCGGATGCTCCAGCTGACCGGGGTGGTGGACTCGCGGGCGATGCGCGCTCAGTACCTCGACCGGATGGACATCGAGCGCGAGCGCGGCATCACGATCAAGTCGCAGGCGGTCCGGATGCCGTGGGCGGTGGCCGAGACGCCGTACGCGCTGAACATGATCGACACCCCGGGGCACGTCGACTTCACCTACGAGGTGTCCCGGTCGCTGGCGGCCTGCGAGGGTGCGGTGCTGCTCGTGGACGCGGCGCAGGGCATCGAGGCGCAGACCCTGGCGAACCTGTACCTGGCGCTGGAGAACAACCTCCAGATCATCCCGGTGCTGAACAAGATCGACCTGCCCGCCGCGCAGCCGGAGAAGTACGCCGAGGAGCTGGCGAACCTGATCGGCGGCGACCCGGCCGACTGCCTCAAGGTCTCCGGCAAGACCGGTGAGGGCGTCGAGGCGCTGCTGGACCGGATCGTCGAGCTGGTGCCCGCACCGGTGGGCAACGCCGACGCCGAGGCGCGGGCGATGATCTTCGATTCGGTGTACGACACCTACCGCGGCGTGGTCACCTACGTCCGGGTGGTCGACGGCGACCTGAACCCGCGCGAGCGGATCACCATGATGTCCACCAAGGCGTCGCACGAGCTGCTGGAGATCGGTGTGATCTCCCCGGAGCCGGTGCCGACCAAGGGGCTGGGCGTCGGCGAGGTCGGCTACCTGATCACCGGGGTGAAGGACGTCCGGCAGTCGAAGGTCGGCGACACGGTGACCAACCAGCACCGGCCGGCCGCCGAGGCGTTGGGCGGCTACTCGGACCCGAAGCCGATGGTGTTCTCCGGGCTGTACCCGATCGACGGGTCGGACTACCCGGCGCTGCGTGAGGCGCTGGACAAGCTGAAGCTGAACGACGCCGCGCTGAACTACGAGCCGGAGACCTCGGTCGCCCTGGGCTTCGGCTTCCGGGTCGGGTTCCTCGGCCTGCTGCACCTGGAGATCATCCGGGAGCGGCTGGAGCGCGAGTTCGGGCTGGACCTGATCTCCACCGCGCCGAACGTGATCTACGAGGTCACGATGGAGGACCGGTCGGAGGTGCTGGTCACCAACCCGAGCGAGTTCCCCGGCGGCAAGATCCGGGAGGTCCGCGAGCCGGTGGTGAAGGCCACGATCCTCGCGCCGACCGAGTTCGTCGGCGCGATCATGGAGCTGTGCCAGACCCGGCGCGGTGACCTGCAGGGGATGGACTACCTGTCCGAGGACCGGGTCGAGATGCGGTACACCCTGCCGCTGGCGGAGATCGTCTTCGACTTCTTCGACCAGTTGAAGTCCAAGACCCGTGGCTATGCCTCCCTGGACTACGAGCCCATCGGCGATCAGGCGGCCGACCTGGTGAAGGTCGACATCCTGCTGCAGGGCGAGCAGGTCGACGCGTTCAGCGCCATCGTGCACAAGGACAAGGCCTATGCCTACGGCGTGATGATGGCCGGCAAGCTGAAGGACCTGATCCCGCGCCAGCAGTTCGAGGTGCCGATCCAGGCGGCCATCGGCTCCCGGATCATCGCCCGCGAGACCATCCGCGCGATGCGCAAGGACGTGCTGGCCAAGTGCTACGGCGGTGACATCACCCGTAAGCGCAAGCTGCTGGAGAAGCAGAAGGAGGGCAAGAAGCGGATGAAGACCATCGGACGGGTCGACGTGCCGCAGGAGGCGTTCATCGCCGCGCTGTCCTCCGACGCGGCTCCGGCCAAGGACAAGGACGCCAAGAAGAAGTGAGTCGGGACGCTGCACGGCGACGGTTCGCCGAGCTGCACGCGCGGTCCGGGGTGTGGGCGCTGCCCAATGCCTGGGACGCCGGATCGGCGCTGCTGCTGCGGTCGGCCGGGTTCGAGGCGGTGGCGAGCACCAGTTCGGGGCTGGCGTGGTCGCTGGGCACCGAGGACCAGCGGCTCACCCGCGAGCAGCTGCTGGCCCATGTCCGGTCGGTGACGGCGGTGCTCGACCTGCCGTTCAGCGTCGACGCCGAGGACGGCTACGCACCGGACCCGGCTGGGGTCGCCGACACGGTGAGCGCGCTGGCCGAGGCCGGGGCGGCCGGGGTGTCGATCGAGGACTACGACGCCACCACCGGCACCGTGCGGGACCTGGACGTGGCGACCGAACGGCTGGCGGCGGCCATCGAGGCGGCGCATGCGGTCCCCGGTGCCCCGCTGGTGGTGACCGCGCGGTGTGAGAACCCGTTGTACGGCATCGCCGATCTGGACGACACCATCGTGCGGCTGCGGGCGTACGCGGCTGCCGGTGCCGACTGCGTCTACGCCCCGGGGCTGCGCAGCCTGACCGAGGTGCAGACCGTCGTGTCCGCCGTCTCGGTGCCGGTGAACGTGCTGGCCTGGCCGGACGGTCCGACCGTGGCCGAGCTCGGCGCGGTGGGGGTGCGCCGGGTGTCGGTGGGTGGCGCGCTGGCGTCGACCGCCTATGGTGCGCTGCTGCGAGCGGCGACCGAACTGCACGATCGGGGCACGACGACCTTCCGCGCCGGGGGGCTCACCGAGCTCGACCGCGCGGCCTTCGACCGGTGATGGCCCCCGCACTGCCGGAGGGCGAGCCGGCACCCGCGGACGGGCGGCTCCCGGAGACGGTCCGGGACGGTGCCGACGACCGCGGGTTCGGGATCTACCTGCACGTCCCGTTCTGCACGGTGCGCTGCGGGTACTGCGACTTCAACACCTACACGGCGACCGAACTGGGTGGCGGTGCGAGCCAGTCGTCCTATGCCGACACCGCGCTGGCCGAGATCGCGCTGGCCCGTGAGGTGCTGGCCGACGCCGGGCTGCCGGAGCGTGCCGTGGGCACGGTCTTCGTCGGCGGCGGGACGCCCACGGTGCTCCCCGCCCGCGACCTGGCCCGGATGCTGACCGGGGTGCGGGACGCCTGGGGACTGGCACCGGACGCCGAGGTCACCACCGAGGCCAATCCCGACTCGGTCACGCCGGAGTCGCTGGCCGAACTGGCCGCTGCCGGCTTCACCCGGGTGTCGTTCGGCATGCAGTCGGCGGTGCCCCGGGTGCTCGCGACGCTGGACCGGACGCACGACCCGCGCCGGATCCCGGACGTGGTCCGCTGGGCGCGGGACGCCGGGCTGGCGGTGTCGTTGGACCTGATCTACGGCACCCCGGGGGAGAGCCTCGACGACTGGCGGGCCAGCGTGGAGTCGGCACTGGCGACCGGGGTGGACCACATCTCGGCCTATGCGCTGGTGATCGAGCAGGGCACCCGGATGGCGGTCCAGGTGCGGCGCGGCGACCTGCCCCTGCCGGAGGAGGACGACCAGGCAGCCAAGTACGAGCTGGCCGACGACCTGTTCACCGCGGCCGGGCTGACCTGGTACGAGGTGAGCAACTGGGCGCGCACCCCGGCGGACGCCTGCCGGCACAACCTCGCCTACTGGCGCAACGACGACTGGTGGGGGATCGGCCCCGGCGCGCACAGCCACGTCGGCGGCACCCGGTGGTGGAACGTCAAGCATCCCCGGGCCTACGCGGACCGGCTGTCGTCCGGGGTGAGCCCGGCCGCCGGCCGTGAGCTGATCGAGCCGGAGAGCGCCCAGCTGGAGCGGGTGATGCTGGGTGTCCGGCTGCGCGAGGGGCTGCCGCTGTCGCTGCTGTCCGCGACCGCCAGGACCCGGGTGGCGGCGCTGGTCGCCGACGGGTTGGTCGACGGGATGGCGGCGCTGGGTCGTGGCGTGGACGTGCCGCGGGTGGTGCTGACCCGACGCGGTCGGCTGCTGGCCGACGCCGTGGTGCGTGACCTGACCGACTGAGACGTCGTTGTCGTTGTCGTCAGGGGAGCGGCGGGACGCGCCGACATCGGCCGTCGCGCCGGGCAGCCACCCGGCGCGACGACCTCGGTGTCACTTGATGAAGCGGATGCACACCGGGTAGCGGTACCAGGTGAACTTGTTCGCCGCGACGGCGGCGATGATGCCGAAGATCAGCGCCGCGACGCTCACCAGCGGCACCAGCGGGCTGAGCAGGCCGAGGGTGACGGCGGCCAGGATGCTGGTGCCGACGTAACCGATCAGCACGGTGAGCGAGAAGTTCAGCGCCTCCTTCGCCTGGTCCTCCAGGTACGGGCCGCGGCCGCGGTAGACCAGCCAGACGATCAGCGGGACGACGAAGCTGAACAGGATGGCGCCGATGTGGCTGAGGATCGCCCAGGTCTTCTCATCCTGCGGCGACAGCGGAGCACCCTGCGGGGCGCCGTACTGCTGACCCGGTGCGCCGTACTGCTGACCGGGCGCCCCGTAGGGCTGTCCGGGAGCGCCGTAGGGCTGGCCGGGCGCGCCGGACGGCTGGCCGGGCTGACCCGGTGCGCCGTGCTGCGGGTCGCCGGAGCCGGTCCACGGCTGGTCGGGCTGCGGGGGGTGCGTCATGGGTACTCCTGATCGGGGTGGGGCACGGATGGCTGCGCTGAGACAGTAGCGGGTGTCCAGTGCGTCGTCTTGACACCGTTTGTGTGGTTTCGCTTCGCTGTGCCCGCTGGGCGAATCGCGCCCGGAACGAGGAGGCCTGCGATGACTGACCCCACCGGCGCGAATCCGCCCCGCGACGACGACCCGAACGCTGCCGGACAGCAGCCGCCCTACGGCGCGCCGCATCAGCCGCAGTACGGCGCTCCCCAGCCGCCGCCCGCCGGTTCGCCCTACGGGGAGCAGCCCCCGGCCGGAGCACCCTACGGTCAGCCCTCGGGACAGCCCTATGGCCAGCCCGCCGGCCAGCCGTACGGCCAGCAGCCCTATGGCCAGGCGCAGCCGCCCTACGGCGCCGGGCAGCCGAACGCCGGCTCCGCGATCGGTGACGGTTTCAGCTGGGCGTGGAGCAAGTTCACCCAGAACGCGGGCCCGCTGATCGGCGGTCTGGCGGTCTACGGTGCCGCGTTGGCCGTCCTGGCGATCGTCTTCTTCGCGATCTTCATCGGCGGGGCGGTCGCCGCCACCGACCAGTACGGCAATGTGCGGCCCGGTGCTGCGGGGGCCGCCGTCGGCGCGTACCTGATCTTCATCGCGCTGGTGCTGCTGTTCTCGGTGTTCGTCCAGGCCGCGCTGGTCCGGGTGACGATGGAGATCGCCCAGACCGGACGCACCACCTTCGGCAGCTTCTTCCGCTTCGAGCGGCTGGGCGCCCTGGTGCTGGCGGCCCTGCTGGTCGGCATCGGCACTGCGGTCGGCACCCTGGCGTTCTACGTCGGTGCGATCGTGTTCGGGTTCTTCGCCCAGTTCACGCTGTTCTTCGTGGTCGACAAGCGCATGGGCGCGATCGACGCGATCAAGGCGAGCTTCCAGCTGGCCTACCGGAACTTCGCCACCGCCGCGCTGCTCTACCTGGTGGTGCTGGTCGCGTCCTCCATCGGCGGCTCGCTGTGCGGGATCGGTGCGCTGGTCACCACCCCGCTGGCCACGCTGGTCTCCGGCTTCGTCTTCCGTCGCCTGCACGGCGAGGGCGTCGCCGCCTGATCGGATCCACCCGGAGCGCCGTCATCCCCGCGGGGGTGGCGGCGCTCCGTCGGTCCGTCGGCGCGCTGGCGCGTCGGCCCCCGCTGGCCCCCGGTGGCCCCGTGACGCGAAGGCCCCGTCGGCGAGGTCGTGCGTTCGGGCCACGAACCGACCGGCGAAGTGCCGACTTCGGGCGCGGACTGCCGACTTCGCCCCGCTGGCGCGTTGGCCCCGTTGACCCCGGTGGCCCCCGGTGGCCCCCGGTGGCCCCGCTGGAGCCCGGTGGCCCCGTGACGCGAAGGCCCCGTCGGCGAGGTCGTGCGTTCGGGCCACGAACGGGCCGGCGAAGTGCCGACTTCGGGCGCGGACTGCCGACCTGGGGCGCGGACTGCCGACCTGGGCGCGGACTGCCGACCTGGGCGCGGACTGGCGGCTTCGGGCGGGGACTGCCGACCCGGCGCGGGGAGTGCGGACGCGACGCGGGTACCGGGGGAACGCCGCTCAGGCGGTGACGAAGTCGATCAGCTCCTCCACCCGCCCGAGCAGCGACGGCTCCAGGTCGGCGTAGGAGCGCACGCTGCGCAGGATCCGCTGCCAGGCCCGGGCGACGTCGGCCTGCTCGTCGGCCGGCCATCCCAGCTCGCGCAGGATGCCCCGCTTCCACTCGGTGCCGCGCTCGATCACCGGCCAGCGCTCCAGCCCGATCCGCTGCGGCTTCACCGCCTGCCACACGTCGACGTAGGGGTGGCCGAGCACCAGGACGGTGCCAGGCCGGACGGTGCGCAGGGCGGCGTCGGCGATCCGCTGCTCCTTGGAACCGGGCACCAGGTGATCGACCAGCACGCCCACCTTGCGCTCGGCACTGGGCGCGAAGTCCCGCAGCGCCTCCTCCAGGTTGTCCACCCCCTGGAGCAGCTCGACGACGACCCCCTCGGCGCGCAGGTCGTCGCCCCAGACCTTCTCCACCAGTTCGGCGTCGTGTTTGCCCTCGACCCAGATCCGCGACCCGCGGGCGACCCGCGCGCGCTGGTCCGGGGCGGCCAGCGACCCGGAGGCGGTGCGCTGCGGGCCGGTGGGGGTGGTGGGGCGGTGCGGCACCAGCTCGACCGGCTTGCCGTCGATCCAGAACCCCGGGCCGAGGCGGAAGGTGCGGGTCCGGCCCCGGCGGTCCTCCAGGACGACCACGTGCTCGCCGCCGGACTTCTCCACCCGGGTGATCGCCCCGACCCAGCCGGTGGTCACCTCCTCGACGACCAGACCGCGCTCCGCGGGCACCGGACGGGAGGTCGGGCGCCGGTGCGCCGACCGGGAGTCGGCGGACAGGACATCGTTGCCATAGCGGTCGTTCACGTCCGGCAGCGTAGGTGTGGGCGTCGCCGACCCGTGGTAAGACACGTCGGTGACATCCGCTGCCGCCCCTGACCTGGATCCGAACCGCTGGCGTGCCCTCGGGGTGTGTCTGGCGATCGGGTTCATCACCATGCTGGACGTCTCGATCGTGAACGTGGCGCTGCCGTCGATCGAGAACAGCCTCCACGCGTCGGCGAGCCAGCTGCAGCTGATCGTGGCCGGGTACACGCTCGCCTTCGGGCTGGTGCTGGTGCCCGCCGGACGACTCGGCGACGCCCGTGGTCGCCGACGCCTGTTCCTGATCGGCCTGACCGGCTTCGCGCTGACCAGCCTGGGAGCCGGGCTCGCGCCGTCGGATGAGGTGCTGGCGGTGATGCGCCTGTTGCAGGGTGCCAGCGCGGGCATGGTGAACCCTCAGGTCGTCGGGACGATCCAGCAGCTGTTCTCCGGGTACGAGCGGGGCAAGGCGTTCGGGTACTTCGGCGCCACCATCGGGGTCTCCACCGCGATCGGCCCGGCGCTCGGCGGGCTGATCATCCAGGCGTTCGGCGCCGAGAGCGGGTGGCGGTGGGTGTTCTTCGTCAACGTGCCGGTGGTCGCGGTGGTGCTGCCGCTGGCGCTGCGCTGGCTGCCCCGGGGCACCGGGAACGGGCGCGGGCCGGCGGCGTCGCTCACCCCGAGCGGGCGGCCGCGACTGGACGGGGTCGGGCTGGTGCTGATCGCGCTCGCGGCGACGGCGGTGATGCTGCCCTTCGTGATCACCACCGGCAGCGGTGACGACCCGACCCGGTGGTGGTGGCTGCTGGTCGGGGCGGTGATCGCGGCGGGCACCGTGCTGTGGGAACGCTCGTACCAGCGGCGGACCGGTGCGGCGGTGCTGGACCCGCGGGTGATCGGCGACCCGGCGTTCCGCAACGGCGCGCTGCTGGGGATGGCCTACTTCGCCGGGTTCACCTCGGTGTTCCTGGTGGTGACCATCTACCTGCAGCAGGTCGCCGGGTACACGCCGCTGCAGGCGGGGCTGGTCGGGATGCCGTTCGCGATCGGATCGGCGATCGCCGCCCAGCGCTCCGGGAAGCTGGTCGCCGAACGGGGCCGGGCGCTGGTGGTGATCGGACTGGCGCTGGTGCTGATCGGTCTGGCCGGGACGGACCTGGTGATCCGGATCGTCGACCCGCCCGCGGTGGCCTGGGCGGTGGCCGGCACGCAGATGATCGCGGGCGTCGGCTCCGGGCTGGTCATCTCGCCGAACCAGACCCTGACCCTGGCGAACGTGCCGGTCGAGCGGGCCGGGGTCGCCGGGTCGATGCTGCAGGTCGGTCAGCGGATCGGGTCGGCACTGGGTGTCGCGGTGGCGCTGTCCACCTTCTACTCCGGGCTGGCCGCGGGTCTGGACGGCGGACCGGCCGCCGGGCGCGCGCTGCTGGTCTCCGTGGTCCTGGTCGCTGTGGCGCTCGTGGTCGGCCTGGTCGATCTGCGGGCCCGCCGACGCCCGCAGGAGAGCGCTCGACCCGGGGCGTAGCATTGGCACTCGGTGTCCGAGAGTGCTACTTCCCGGACCCGTGTACGCACGCCCGCGACCAGGAGGAGGTGGACCATGGCCGAGGACCGCAGGCTCGACGTGCTGCGCGCGATCGTCGAGGACTACGTCGCCACCAAGGAGCCGGTCGGCTCGCGTGCCCTGGTCGAACGGCACTCGCTCGGGGTCTCCCCGGCGACCATCCGCAACGACATGGCCGCTCTGGAGGACGCCGGGCTGATCGTCCAGCCGCACACCTCCGCGGGTCGGGTGCCCACCGACAAGGGCTACCGGTTGTTCGTCGACCGCCTGGCCACCATCAAGCCGCTGTCGACCCCGGAGCGCCGGGCGATCGAGACCTTCATGCAGGACGCGGTGGACCTGGACGACGTGGTGGACCGCGCCGTGCGGCTGCTGGCCCAGCTGACCCATCAGGTCGCGGTGGTGCAGTACCCGTCGCTGCGTCGCACGGCCCTGCGGCACGTGGAGCTGGTCCCGGTGTCCGACCGCCACCTGCTGGTGGTCATCATCACCGAGCACGGCCGGGTCGAGCAGCGCACGCTGGAACTGGCCGACCCGTTGGACCTGGCGGCGGTCGCCCGGCTCCGGATGCGGCTGAACGTCGCGGCCACCGGCCGTCGACTGCCTGACCTGGACGCCGCCCTGGCCGGGATCGCCGACGAGGTGGAGCCGGAGTCGAGCGCCCTGCTGCGTGCCGTGGTCGGGGTGATCGAGGACACCCTCGCCGGGGAGAGCGAGGAGCGGGTGGTCGTCGCCGGCACCGCCAACCTGGTGCGCGGCAACACCGACGTGGCCCGCACGCTCAGCCCGGTGCTGGAGGCGCTGGAGGAGCAGGTCGTGCTGCTCCGCCTGCTCACCGACGCCGCCGAGGACGAGGGGGTGTCGGTGCGGATCGGCCGCGAGACCCGGCACGAGGGCCTGGTCGACGCCAGCCTGGTCAGCTCGGGCTACGGCGCCGACGGGGCGGCCGTCGCCCGGATCGCCTCGCTCGGCCCGCTCCGGATGGACTACCCCGGCACCATCGCCTCCGTGCGCGCCGTCGCCCGTTATCTCTCGCGCATCCTTGCCAACTGATTGAGGAAGCTCTTTACGTGAACGATTACTACGAGGTCCTGGGCGTCCCGCGCGATGCCACCGGCGAGCAGATCAAGAAGGCCTACCGCCGGCTGGCGCGGGAGTTCCACCCGGACGTCGCCGGGTCCGACAGTGCGTCGGAGGAGAAGTTCAAGGACGTCCAGCGTGCGTACGAGGTGCTGTCCAACCCGGACAAGCGCCAGATGTACGACCTCGGTCAGGACCCGACCGCCCCCGGTGGCGGCGGTGGCGGTCAGGCGGGTGGCTTCGGCTTCCAGGACATCTTCGAGACCTTCTTCGGGGCGGCCGCCGGTGGCGGGCACCGCGGTCCCATCCCGCGTGCCCGGCGCGGTCAGGACGCGCTGATCCGGCTGGACATCGACCTGGCCGAGGCCACCTTCGGCACCCACCGGCAGGTGCCGATCGACACCGCCGTGGTCTGCCCGACCTGCTCCGGCACCTGCTGCCGCCCGGGGACCTCGCCGCGCACCTGTGAGGTGTGCGGCGGTCAGGGCACCGTGCAGCGGGTCGCTCGTTCCTTCCTCGGCCAGGTGATGACCACCCAGCCGTGCGCCGCCTGCCACGGTTTCGGCACCGTGATCCCGGAGCCGTGCACCGAGTGCGCCGGTGAGGGACGGGTCCGCTCCCGCCGCACCCTGGAGGTCGACGTCCCGGCCGGTGTGGACACCGGCACCCGGATCAAGCTCACCGCCCAGGGTGAGGTCGGCCCCGCCGGTGGCCCGGCCGGTGACATCTACCTGGAGGTGCGCGAGCGGCGGCACGAGACCTTCCTGCGCGAGGGCGACGACCTGCACTGCACGCTCACCGTCCCGATGACCGCCGCCGCCCTCGGCACGGTGCTCACCCTGGACACCCTGGACGGCCCGCAGGAGGTCGACCTGCGACCGGGCACCCAGCCGCAGCAGGTCGTCACGCTGAAGAACCTGGGGGTCGGCCATCTGCACGCCGGTGGCCGCGGCGACCTGCACGTGCACGTGGAGGTCCAGGTGCCGACCGGTCTGGACGACGAGCAGGCGGCCCTGCTGCGCCAGCTGTCCGCCCTGCGCGGCGAGGAGCGGCCGGACGCCCGGTTGCAGGCGGCGAGCACCGGGGTGTTCGCCAAGCTGCGCGACAAGCTCTCGGGTCGCTGATGACCGCGCCGGTCTTCGTGACCGACCCGGGTCAGCTGGACGGCTACCACGCCGGTGACGTGTACCTGCTGCACGGTGCCGAGGGGCGGCACGCCGGGGTGGTGCAGCGCCGGACGGCCGGGGAGCGGATCGACGTGGTGGACGGTGCCGGGGTGCGCCTGGTCGGGGAGATCGCCGCGGTCGAGCCCGAGGGTGTGCGGCTCACCGTGCGGCAGCGGGTCACCGAACCGCCGTCCACGCCCCGCCTGGTGCTGGTCCAGGCCCTGGCCAAGGGTGACCGGGACGAGATGGCGATCGAGGCGGCGACCGAAGTCGGCGTGGACGCGGTGATCCCGTGGCAGGCCGAACGGTCGATCGTGATCTGGCGCGGCGACCGGGCGGCCAAGTCCCGTGCCCGCTGGTTGGCGACCGTGCGGGCCGCCGCCAAGCAGTCCCGCCGCGCCTGGGTGCCGGAGGTCGAGCCGCCGGTGGACCGCCGTGGGCTCGTCGCCCGCACCGAGGCGGTGGTCGCCGCCGGTGGCGCCGTGCTGGTGCTGCACGAGGAGGCGACGGTTCCGCTGTCGGCCGCCGCGCTCCCGGCCGAGGGCACGCCGGCGGAGGTGCTGATCGTGGTCGGTCCCGAGGGCGGCATCTCCGCGCAGGAGACAGCGGCGCTGGAGGCCGCCGGTGCCCGGACCGTGCGGCTCGGCCCGCACGTGCTGCGCACCTCCACCGCCGGGACGGTCGCGCTGAGCCTGCTGGCAGCGGGGCTCGGTCGCTGGGTCTGAACCGACGGCTCCGTTCACGGCTGCGCGACCATCACCGACGTCGGCCTGCTGGTCGGGATGAAACGCCGCCGTCGGGCGGTTGGGTCCTCGGGCGGGGTGTCACCACCGCCCGGTAAAGTTGGACATCCATCGCCCGCACCATCGAAGGAGCGCGACGGCGCAAGCCGAGCACATGGTCGAATCCACCCCGCAGTCGCAGCGTTCAGCCCACCCGTCCGCCGCCGTGCCCGCCCGGGTCGAACACCGGATCACGGTTCCCACGCAGGTGTCGATGGTGGAGCTGCTCGGGCTCCAGGACCAGGTGCTGCGCGCCATCGAGTCCGGTTTCCGCACCGTCGACCTGCACGTGCGCGGCAACGAGATCCGGATGTCCGGACCCGCGGGTGACGTGGCGCTCGCCGCCCGCCTGGTGGACGAGCTGATCGAGATGGCCGCCGCCGGTACCCCGCTGACCCCGGAGGTGGTGACCCGGTCGGTGGCGATGCTGACCGCGGGCACCGGCACCCGCCCGGCCGACGTGCTGAGCATGAACATCCTGTCCGGCCGCGGCCGCAACATCCGGCCGAAGACCACCGGGCAGAAGTCCTACGTGGACGCGATCGACCGGAACACGATCACCTTCGGCATCGGCCCGGCCGGAACCGGCAAGACCTACTTGGCGATGGCCAAGGCGGTGCAGGCGTTGCAGGCCCGGGAGATCAACCGGATCGTGCTGACCCGCCCGGCGGTCGAAGCGGGGGAGCGGCTCGGCTTCCTGCCCGGCGGGCTGTCGGAGAAGATCGACCCCTACCTGCGCCCGCTGTACGACGCTCTGCACGACATGGTGGACCCGGACTCGATCCCGCGGCTGATGGAGGCCGGGACGATCGAGGTCGCGCCGCTGGCCTACATGCGCGGGCGCACGCTCAACGACTCCTTCATCATCCTGGACGAGGCGCAGAACACCTCGGCCGAGCAGATGAAGATGTTCCTCACCCGACTCGGATACGGGTCGAAGATCGTCGTCACCGGCGACGTGACCCAGGTGGACCTGCCCTCGGGCACGCAGTCCGGTCTGCGGGTGGTGGAATCGATCCTGGCGGACGTCGACGACGTCGCGTTCTGCCGGATGTCCTCCTCCGATGTCGTCCGTCACCGCCTGGTGAGCGACATCATCGACGCCTACGCACGCTGGGACACGAACAAATGAGCATCGAGGTCAACAACGAGTCCGGGCACCCGGTCGACGAGGCGGAGTTCGCCGCGCTGGCCCGGTTCGTGCTGGACCAGATGCACGTCCACCCGCAGACCGACCTGTCCATCCTGTTCGTCGACACCGACGTGATGACGGACCTGCACGTCAAGTGGATGGACGAGCCGGGCCCGACGGACGTGCTGTCCTTCCCGATGGACGAGCTGCGGCCCGGTCGCGCGGACGAGCCGACCCCGCCCGGCCTGCTCGGTGACGTGGTGCTCTGCCCGGAGGTCGCGGTGGAGCAGGCCCGCACCGCCGGTCACTCCACGGTGGAGGAGATGCTCCTGCTCACCACGCACGGCATCCTGCACCTGCTCGGCTACGACCACGCCGAGCCGGAGGAGGAGAAGGAGATGTTCGCGCTGCAGCGACATCTCCTGCTGACCTTCCTCGCCGGGCGATGAGCGAGGTCCCGATCGGCCTGCTGGTCACACTGGCGGTGCTGGCCCTGCTGGTGGCCGCGCTGCTGTCGGCGGGCGAGGCGGCGATCCTGCGGGTCTCGCGCGGGCAGGTGGCCGACCTGGCCGCCACCCGGCACCCGGCCGCCGAGCGGATCGAGGCGCTGTGCGAGGACCGGGCACGGGTAGCCTCCTCGGCGGGCACCCTGCGACTGCTCTGCGAGATGGTCGCCGCCGTCTGCATCACCCTGGCGATCGCCGCGAGCACTTTGAGCTGGTCGGTCGAACTGGTGATCGCCGTGATCGCCTGCGCCTTCCTCACCGTCGTGCTGGCGCGGTTGAGCCCGCGGTCGGTGGGGCAGCGGCGCGCGATCTCGGTGCTGAAGCTCACCGCCCGGTCGCTGGCAGGGGTGCGCCGGGTGATCGGCCCGCTGCTGCGGATCGCCGAGCCCTCCGGTGATCTGGACGAACGCGAGCTGCGCGAGATGGTCGAGCGCGACGGCCGGGAGCCGATCGACGACGAGGAGCGCGAGATGCTGCGCTCCGTGCTCGGCCTGGGCGAGACCCTGACCCGCGAGGTGATGGTGCCGCGCACCGACATGATCACCACCGGTGAGCAGACCCCGCTGCGCAAGGTGCTGTCCCTGCTGCTGCGGTCCGGCTACTCCCGGGTGCCGGTGATCGGTGAGCAGGTGGACGACCTGCGCGGGGTGATCTACCTCAAGGACCTGGTGCGCCGGCTGGAGGAGGACCCCGCCGCCGCCGACGCCCCGGCGCTCAGCGTGGTCCGGCCCGCGGTGTTCGTGCCGGAGTCCAAGCCGGTGGACGAGCTGCTGCGCGAGCTGCAGGCCGGTGCCTCGCACATCGCGATGGTGGTGGACGAGTACGGCGGCATCGCGGGGCTGGTCACCATCGAGGATGCGCTGGAGGAGATCGTCGGCGAGCTGACCGACGAGCACGACCCGTCCGCACCGCAGGTGGAGGACCTGGGCGGCGGGACCTTCCTGGTCCCGGCCCGGCTCGGCCGCGACGAACTCGGCGAGCTGTTCGGCATCGAGGTCGAGGACGACGACGTCGACACCGCCGGTGGCCTGCTCGCCAAGTCGTTGGGCAAGGTCCCGATCCCCGGTTCGGCCGGTGAGATCCACGGGCTGCGGCTGGTGGCGCAGGGCACCGAGGGACGCCGCAAACGAGTGGCTAGGGTTCTGGTCAGTCGGGTTCCCGACGAGGAAGCGTCAGAAGATGCCGCGGAGAACGCGGTGATGAGCTCAGAAGAAAGGCCCTGATGGTGACCCATCGATCCGGCTTCGCCTGCCTGGTGGGACGGCCGAACGCCGGCAAGTCCACCCTGACCAACGCCCTGGTGGGCCAGAAGGTGGCGATCACCTCCGGTCGCCCCCAGACCACCCGGCACACCATCCGGGGCATCGTGCACCGGGAGGACGCCCAGCTGGTGCTGGTCGACACCCCGGGGCTGCACCGGCCGCGCACCCTGCTGGGCGAGCGGTTGAACTCCCTGGTCAAGGACACCCTGACCGAGGTCGACGTGATCGGCTTCTGCCTGCCCGCTGACCAGAAGGTCGGCCCCGGTGACCGGTTCATCGCCGAGCAGCTGGCCGAGCTGAGCCGCGGCCGCCGGGGCACCCCGGTGATCGCGATCGCGACCAAGGCCGACCTGGTGGGCAAGCAGCGTCTGGCCGAGCATCTGCTGGCCATCTCCGAGCTGGGCGACTGGGCGGAGATCATCCCGGTGTCCGCGCAGGACGGCTACCAGGTCGAGGAGCTGGAGCGTCTGCTCACCGGGTACCTGCCGGAGGGCCCGGCGCTCTACCCCGAGGGCGAGCTGACCGACGAGCCGGAGTCCGTCATGGTCGCCGAGCTGGTGCGTGAGGCGGCGCTGGAGGGGGTGCGGGACGAGCTGCCGCACTCGCTGGCGGTGCAGGTGGAGGAGATCCTGCCCCGTGAGGTCGGCGAGGGCGAGGCCCCGATGGTGGACGTCCGGGTCAACCTGTTCGTCGAGCGGGACTCGCAGAAGGCGATCGTCATCGGTCGTGGCGGGTCGCGGCTGCGGCAGGTGGGCACCGACGCGCGCCGGGGCATCGAGGCACTGCTCGGCACCCGGGTCTACCTCGACCTGCACGTCAAGGTGGCCAAGGACTGGCAGCGCGATCCGAAGCAGCTCGGCCGCCTGGGCTTTTGATGGCGGCACGTGACGAGTCGTCCCCGCGTCCGGGGGAGAGCCCCGGGCGTCGTCGGCGACGGCTGGTCCGCGACGCCGAACGAGAGGCGGGGGCGCATCGACCGCGGTCGGCGCGCCGGGACGCGGTCTACCGGCTGATCGGTGGCGTGCTGGCCGGGGCGATCCTGCTCGCGGTGATCGGCTCGCTGATGGGGCCGGAATGGCGACCGTTGCCGGTGACCGATCCACTGACCGTGCAATCGTCGTCCACCGCCATCGGGGACGCTCCGGAGCTGTCCCACTACGACGTGGACACCCACGTGGTGGAGGTGCAGCTGGACGGGGCGACCGTGCAGGCCAGGGTCCTGACGCCGATGGATGCGCCGGACCCGGTGCCCGCGGTGCTGTTCGTGCACGGCGCCGGGACCGGCAAGTTCGAGGACGCCTTCGTCGCGCAGGCCTACGCGCTGGCCGAGGCCGGGGTGGCGACGATGGTGCCGGACAAGCGGCTGGACACCTACTCGATGCGGCACCGCGACTACGTGGCGATGGCCCAGGACTACCTGGCGTCCTTCGACCTGCTGCGTTCGTTGCCGGAGGTCGACTCGACCCGGGTCGGGATCTACGCCGAGTCCGAGGGCGCCTGGATCGCCCCGGTGATGGCGGCCGAGCGGGCGGCGGTGGACTTCGTGGTGCTGGCCTCCGCGCCGGT
The DNA here is from genome assembly GCF_012931845.1 of Cellulomonas taurus. Lineage (NCBI taxonomy): Bacteria > Bacillati > Actinomycetota > Actinomycetes > Micrococcales > Cellulomonadaceae > Cellulomonas > Cellulomonas taurus. Next base: position 1,140,126 of record NZ_CP051884.1, read on the forward strand.
GGTGCCGCCCCGGCAGCAGGCGGGCTTCGCCGTGGACCAGTACCTGCGCAACACCGGGGTGCCGGACCAGGTGTTCCGGGCCATCCCGCGTGCTGTCGGCATGCGGCTGCCCGGGGGTGGCTTCGAGTACGTGGACTTCGACGTGGCGCCGTACCTGCGGCAGACCACCCAGCCGGTGCTGATGGTCTACGGCACCGCCGACCAGTCGATGCCGATCATCCAGGGCGCCGAACAGGTGATCCGGGACATCGGCATCGCCGGGAACGGCGACTACACGCTGCGCTACTACGGCGGCGCGGACCATGGCATCCGGATCGACGGCACCGTCTCGCCCGCCTTCCTGCGGGACCTGTGCGGCTGGGTGCTCGGGCTGCCGGACACCGCCCGGGCGGCACCGCGGATCGCCGGAGCCCAGCCCGAGCAGCTGTACCTGGCCCAACCGGTGCCGCAGCCGCGCTGGCTCGGCGACGGTGATCTGTTGCTGGTGCTCATCATCGGCGCGGTCGGCGTGGCGGTGCTGCTCCCGGCGACCCGGTGGGCGGCGGTCGGCTGGCGGCACTGGCGTGGGCAGCCGGCCCTGCCCGGCCGGGACGTGCCGCTCACCCGGCGACTGACCCTGCTGAGCGCCGCCACCGTCGCGACCGTGATCGCGCTGGTCTGGTACCTGGTCTCGGTGGCCCGGCTCGCGTTGGACTACGAGCGGAACGGCTGGGTGGTGCAGGGTGGGTGGCTCGGCGTCCGGCTGCTCGGCCTGTCGGCCGTGCTGGCGGCTGTGCTGGTGATCGATCGGATGCGTACCCTGCGGCGGATCGGTCGACCGCTGGTCAACGGGGTGTTCGGACATGTGGCGGTGTGGGGGACGACGGTCGCCTGCGCCATCCTGTTGGTGGTGCTCGCCTACTGGGGCGTCTACCAGCTGGGAATCTGACCGGCGATCAGCCGGGGACGGGGGAGTGATGCGGACGACCTGGGGTTCGGCCACCGATCGCGGCCGGGTGCGCGCGTTGAACGAGGACGCGCTGCTGGCCCATCCGCCGGTGTTCCTGGTCGCCGACGGGATGGGCGGCCACGAGGCGGGTGACGTGGCCAGTCGGCTCGCGGTGGAGGAGTTCGCGCAGACCGCCGGGTTGACCAGCGTCGAGCCCGCCGACCTGCAGGGCTGCTTCCAGCGCGCCGCCGCCCGGATCCGGGGCACCTTCGAGCGCCGGGAGGGGGGCACCACGGTCGCCGGGGTGGCCCTCGCCGACCAGGACGGGGTGGCGCACTGGCTGGTGTTCAACGTCGGCGACTCGCGGGTCTACCGCTGGTCGGACCGGGAGCTGACCCAGCTCAGCGTGGACCATTCGGTGGTGCAGGAGCTGATGGACACCGGCCGACTCAGCGCCCAGGACGCCGAGCAGCACCCGGAACGCCACGTGCTGACCCGCGCGCTGGGCACCGGCAGCGACCCGGAGCCGGACTACTGGCTGCTGCCCGCTCAGCCCGGTGACCGGCTGCTGCTCTGCTCCGACGGTCTGACCAACGAGTTGACCCCGGAGCAGATCGCCCTGGTGCTGGCGGACGGATCCGACGCGTCGGAGGCGGCTGCCGCCCTGGTCCGGCTCGCCGTGCAGGCCGGTGGCCGGGACAACACCACCGCTGTGGTGGTCGATGCGCACGCCGGACCGGAGAATGCTCCCGGATGGCTCGCGTTGGCGGGGGTTCCGACCGATGGGAAGTGGGACGACAGCGTCGACGGCGCGACCATCCCGCGTCCGCGTCACCAGGTGGAGGATCGATGAGCGTGCCCGAGTACACCCCAGGCGAGTGGTTCGGGGTGGTCGCCGGCGACATGGCCGTGCTCCTGCACCCGGAGACGCCGGAGCCGGTGGTGCTCGCGGTGTGGTCCACGCTGCGCGCCCGCGAAGGACTGAGCCGACCGCTGGAGGCCCTGCTGGTCGACGGGATCAGCGGCCTGCACGCCTTCGCCGCGGCCCGGGTCTCCGGGGGAGTGCACACCGCGCTGCGGGGCGACGTGACGATCGTGACCACCCGGGACGGCGAGCGCCATCAGCGCACCGCGCCGCAGGTGGTGCTGTGGACCGAGGACAGCGACGACGCGGCGGAGCGAGTGGAGCTGCGTGCGCCGGGTGCGTCGACCGCCGGCGCGCTGCCGATCACCGAGGGCGTGGTGCGCGCGTCGTCCATCGTGCTGGACGGGACGTTGGAGGCGGAGGACGTGGCGGTGCCGCGCACTGCCGCTCCGCGCACCGCTGCCCCGGTCGGCCCGGTCGCCCCGGCCCGCCCGACGCGACCGGTGCGCCGTCGTGACCGCGAGGCGGAGCTGCCCCCGCGACCGACTCCGCCCACTCCGGCCCCGGTCTCGACTCCGGTCCCGGCCTCGGCCGCCGCCACCGAGGTCCTGCCCGCGATCCCGACGCCGAAGCCCGAGCCCGCCCCCGAGCCCGCCCCCGGGACCGGCCTCCCGCCGGTCGACGGCCCGCGCTCCTGGCCCGCCGTCGCGCCCAGCCCGCAGCCGGCGCCCACCCCGGCTCCGGCCACGCCGGTGGCCACCGCTCCGGCGCCCGCCCTGCCCGGCCCGGCCTCCGACGACGACCACGACGGCATGACGATCCTCAGCGGCGAGCTGGCCAGCATCCGGCAGAACCTGCCGTCCTGGGCGGTCTCCGACTCCGGCCAGTGGCCGTCCGCCACCTCCACCGGCTCGACGCCCACCGCGAGTGCGGGGCCGTCCACCGGTGGCACCGCGGCGGTGCCGTTGACGCCTCCGGCACCGGCCCCCGACTCCTTCCCCCGGGTGGCGCTGTCCACCGGCGTGGTCGTCCCGGTGGACGGTGTGCTGCTGATCGGTCGCGCGCCCCAGGCGGCGCGCGCGGCCGAGGGTGTCCGCACCCGGCTGGTGGCGGTGCCGAGCCCCACCCAGGACATCTCCCGGACCCACGCCGAGATCCGGGTCGAGGCCGACCGGGTGCTGGTCACCGACCTGTTCTCCACCAATGGCGTCTCGGTCTCCTCCGGCGGGCTGCCGCCGCGCAAGATCCCCGCCGGGGAGCCGGTCGCGGTGCGGCCCGGTGAGCTGGTGGACCTCGGCGACGGGATCACGTTCACGGTGGAGCCGCCTGCATGAGTCCACGGGAAGCCGCGCAGCCGCCGCGACTTCCGGGCTACACCTTCTCCCGGGTGCTCGGTGGTGGTGGTGCCGCCGACGTCTACGCCTACCAGCAGCAGCTGCCCCGGCGGGACGTGGCGATCAAGGTCCTGCTGCCCACGGTCGACGACGCCGAGCGGTCGGCCTTCGAACGCGAGGCGGACCTGACGGCACGGGTGTCGCACCACCCGTCGATCGTCACCGTCTACCAGGCGGGGGTCACCGACGACGGGCGCGAGTTCCTGGTGATGGAGCTCTGCCCGCGCGCCACCCTCGGTCAGCGCTATCGGGCCGAGCGGATCGCCATCGCGGAGGTGCTGCGGATCGGGGTGCAGCTGGCCTGCGCCGTGGAGACCATGCACCGGGCCGGGATCGTCCACCGGGACATCAAGCCCGCGAACGTGCTGTTCAACGACCTGGGTCGGCCCGTGCTGAGCGACTTCGGCATCGCCGCCCCGGTGGACGACCACGCACCGGCTGTCGGCATGTCGATCCCGTGGGCGGCCCCCGAGCTGCTGACCGCCTCGCCGCAGGCGGGTCCCCGCGCCGACGTCTACTCGCTCGGCGCGACCCTGTTCTCCGCGTTGGCGGGTCGCTCACCGTTCGAGCGCCCGGGCGGCTCCAACGAGGCCGCCGAGCTGGTGGGTCGGATCGAGCGCGGCACCCCGACGCCGATGGCCCGGGACGACCTGCCACCCCGGCTGCGGACGGTGCTGGCCCGCGCGATGGCGGTGGACCCGGCTCGTCGGCACGCCCACGCGGTGGACCTGGCGATGGACCTGCGCGCGGTGGAGGCCGACCTCGGCCTGCCGTTGACCCCCCTGGACCTGGGCGAGGACACCGCCGCCGCCACGACGGCCGCCGATCCCGACGCGACCCGGATGCGGCCGGTGCACGCGGTGTCCCCGGGCCCGGTCGCAACCCCGGTTCCCACCCCGGCGAGCCCGGTCGACCACGACGCCACCAGGATCCGCCCGGTGCACGCGGTGCCATCGGCACCACCGGGAACGGTGCCCCAGGGAACCGCTGTACCCCCGGGAACCGCTGTGCCCCCGGGAACCGCTGTGCCCCCGGGAACCACCCCGGCCGTGGACGTCCGGGTGTCCGTCGACCCCGAACCGCGACGCCGCCGCACCGGCCGCCTGGTCGCGGGCCTGGTCTCCGGTGCCGTGGTGGTCGCCGCCGTGGTCGTGGTGCTGCTGGTCACCCAGAACCCGGATCGCGGGCAGAACCGGGACGACGACCCGCTGGCGAACCCGGCACCGACCGTCGGCCTGACGGTGCCCACCCCGATCGGCCTCACCGGCACCCGGCAGGCCGACGGCAGCGCGGTCTTCAGCTGGCGCAACCCGGACCCGCAGGACGGCGACACCTACCTGTGGGGCCTGCTGCGCAGCACCGGGCAGACCCAGGTGCAGCCGGTGGACGAGCCGGGGATCGTGATCCCGGCCGCCGACCTCGCCGACATCGAGGGCCAGGTCTGCATCGAGGTCTCCGTGGTGCGCGCCGATCGTCGCGCCTCCACCACCCCGGCCGAGGGGTGCACGCAGTGAAGTGGCCCTGGGACCGCAAGCGCACCGCCTCCACCGCCGCCGTGGTGACGGTGCCCGCCGTGCTGGCCACCCTCGCGGTGGTCAACCCCGGTTTCCCGCTGGCCCAGGTCGAGCTGAACGACGGCGCGGTGTGGCTGACCGCGACCAACACTCTGCAGCTGGGCCGGTACAACGCCCAGGTCGAGGAGCTGAACGCCGGGCTGGTCGCGAAGAGCGGTGACTTCGACGTGCGGCAGGAGGGGTCGGACGTCCTGCTGGTCGAGCCGGGCACCCTGACCGTCGTCGACCCGGCCTCGGTCGCCGCCGCCGCCGAGGTGCCGGTGCCCGCCGGGTCGCAGGTGTCGATGCAGGCGGGCACGGTCGCGGTGCTGGACGCCGACGGCCAGCTGTGGGTGCGCACCCTCGCTGACCTCCCGCTGTTGCAGACCGGCACCGACCCCGCCGACGCCACCGTGGACGGTGACGCGCGGGTCGTGGTCGCCGACTCCGGAGACGCCTTCCTGGTCGCCGCGCAGACCGGTGACGTCACCCGGGTCACGCCGCACACCGGCGGCGCGTCGACCACCAGTGCCGAGACCGCGCTGGGCGGAGGCGTCGACGCGGTGACCGCGGTGGGGGACACCGTGGTCGGACTGGACGGCGACACCCTGCGCACCCCGGGCGGTTCCGCCTCCCTGGGGCTGAGCTCGCCGGTGCTGCAGCAGCCGGGCCCGCGTGCCGACACCGTGCTGGTGTCCGGCAGCAGCGGGCTGGTCGAGGCGTCGGTGGCGAACGGGTCGGTCACCGCCGAGTACCAGGCCGGGGGCGGCGGCACCCCCGCGGCGCCGGTCCGGGTGGGCGAATGCGCGCACGCCGCCTGGCCGTCGGCCCGGGACAACTACCTGATGCTGTGCGACGGCCAGGACGAACAGCTGCTCACCCTGGACGGTATGACCTCCGCCGCCACCCTGGTCTTCCGGGTCAACCGGCAGGTGGTCGCCCTGAACGAGACCCGGGACGGACGGCTCTGGCTGCCGCTGCAGGACACCGAACTGCGCGAACCCGACTGGTCGCAGGTGATCCCGGAGGAGGAGACCCAGGACGAGAGCGAGCAGGCCGACGGCGACCGCACCACCCACGAGCTGGTCGCCGAGTGCTCCACCAACAGCGCCACCCCCTCCGCGGTGGACGACGACTTCGGGGTGCGACCCGGCCGCTCGGCGATCCTGCCGGTGATCGACAACGACACCTCCTCGGACTGCGGCATCCTGGTGATCACCGAGTTCGACCCGCTGCCGGAGAGCTTCGGCACCCTGGAACCGGTCTACGGCGGCCGGGCGTTGCAGGTCCGGGTCGCCCCCGGGGCCAGCGGCAGTGCGACCTTCAGCTACTCGATCAGCGACGGTCGCGGCACCAGCTCCCCGTCCACCGCCAGCGTGACGCTCACCGTCCGGGACACCCAGAACGACCCGCCGGTGCAGGAGCGCACCGGCAGCATCCTGGTCGAACAGACCGCCAGCGCCACCTACCCCGTGCTGGCCGACTTCATCGACCCGGACGGCGACGAGCTGACCCTGGTCAGCGCCACCGCGGAGAAGGGCACCGCCCGGTTCCGGCAGGACGGCACGCTGACCTACGTCGCCGACGGCGGTGACCTGGGTCCGACGACGGTGCACGTCCTGGTGTCGGACGGGACCAACACCACCGAGGGCACCGTCGACGTGGACGTGCGCGCCGCGGGGTCGTTGGACCTGCAACTGGACCCGGTGCACGCCGAGACCTACGTGGGCCGCACGGTGGAGCTGCGCCCGCTCACCGCGGTGCGCACCCACGGTGCGGAGACGCCCCGGCTCGCCGGGGTGGACCAGGTGGGCGGCACCACCGTGACCCCGGACCTGGAGCAGGGCACGATCGCGTTCAGCGCGCCCCGCGCCGGGACCTACTACGTCTCCTTCACCATCACCGCCGCACCCCAGCAGGCGACCGGGCTGGCCCGGATCGACGTGGTGGACCCGCCCGAGACCCCGCAGCCGCCGACCGCCGTGCTGGACCGCGCCTGGCTGCCCACCGGCGGGACCATGACCGTGGCGCCGTTGGCGAACGACACCGACCCGGCCGGCGGGGTGCTCGTCGTGCAGTCGGTCAGCGCCCCGGAACAGCTGAAGGTCGCGGTGCAGAACCACGAGCTGGTGGAGGTCGCCGCGGTGGGTGCCCTCACCGAGCCGGTGGTGCTGGAGTACGTGGTGACCAACGGCAGCGCCAGCGCGGTGGGGGAGATCCTGGTCCAGCCGGTGCCCCCGGCCAGCACCTCGCAGCCGCCGGTGGTGCCCAACGCCGTGGCCGAGGTCCGCACCGGCGGGGTGGTGACCATCCCGGTGCTGGCCGACGCCTACGACCCGGACGGCGACACCATCTCCCTGGTCACGGAGTTCGCCGAGCCGCTGGGCGAGGGCCAGGGGCTGATGTTCGTCTCCGGCGACGTGCTGCGGTACCAGGCACCCGACACCGCGATGACCGTGCGTGCCACCTTCATCGTCCAGGACGCCACCGGCAACCAGACCGCCGCCACCGCCACCGTGCGGGTGCACGACTCGGACCCGGCCACCAAGGTCCCGCCCCGCCCGAAGGACGTCGTCGCCCGGGTGTTCATCGGTGACACCGTGCGGATCGCGATCCCGCTGGTCGGCATCGACGTGGACGGCGACGGCGTCAGCCTGCTCGGGGTGGACACCGCCGGCACCAAGGGCCGGGTCACCGCGGTCGGCGCCGACTGGCTGGAGTACGAGGCGCTGCCCGGCGAGTCCGGCACCGACGAGTTCACCTACGCCGTCGAGGACTGGACCGGCCAGCGCGCCGTCGGCACCGTCCGGGTGGGCATCGCCGACCGTCCCGAGGACAGCAACCGGGTGGTCGCGCGCGACGACCAGGTCACCGTGCGACCGGGGCAGCGGGTCGAAGTCCGGGTGCTGGACAACGACGTCGACCTGGCGGGCGGTGACCTGAGCGTGGACCCGGCGCTGGAGCTGCCGGAGCAGGTCGAGGCCGAGGTGCAGGGCAGCCGGATCGTGGTGGACGCGCCCGGCGCCGAGGGCACGTTCGGGATCGGGTACACGGCGGTGAACGAGCGCGGTGCCAGCAGCGGTGCGGTCCTGACGGTCCAGGTCGACGCCGACGCGGCCCTGCTGCCGCCGGTCGCCAAGGACATCGTCGTGCCGCCCGCCGACACCATCGACAAGACCGCCGTGGACGTCGACGTGCTGGAGGTCGCCCAGAACCCCAGCGGACCGATGTCCGACCTGGAGGTCTCCGTGCCGACCAGCGCGCAGGACGTGGCGACGGTGCTCGCCGACGGCACCGTGCGGGTCACCCTGGCGGACACCGCGCAGACCCTGCCCTACCGGCTGACGAACACCGCCGACGACACCGGCACCGCCACCGCGTACGCCTTCATCACCGTGCCGCCGCTCGGCTTCTTCCCGCCTCAGGTGCGCCCCCGCGCGGACGAACTGCGCGTGGCCAGTGGCGACACCCTGACCATCCCGCTCGGCGCGCAGGTGCAGGTGGCGCCCGGCCGCACCGCGCAGATCGCCGACCCGACCGCAGTCACCGCCACCCGGTCGAACGGGGGTCCGCTGGTGGTCGACGCCAGCACCCTGCAGTTCACCTCCGAGGCCGGGTACGCCGGGCCCGCGTCCATCACGGTCCCGGTCACCGACGCGACCGGCCCGGACGACGCCAACGCCCGGACCCGGACTCTCACGCTGCCGATCACCGTCTTCACCGAGGACGACTACCCGCCCACCTTCTCGCCCAGTCGGATCGAGGTCGCCCCCGGCGAGGCACCGGTGTCGGTCGACCTGCGCACCTTCACCCAGGGGGTGGAGGGATCGACCGGCGACCAGGCCTACGGCTTCCGGCTGGTCTCCGGCGCACCGGCCGGGTTCTCCGCGAGCCTGGACGGCACCCGGCTGAGCGTCTCCGCCGCCACCGGCACCGCCAAGGGCAGCGCGGGGACGATCCAACTGGAACTGAGCTACGGCCGCTCCGGCACCATGGACGTGCAGGTCGAGGTCCGGGCGATCGCCAGCACCCGCCGCCTGGCCAGCGTGCCCGACCGGGTGATCAACGACGCCGTGCAGGGACAGGACTCCGTGGTGGACGTCCTCGCCGGGGCGTACAACCCGTTCCCGGACCAGCCGCTCACCGTGATCGGTGCCAGCGTGCAGACCGCCGGGACCGGCACCGCCAGCGTCTCCGGCAGCAACGTCGTGGTCCGGCCGAATGCTGACCTGACCGGGCAGATGGTCGTGCAGGTCCGGGTGCGTGACGCCACCAACGACGCGGCCCGTGAGGTCGCGGCGACCATCTCGCTCCGGGTCCGTGGCAAGCCGGCCGCGCCCAAGGCGCCCCGGGTGGGCGCGGAGGTCCTCGATTCGCGGGCGATTCTGAGCTGGGACGCGCCAGACGCACGAGGTGAGCCGATCACGGGGTATCGAGTGACGGTGAGCCCTGGTGGACAGCAGCGCGCATGTGTTTCAACTACGTGCACGATCGACGGGCTCACGAACAACGTTGGCTATACCTTCACCGTGGCTGCGCAGAACGCAGTGGGGTGGTCTGATCCGAGCCCTGCCTCCACGGTCGTCACACCGGACGCTGTGCCGGATGCGCCGTCGCGCCCAACTCTGGTGAGAGGTGACGGCACCATCACCGCGAGGTGGGAAACGCCAGCATCCAAGGGTTCTCCCGTCGATTCGTACACCGTTACTCTGCTCGGCGGGCGGGGCGGATCAAGTACACAAACTACGTCGGGAACGTCATTCAGCTGGTCAGGGCTGCAAAACGGAACCGAATATACTGTGCAAGTTCGTGCCCACAATCGGGCTCCCCAGCCCAGTCCATGGAGCCTGGCCGCCTCAGCCACTCCGGCTGGACTGCCGGGACGACCCGCCGTGACAGCGAGTCGGGTGGACACGCCGCTCGGTGGCCAAATCACCGTCGAGTGGACGCCGGTCGACCCGAACGGATCGCAGGTTCTTGAGTATCAAGTGTCCATCAGTCCGGAAATCGGTGTTCGTTCTGTCGGGGGTGCCGAAACCGCGCTGACTTTCGATGCTGTGAATGGCACGCCCTACTCTATTTCGGTGGCAGCTCGCAACGACGTGGGTGTGGGACCGAGTGGCCAGACGACCGCAACTGCCTACGGCTCGCCTGAGAAGGTAGGTCAGCCGACGGTGCGGGTTTCGGGGGATCCAGGTTCAGGTGTTGTGCCAGAAGCGGGACAGGGTACTGCCGACATCTCATGGCCGCCCGCGAGTGGCCGAGGCTCATGGGTTCGCTATCAGGTTTCCCTCGATGCGGGAACTAATTGGCGCGACGTGAGCGGTACCTCTCTTCATCTCAATCGACTGACGGGTGGACAGACCCTCACCGTTGTGGTGCGTGCCGTAAACACCGTTGGTCCGGGTGAGTCGTCCGTCGCTACGACGGTGGTTCCCAAGACCCTCCCCGGACAGGTTGACGGGTCGCGGGTTGCTGTGCGAGCTGATGACCAGCCCGCTGGTGCTCAGCCACAGAACGCCCAGGTGAGTTGGGGATCCGTTGAGTCGGGTGACGGCTCTCCGATCACGTACGAGGTCAAGCTGACCGCGCGCAACAACGGCGCGACCACGAGCGCCGTCAGTTCCGAAACGTCAGTTGTCCTGACCGTTCCCACAGGCCTTTCAACTGACGGTGCATTGGACGTCACGATCACCGCGCGCAACGGGCTCGGCGAGACGACCCAAAAGGTCCAGCGAGACGTGCCCTGGACAGCAGCCCCCGCGCCGCAGCCCACGAGCACTGGCTGATGACCAGCCATCGACCTACCCCACCCACCACCACCCGCGACAGGAGCCGCACGCGATGACCCCCGACGAGTCGACCTGGTTCGCCCAGACCTTCGCCGCGCTCACCCGGAACGTGTCCCAGGCGGTGCTGGGCGCCGACGCCCCGGTGCGCCTGGTGCTCACCGCGATGATCGCCGAGGGGCACGTCCTGCTGGAGGACGCCCCGGGCACCGGCAAGACATCCCTGGCCAAGGCGATCGCCGCCTCGGTGCACGGCAGCCACCAGCGGATCCAGTTCACCCCCGACCTGCTGCCCAGCGACGTGACCGGCGTGACCATCTGGGATCAGGGCACCCGGCGGTTCGAGTTCCACACCGGCCCGGTCTTCACCTCCGTCCTGCTCGCGGACGAGATCAACCGTGCCTCGCCCAAGACCCAGTCGGCGCTGCTGGAGGTGATGGAGGAGGGGCACGTCACCGTGGACAAGGACACCCATCCCGTGGGCCGCCCGTTCATCGTGATCGCCACCCAGAACCCGGTGGAGCAGGCCGGGACCTATCGGCTGCCGGAGGCGCAGCTGGACCGGTTCCTGATCCGCACCTCCCTCGGCTACCCGGACCGCACGGCGACGGTGGAGATCCTGGCCGGGCAGCGGGACCGGACCGCCGCCCTGCACCCGGTGATCGGCACCGAGGACGTGGTGCGGATGGCCGATCTGGCCCAGGGTGTGCACGTCGACGGCGCGGTGCTGGACTACGTGGCCCGGCTGCTGGAGGTCACCCGCGACGACCCGCAGACCTCGCTGGGCGCCAGCGTCCGTGGCGGTCTGGCGCTGGTGCGCTGCGCCCGGGTGCTGGCCGCCGCCTCCGGCCGTGGCTATGTGGTGCCGGACGACATCAAGGAGCTGGCGATCCCGGTGCTGGCCCACCGACTCGTGCTGGACCCGGAGGCCGACTTCCTGGGCGCGACCACCCGTGACGTGGTGCAGCGGGCGCTGGACAGCACCCCGCCGCCGGTGGCCCGGGCCTGAGATGACCGGACGTTCGCGGACCCGACTGTCGGCGGTGGGCTGGGGTGCACTGGCACTCGGCCTGCCGCTGCTGGTCGTGGGTCTGTGGCAGGGCTGGGCCGAGCTGACCGCGCTGGGTGCGGTCGCCGTCGCCGCGGTGCTGGTCGCCCTCGCGACCACCCTGGGTCGACTGCCGCACCGGGTGCGCCTGGACCTGGCCGACCGGCGGGTCCGGGTGGGCGAGCGGGCGTTCGGCGGCGTGCTGGTCACCGCGCCGACCCGCCGCACCCGGGCGATCGGGCTGGAGCTCCAGGTCGGACAGGGCCGGGCCGAACTGGACGTACCGCCGCTGGCACCCGGCCAGACCCACGAGGAGCTGTTCGCGGTGCCCACCCACCGGCGCGCCGTGGTGACCGTCGGTCCGGTGCGGGCGGTCCGCGCCGACCCGCTGGGGCTGGCGGTGCGACACGCGACCACCACCGGCGCCGAGGAGTTGTTCGTGCACCCGCGGATCGTGCTGCTCACCGGCGCCGACTCCGGGCTGCTGCGCGACCTGGAGGGCGGATCGACCCGCGACCTGTCCGACTCCGACCTGGCCTTCCACGCCCTGCGCGACTACGTGGTGGGCGACGACCGGCGCTCGATCCACTGGCGCACCACCGCCCGGCGCGGAGTGCTGACCGTCAAGCAGTACGAGGACACCCGGCGCACCCAGACCGCCGTGGCCCTGTCCACCGACCCGCGCGACTACGACCGGGACGAGGACGATCTGGAGCTCGCGGTCAGCGTGCTGGCATCCCTCGGCGTCCAGGTGATGTCCGAGGAGCATCCGCTGGCGGTGCTGGCCGGCACGAACCGGGTCCGGACGACCGCGCGCCGCCCGTTCCTGGACGACTGCTCGGCGGTCGCCACCACCCCGGACGGTTCCGGCAGCAGCCTGCTCGGCCGCCGGGTGGCCCGGGAGGTGCCGGATGTCACCCTGGCGTTCCTGGTCACCGGTTCGACCACCACGGATGCCGAGCTGCGTGCCGCCGCTCGGCACGTTCCGGAGGGCACCCGCACCCTGGCGATCGGCTGCCGACCGGGCGCCGAGGTCCAGGTGCGCACCCAGCGCGGGCTGAGCCTGGTGCAGCTCGGTTCCCTGGACGACCTGCCCCGGGCGCTGCGACTGGCGGCCCGCGGATGAGCGCCCCCGTGGCACCGGCCCCGGCGCCGACCGCCGACCCGACGTCGACCCTTCGTCGTCCCCGCGCCGCCGCCGACATCGCCGTCCCGGCGCTCGCCGTGCTGGCAGCGCTCACCCCGCTGCTGCCGGTCTACGGCGGTCTGACCGTGCTCCGCCCGGTGGTCGGCGGCGTGCTGGTCGGCACGTCGCTCGCGGTCGCGATGGTGCGCTGGCGGTGGAACGGCCTGATCGGCACCGCCGTCACCCTGGCGGTCGCGGCGATCGTCGGCGGCCCGTTGGCCACCCCGGACACCACCGTCGCGGGCATCCTGCCCACCCCCGCGTCCCTGGCCCAGGTGGTGCGCGGTGCGGCGCTGGGCTGGAAGGACATGCTCACCCTGCAACCACCGCTGGGGGACGCGGGCTGGCTGTTGGTGCCGGCGTTCCTGCTCGCCCTGATCGGTGCGCTGGTCGGGGTGCGGCTGGCGTTGGCCGCCGACCGGTGGGCGCCGCTGGCCGCGATCCCGGCGCCGGTGGTGTTCGCCGTGGCCGTGCTGCTCGGCGCCCGGGATGCCGTGGCGCCCGCGATGGTCGGCGCGGTGCTCGGGCTCGGTCTGCTGCTCTGGGCGTCCTGGCGGGCGGGACGGTTCCGGTTGCGTCGACCGGCGGTCCTCGCCCTGCTCCTGGTGATCGCCCTGGCTGCCGGGATCGGTGGCGGCGCGGCGGTGCAGGCGGCGGACGACCGCTTCGTGCTGCGCGAGCGGCTGATCCCGCCCTTCGATCCCTACGACTACCCGAGCCCGCTGTCGGCCTTCCGGAACTACGTGAAGCAGGACGACACCCGCGACCTGTTCACCGTCACCGGCTTGCCCCAGGGTGGCCGGATCCGGTTGGCGACCTTCGACCGCTACGACGGCGTGGTCTGGAACGTGGCGGGGGACGGCAGCTCGCGGTCCTCCGGCCAGTTCCGCCGGGTCGGCGCGGTGGTGGACGAGACCGCCGGTTCGGTGGCCGGGGAGCGCGCGACCGTGGACTTCCGGATCGACGGGCTGACCGGTGTGTGGCTGCCCACCGTCGGCGCGGCCGAGGCGATCGACTTCGACGACGCCGCCGCCCGGTCCGAGCTGCGCTACAACGACGCCACAGGCTCCGCCGTGCTCACCGGGGGACTGACCTCCGGCACCCATTACACCGTGGACACCGTGATCCCGGCCGAACCGGACGACGACCAGATCGGCTCCGCTCCGGCCGCCGCCACCGACCTGCCCGAGCCCGACGGAGTGCCGGACGCGGTGGTCTCCGCCGCCGGTGACGCCGCCCGGGACGCCGAGACCCCGCTGGCGGTCGCCCGGGCCATCGAGCAGGAGCTGTCCGAGGGCGGCTACTTCTCGCACGGACTGACCGCCGCAGGCGACTACCCCTCGCTCTCCGGGCACGGTGCCGACCGCCTGACCAGCCTGCTCGGCGGTGACCTGATGGTCGGCGACGACGAGCAGTACGCCGCCGCGATGGCCCTGATGGCCCGGGAGATGGGTCTGCCCTCCCGGGTGGTGCTCGGCTTCGTGCCCGGCATGACCGACGACGGCGACATCACCGCCCGGGACGCGGACGAGCCGGTCACCGTCACCGGGTCCGACATCCACGCCTGGGTCGAGATCCAGTTCACCGGCTACGGCTGGATCACCTTCGACCCCACCCCGCCGGAGTCGCAGACCCCGCAGGAGGACGACCAGACCAGCCCGTCCGAGCCCGAACCGCAGGTCGCGCAGCCGCCGCCCCCTCCCGCCGACCCGGTCGACCCGCCGGACGACGACGCCGAGGACCCGCAGACCGACGACCCCTCCGACACCGGGGCGCTCACCGTCTGGCAGACCGTGCTGCTCGCGGTCGGTGCCGGATCCGGGCTGCTGGTGCTGCTCGCCGCGCCGTTCCTGGCGATCATCGCGCTCAAGGCCCGCCGTCGGCACCAGCGGCGCAACGATCCCGAACCGGTGCGCCGGGTGGTCGGCGGCTGGCAGGAGGTGCTCGACCTCGCGACCGACCTGCGGCTGAGCACCGACCCGCTCGCCACCCGCCGGGAGACGGCGCAGGCGCTGGTCGCCGCCTTCGCCACCGGCGGCACGGCGACCAGCGGGCGGAAGGCCACGGGTGCGACCGCTGAGCTTCCGGATGGCCACCGGACCGCCCGGACCGACAGCAGCGACCAGCCCGCCACCCGGCGGGCCCGTCGCGCCGAGACCCGCCCCGACGCCTGGCGTGACACCCGGCAGGACACCGCTGCCGACGCGCTCGCCCCGGCGGTGCGCGACCTCGCGGCCCAGGCGGATGCCGCGGTCTTCGGCGCCGACGACCCCACCGTCGACCAGGCCCAACGGTTCTGGGCCGACGTCGACGCCACCCTGGCCCGGATGCGGGCCGCCACCCCTCGTCGGGCACGATGGCGGGGCAGGATCACCACCCGGTCGCTGCGCGCCCGCGCCGCCGAGCGCCGCCGCCGCCGGGTGATCAGGACGAGGAGACAGCAGCGATGAGCACCGCAGCCGTGATCGGCGCACCCCCCGCCCCGGTGGGTCGGCGCGTCCTGGCCGCCCTGATCGACGGTCTCGGCACCGCACTGTGCGCCGTCCCGATCTGGCTGTCCGCCGTCACCGCCGGTCTGGACGCCCGGGGGAGCGGGGCCGCGCCGGTGCTCTCCACCGTGCCCACGCTCATCGGTGGCGGTCTGCTCCTGGTCTGGGGTGTCGTCCAATGGGTGCTGCACGGCACCAAGGGCTGGACCGTCGGCCGTCGACTCCTCGGGCTGCGGGTGGTGGACGCCCTCACAGGTCGGCCGATCGGGCTCGGTCGGGCCCTGGTACGTGCGCTGATCGTCGCCCTCGGCTCCCTCGCCTGCGGGGTGGGCCAGTGGGTGGTGCTCGCCTCCGTGTTCTGGGACCCCACCGGTCGCCGGCGCGGCTGGCACGACCGGATCGCCGAGGCGATCGTCGTCGACCTGCGCGCGGCGCCCGCCGCGGGCCGGATGGACGGCTACCGGGCGCGCCCCGCACCGAGCGGTGCGCCGTCCGGTCCCGGCCTCGGCGACCGCACGCCACCGCACCCGAACGCGGCCCCGTGGCCCAGCTCCGGGTCGGCGACCGTGCCGTCGATCCCCGCATCCCCGACACCGAGCCCGGCACGGCCATTCCCGGCCCCGTCGTCGCCCGCCCCGAGCCCGGCGTCCCCGACCGGGCAGCCCACGCCTGCGCCCGCGACCCAACCGACGCAGGCGTCCCCGGCCCCGTCGCAGGCAGCCTGGCCGCCCGCCTCGTCGATCGGCACCGGCCCGCTGTCCGGTGCCACCCCGGCCGTCCCGCGCCGCCCCGGCGACCCGGTGCCCCCGGAGCAGACCCGGTGGGCGGGCATGGTCGCCGCCGGTGGCACGATCCCCGAGCCCGGCCTGGTCCTGCCGCCCCTGCGGACCCCGTACCCGGCCACGCCGGCCCCCGACCCGCAGGCGGTCACTGCGCAGACGCCGGACCCCGACGCCCCACGCCCGGAGTCACCGGGCCCGGATGTGCCGTCCCGGGAATCGACGCCCGATGACCTCGCAGTCGGGGTTCCCCATCCAGGCGCCGCCACCGACGGCACCCCCGCGGACCGCCCGGATCTCGACCACACGGTCGACGACCTCCCCGCGTGGACCGGCCGCCCGACGCCCGCCATCCCGCACGCCACCGTCCCGCCGCGCGCCGATCAGCCCAGCGGCAGTCAGGGCCGCAGCGACCAGCCCGCCAGCCACCAGCTCCGCCCTGGCCCGGTGACCGATCCCGCGCCGAGCACCATGCGCGACACCACCCAGATCCCCACGGTCCCCGCCGCCCCCGCGATCCCCGCCATTCCCGCTGTCGGACCCACGCCCGACCCGGACGTCCCGCCGATGGACTCGTTCTGGTCCGACCCGACCCCCACCGGTTCCGCCCCGGTGCCGACCGCCGCCCAGCACGCCACCGGCGCCGCCCGTCCCGCCAGCCCCCGCGCGGGGTCGACCTCGGAGACCCCCGCCGGGTGGGCCGTCCGCCTCCCGGACGGCAGCGTCCTCGACCTCGACCCGGGTCCGGTGCTGATCGGCCGCAACCCCGCCGGGCTGGTGGGGTTGCGCACGGTGGCCGTGCAGGACCCCGGGATGTCGGTGTCCAAGACCCACCTGGTCGTCGGCGCTGACGCCGCTGGTGCCTGGGTGATGGACCGCGCGTCGACGAACGGCACCCTGGTCACGCTGCCGGACGGGGAGAAGATCGTCTGCCTGCCCGATCAGCGGGTGCGGGTCGCCCCGGGATCGGTGGTTTTCTTCGGTGACCTGTCACTGACCGTCGGCCTGGTCGACCCCGCCTGACGGCGAGTGCGACCCTCGCGGGCACGACAGTCCGGTCCGGTTGACCGCATGACGGACATCACGTGCGCCCGCACCCGCCCGGAGTATGGTGGCCGCATGCTCATGAGCGGCAGCCTCCTCCTTCGCCGCCGCGGCGGGGTCCACTAGACCGGGTCCCTCGTCGCGGCGTTCGGCATGCCCGGCTCACCCGCAGCGACCAACGAGGGACCATCTGATGAGCACGTACAGCGAAGCCACCGCCCAGCGCCCGTCCGGGATGCCGGTGCACAAGTACCGACCGTTCGCCGACCAGATCCGGGTCGAGCTGCCGGATCGCACCTGGCCCACCCGGCAGATCACCACCGCCCCGCGCTGGTGCGCCGTGGACCTGCGCGACGGGAACCAGGCCCTGATCGAGCCGATGAACGCCGCCCGGAAGCTGGCGATGTTCGAGCTGCTGGTCCAGATGGGCTACAAGGAGATCGAGGTGGGCTTCCCGTCCGCCTCGCAGACCGACTTCGACTTCGTGCGGATGCTGATCGAGGAGGACCGCATCCCGGACGACGTCGTGATCCAGGTGCTGACCCAGGCCCGTGAGCACCTGATCGAGCGCACCTACGAGGCGATCGCCGGCGCCAAGCGCGCGATCGTCCACCTGTACAACTCGACCTCGGTGCTGCAGCGCGAGGTGGTGTTCCGCAGTGACCCTGAGGGAATCATCGGGATCGCCGTTGACGGCGCGCACCTGTGCAAGAAGTACGAGGAGACCATCCCGGACACCGAGGTCTTCTACGAGTACTCGCCGGAGTCGTACACCGGCACCGAGCTGGAGTTCGCCGTCCGGATCTGCAACGCGGTGATGGACGTCTTCCAGCCCACCGAGGAGCGTCCGGTCATCATCAACCTGCCGGCCACGGTGGAGATGGCGACCCCGAACGTCTACGCCGACTCCATCGAGTGGATGAGCCGGCACCTGCACTACCGCGAGCACGTCGTGCTGTCGCTGCACCCGCACAACGACCGGGGCACCGCGGTCGCCGCGGCCGAGCTGGGTTACCTGGCGGGCGCCGACCGGATCGAGGGCTGCCTGTTCGGCAACGGGGAGCGCACCGGCAACGTCTGCCTGGTCACGCTGGGGATGAACCTGTTCAGCCAGGGCATCGACCCGCAGATCGACTTCAGCGACATCGACCACATCCGGCGCACCGTCGAGCACTGCAACCAGATGCCGGTCCCCGAGCGCCACCCCTACGGCGGCGACCTGGTGTTCACCGCGTTCTCCGGCTCGCACCAGGACGCGATCAAGAAGGGCCTGGACGCGATGGAGGTCCGGGCGACCGCCGAGGGCACCAGCGTGGACGACATCGTGTGGGCGGTGCCCTACCTGCCGATCGACCCGAAGGACCTGGGCCGCAGCTACGAGGCGATCATCCGGGTCAACTCGCAGTCCGGTAAGGGCGGCATCAGCTACCTGATGAAGTCCGAGAAGGACCTGGACCTGCCGCGTCGTCTGCAGATCGAGTTCTCCCAGGTGGTCCAGCACCACACCGACGACTCCGGCACCGAGGTCACCGCCGACGCGCTGTGGCGGATCTTCACCGATGAGTACCTGCCGGTGGACGCGGCGAGCGACCTGGCACCGTGGGGCCGGTTCGCGCTGCGCGGCACCAGCATCACCACCACCGAGGACGGCCGCGCCGACCTGACCGTCGAGCTGGTGGACAACGGCGTCGAGCGCACGGTGCACGCCGCCGGCAACGGCCCGATCGCCGCCTTCGTCGCGGCGCTGGGCGAGGTCGGGGTCCAGGTGCAGGTGCTGGACTACGCCGAGCACGCGCTGTCCGCCGGTGGCGACGCGACCGCCGCGGCCTACGTCGAGTGCGCGGTCGGCGATCAGACGCTCTGGGGTGCCGGCATCGACCCGTCGATCAGCACCGCGTCGCTGAAGGCGATCATCTCGGCGGTCAACCGCGCGCTGCGCTGATTCCCTCGCTGCAGCCGATGCGGTGACGATCCGCCACCCGGCCCCGGGGTGCTACCACCCCGGGGCCGGGTGACTTCGGCCCGGCGTCCGGGTGAAAAGGCCCAACCACCTCCCCGGAGCCGGGCGCGTTGGTCGATCCTCAAAGGCACATCAGCAGGCCGATCGGGGGAGGGGCCATGGGCAGACAGCTCGCCGTGGTGCCCGAATTCGGCCCGTTGCACGCGTTGGCCCAGGGTGGCTTCGACGCGTTGCAGCACGGGAGCCCCGAGTTGGCCGAGGCCCGGTCGCGCCGGGTCGCGGCGCTGGCGGTCGCCGCAGGTGATCACGCGACATGGCGGTACGCCCAGTTCGTGCTCGCCCGGGCGCTGGTCGCCGAGCACCGGCCGTGGGAGGCGCTGGAGGTGGTCGACGAACTCCTTGCCGTCACCCGCGACGACCCGCGGCCGTTCTGGCGCGCCAAGGCGCTCGGTGTCCGTGCCGTGGCCCTGCGGGGCACCGGGGTCGAACACGAGGTGATCGACGTGCTCGCCGAGGTCTGGGTGCTGACCGATGCCGCCGACGGCACCGTCTACAACCAGGTCTCCGCCACCGTGATGCTGGCGAACGCGCTGCGCACCGTGGAGCTGTACGAGCAGGCCGACCGGCTGCTGTCCGGGCTGTGGCGGGTGGTCCAGCCCGAGATCGTGCCGATGGTGGTGCTGGACGGTGCGCGCGCCCTGGCCGAGTGGTCGCTGCATCTGGCGCTGATCGCGGACCCGCGGGCCGGTGAGGTGCAGCAGCGGCTCGCCTCCCGGGCGATGCTGCTGCGCCGGGTCGCACCGGCCGACGACGAGCTGCAGTCGTTCGCCCTGGCCTTCGAGGCGCTGGCGACCTACCTGCTGCAGGACATCCGGGGCGCCACCGGGCTGATCGAGGCGTTGCGGCGCCGGTCGTGGCCGCGCCGGGGGAGCGTCGAGTGGCTGGTCGCGACCTTCGTGTCGGGGATGCTCGCCTGCACCGCCGCCCGGTTCGAGGAGGCCACCGAGGACCTGGAGGACCTGCGCGAGGTGGCGGCCGATCACGGTCAGGACCTGTGGACGGTGGTGGCCGACGAGGCCCTGGTGCGGATCGCCACCGAGCGGTTCGGACCGCACCCCGCCCTGGGGCACGCCCGGAGCATGTTCCGCCGGGCCGTCTCCCGGTGGGCGGCGCAGCAGGCAGACCGCTTCGAGGCGGTGCGCACCCGGATCCGGCTGCACGAGCTGCTGGCCGAACGCGACCGTGCCACCCGGCTGACCCGGGTCGACCCGCTCACCGGGGTGGGCAATCGCCGCGCGTTGCAGCAGCGGTTGGAGGGCTCGGGGCCGGTGAGCGCGATCTTCGTCGACGTGGACGACTTCAAGCTGGTCAACGAGCAGTTCTCTCATGTCACCGGCGATGCGGCACTGGTCGAACTCGGTCGGCTGCTCGGCTCGGTGGCCGGGCCGGGGGACCTGCTGGCGCGGTACGGCGGGGACGAGTTCGTGCTGATCCTGCCCGGCCGGGACGCCGATGTGGTCGAGCTGGACCGTCGGGCGGCGGATCTGGTCCGCCTGGTCCGGCAGCACGACTGGTCGGTGCTGGCCCCGGGGCTGCGGGTCACGGTGTCGGTAGGGGTCGCGGTTGCGCTCGATGCGGCGGTGGTGCTGACGGAGGCGAGCACGGCGGTGCTGACCGCCAAGCGGCTGGGCCGCGATCGGGTGACGGTCGCCGGGTTGCCGGTCTGACCTGTGCGCGTTCTGTACCGGTCCGGCGGGTGTCGCGCGCGGTGTCGGCGCCATGGCGGACAATGGTCGGGTGAGCCTCTACCGCGATGAGGCGATCGTGCTCCGCACCCACAAGCTGGGTGAGGCGGACCGGATCGTCACGCTGCTGACCCGCGGCAACGGCAAGGTCCGTGCCGTCGCCAAGGGGGTCCGGCGTACCACCTCGCGGATCGGCTCCCGGCTGGAGCCGTTCATGCACGTGGACCTGCAGCTGAGCACCGGCCGGAACCTGGACGTGGTGAGCCAGGTCGAGACGCTCGGCTCCTACGGTCGGCAGGTCAGCGAGGACTACGCCCTGTACACGGTCGGCGCGGTGATGCTGGAGACCGCCGACCGGCTGGTGGAGGCCGAGCACGAACCTGCGCTGCCGCAGTACTGGCTGTTGGTCGGTGCCGTGCGGTCGCTGGCAGGGCGCGAGCACGCCCCCGGGCTGATCCTCGACTCCTACCTGCTGCGCGCCCTCGCGATCGCCGGGTGGGCACCGAGCTTCACCGACTGCGCCCGGTGCGGCCGTCCCGGGCCGCACCACGCGTTCAACGTCGCGGCCGGTGGCGCCGTCTGCTCCACCTGCCGTCCACCCGGGTCGCCCGCCCCCGCCCCCGAGACCTTCGCGTTGCTGTCCGCGCTGATCACCGGTGACTGGTCGGTGGCGGACGCCTCCGCGGAACGGCACCGCCGCGAGGGCAACGGCCTGGTCTCCGCGTACTCACAGTTCCACCTGGAGCGTCAGCTGCGCTCCCTGCCCCTGGTCGAGAGGATCTGATGACCCCCCAGCCCCCGCCGCCGCACCCCAGTGGCGCCCGCCCGCCGGTCATCCCCTCCGCGCTGGTCCCGAAGCACGTCGCGATCGTGATGGACGGCAACGGTCGCTGGGCCAACGCCCGTGGTCTGCCCCGCACCGAGGGCCACAAGGCCGGCGAGGCGGCGCTGCTGGACGTGGTCGCCGGGGCGATCGACCTGGGGATCACGCACATCTCCGCCTACGCCTTCTCCACCGAGAACTGGTCCCGGTCGCCGGAGGAAGTGCGGTTCCTGATGGGCTTCAACCGGGACGTGATCCGCCGTCAGCGTGACACCATGCACTCCTGGGGCGTCCGGGTCCGCTGGGCCGGACGCCGGCCTCGGCTGTGGCGATCGGTGATCACCGAGCTGGAGGAGGCCGAGCGGATGACCGCCGGCAACACCACCTGCACCCTGACGATGTGCGTCAACTACGGGGGCCGGGCCGAGATCGCCGACGCCGCCCGTGCCATCGCGCAGGACGTCGCCGCCGGGCGCCTCAAGGCCGACCGCATCTCGGAGAAGACGATCGCCCGCTACCTCGACGAGCCGGACATGCCCGACGTCGACATGCTCTGGCGCACCGGTGGCGAGCAGCGCACCTCCAACTTCCTGATCTGGCAGTCCGCCTACGCGGAGATGGTGTTCACCCCCGAGCCGTGGCCCGATGTCGACCGCCGTGCGCTGTGGCGCGCGGCCGAGACCTACGCCCGACGCGACCGACGTTACGGCGGTGCCGTGGACACCCCGGAGGTCGCGGGATAACCCCTGGTGGCGGTCCGGTTCGGCCCTCTACGGTGCTGGCATGAGCATCACCGTGGGCATGATCACCATCGACTCCGCCGACGCCGCCGCGCTGTCCTCCTGGTGGGCCGACCGCCTCGGCGGTGAGGCGGTGGACGAGAGCGGCGGCAGTGGCCGCTTCTTCACCGTGGCGACCCCCGGTGGCAGCACCTTCGGTTTCCAGCAGGTCGCCGACCCCACGCCGGGCAAGAACCGACTGCACATCGACTTCACCGTCGATGACCGGGCCGCCGTGGTGGCGTCGATGCTCGCCGAGGGCGCGACCCTGGTCGCCGAGCGGGACCTGAGCGAGTTCGGCGACGACTTCGGCTGGACCGTGCTGGCCGACCCGGACGGGAACCAGTTCTGCCTGGCCCAGCACGAGGGCGCCTAAGGCAGCCGGCTGACCGACGGCGTGACCGCGCGCGGCTGAGGTCAGTTCGGCGCGGTCACGGCGTTCGCCGCGCGTCGACGCCGGACGGTCACCACCCCGGCCACCGCGGCGACCAGCAGCACCAGCACACCCACCAGCGCCCACGGCGACGCCAGGGCCAACTGCGCGGCCGCCCAGACGGCGCCCAGCCCGACGGTGCCCCAGATGAACGCCCAGGCGATCGACCCCGGGATCGAGGCCACGACGAACCGCGGGTAGGGCATCCGCACCAGACCCGAGCCGACGAAGATCGCGGTCTGGATGCCGACCGTGACGTAGGCGAAGGTGACGGCCAGCGGTCCCCAGCGGTGGATCAGGGCGAGCGCTCGCCGAGCGGTGGGGGTGGTCATCAGTCGCTGGGAGTGGGCGCGCAGGACGTGCAGGCGACCCGGCTGTGGTGGCTGGTCGGTCGGCTGGACGGTCGGGTGGTCGACCCGGTCGGCGAGGCGACCGGCGCCGGAGAACACCCCGCGCCCGAGCCAGTAGAGCAGGTGCGAGCGAGCCAGGACGATCACGAACAGGGCGCCGATCACGGCGGCGAACGGCCACCCGGCCATCCCGTACGCGGCCGCCATATCGGTCATGCGTTCATCCTACGAGTCGCGCTCTCGCGTCCAGACCGCGGGTCGACCGCCCCGATCGCCTGACGGGCGCAGATCACCAGGGGTGGCGACCGGTCAGTGCTGGTGGGCCAGGTCGAGGTCGTCCGGCAGTTCGGGATGCGGGTCGCGGTCCACGGCCGGGCGGCGACCGAACAGCGGCCGCAGCACCGCGGTCCCGGCGTACAGCGCGATGGCCAGCAGCACGATGGTGGCGCCCGGGGGGTAGTCCTCCCAGTAGGTGATCGACAGCCCGACCACGCTGACCGCGACGCCGATCCCGCTGGCGATGCCCATCGTCCGGCTGAACGACCCGGCGAACAGCTGAGCCACCGCCACCGGGACGATCATCAGCGCGGAGACCAGCAACAGACCGACCACCCGCATCGCGACCGTGACGGTCAGCGCCGACATCACCGCGACGATCATGTTGAGGAAGGTGACCGGCAGCCCGGACCCGCGTGCGAACTCCTCGTCGTGGCTGACGGCGAACAGCACCTGCCGCAGCCCGAGTCCGATCGCCAGCACCCCGACGGCCAGGCCGACCGTCCACCACAGGTCCTGGGTGGTCACGGTGGCGATGGAGCCGAACAGGTAGGACATCAGGTTGGCATTGGTGCCGCCGGCGATCTTGATCAGCAGCACACCGCCGGCGATGCCGCCGTAGAACAGCAGCGCGAGCGCCAGGTCACCGGAGGTCCGGCCCCGAGCGCGCACCCATTCGATGATGACCGACCCGATCACCGCGGCGACGACGGCGCCGGGGATCGCCAGGGTGTCGGCGGGGGACAGGCTGGCCCAGGTGCCGACCAGCCAGCCCATCGCGACCCCGGTCAGCGCCACGTGGCCGATCCCGTCGCCCATCAGGGCCAACCGGCGCTGCACCAGGAAGGTGCCGACCACCGGGGCGGCGGCGCCGACCAGGACAGCGGCGATCAGGGCGCGCTGCATGAGCGGGGAGCTGAGCATGTCGCCCAACGTGCTGATCCAGCTCACGGCAGGACCTCCATCGACAGACCGGTGCCGGACTCCGGCGGGGAGTCAGCGTGCGGGTGGGTGTGGTCGTGACCGGGTTCGGCGTGTTCGCCACGCGGGGTCGGCGGCGGACCGTCGTGCACCACCCGGCCGTGTCGCAGCACCACCGCCCGGTCGATCAGGGTGGTGAAGGATCCGATCTCGTGCAGGATCACCAGCACCGCGGTGCCTCCGGCGTGCAGGCGGCGCACCGTCTGGACGAAGGTCTCCTGAGTGGGCAGGTCGATGCCGGAGGTCGGCTCGTCCAGCACCAGCAGCTCGGGGTCGCGCACCAGCGCACGGGCGATCAGCACCCGCTGCTGCTGGCCGCCGGACATCTCCAGCACCGAGCGCTTGGCCAGGGCGGTCATCCCGACCTGCTCCAGCGCGGCCATCGCCCGGCGATGTGCGCCCCGGGGCGGCCGCAGCCGCCGACCGTGCACCAGCCCGGAGACGACGACCTCGACCGCGGTGGCCGGGATGCCGCCGCCGACCGGGAGGCGTTGCGGGACGTAGCCGACCCTCGCCCACGGCACGGCCGGACCCAGCGGCTTGCCGAGCAGGGAGACGTCTCCGGCGGTGTGCGGGGTGATGCCCAGCACGGTGCGCACCAGGGTCGACTTGCCGGAGCCGTTCGCCCCGAGCAGTGCCACGACCTCCCCGGCGCCGACGGCCAGGTCGACGCCGAACAGGATCTGCTGGCCGCCCAGGTGGACGTCGATGCCGTGCGCCTCGACGGCGGGGGTGACGGCGGGTGCGGAGTTCACGAGCACGACAATGCCGTGCGCAGCGCCTCGAGGTTGGCATCCGCGATCGAGACGTAGTCCTGCGTGTCGTCGGTCAGACCCTCGATCGGGTCCAGCACGGCGGTCTTCACGCCGAGCTCGTCGGCCAGGGTCTCGGCAACCTTCGGGCTGGCCAGCGTCTCGAAGAAGATCGTGTTCACGCCCTGGTCCTGGACCAGGGTGGAGATCTCCCGCAGGCGGGCGGGGGAGGGTTCGGCCTCGGGGTCGACGCCGGAGATACCCACCTGGGTCAGGTCGTACTGCTCGGCCAGGTACCCGAATGCCTCGTGCGTGGTGACGATCGTGCGGTCGGTGCAGGTGGCCAGGCCGTCGGTGTAGCGCTGGTCCAGGTCGGCCATCGCGTCGGCGAAGGTGGCGGCGTTGGCGGTGTACTCGTCCGCGTGCTCCGGGTCGATCTCACCCAGGGCGGAGGCGACGTCGTCGGCGACCTTCGGCAGCAGCGTCGGGTTCAACCAGAAGTGCGGGTCCTCGGAGCCGTGCTCGTGCTCGTCGCCGTCCTCGTCCGCGCTGTGCTCGGCGGTGTGCAGCGTGACGTCGTCGGCCGCGTTCACCACGTGCGCCGGCGGATTGGCGTCCACCGCCTCGTCCACCGATGCCTGGAAGTCGGACAGGTAGACCACCAGGTCCGCTCGGCCGAGCTGGTCCACCTGCGAGGGGGACAGCTCCAGGTCGTGCGGTTCGGCGCCGGGCGGGGTGAGGGAGGAGACACTGACGTGGTCGCCGCCGATCTGCTCCGCGATGTACTGCAACGGGTAGAACGAGGCCATCACCGCGATCCCGTCGCCGTCACTGCCGCCGCTGCCCCCACTGCCACTGCTGCCACCGCTCGCCGAGGAGCAGGCGGACAGGGCCAGGCCGGTGGCGGCGAGGCCCGCGGTGAGCACGAGGGCGCGGCGGGAGGTTCTCATGACATCGATTCTCATCTAG
This sequence comes from Cellulomonas taurus, assembly GCF_012931845.1. Lineage (NCBI taxonomy): Bacteria > Bacillati > Actinomycetota > Actinomycetes > Micrococcales > Cellulomonadaceae > Cellulomonas > Cellulomonas taurus. The sequence goes on from NZ_CP051884.1 coordinate 1,166,269, forward strand.
TTGAGAATCGATGTCAAAACACCAGGACGGGTAGCCTGGGGCGGAACGTCCCCGGGTCAGCCAGACGCGGGATCCTCGGCCCCTCAGGAGAGCAGTCACTGTGGCAGCACCGTCCCGTCTCGATTCCGTCGTCTCCCTCGCCAAGCGCCGCGGGTTCGTGTTCCAGAGCGGGGAGATCTACGGCGGTTCCCGCTCGGCCTGGGACTATGGGCCGCTCGGTGTGGAACTGAAGGAGAACATCAAGCGGCAGTGGTGGAAGACCGTCGTGCAGAGCCGGGACGACGTGGTCGGCCTGGACTCCGCCGTCATCCTGCCGCGCAAGGTGTGGGAGGCATCCGGGCACGTCGGCGTGTTCACCGACCCGCTGACCGAGTGCCTGTCCTGCCACAAGCGGTTCCGCGAGGACCAGATGATCGAGGAGTTCGAGGAGAAGAAGGGTCGCGCCCCGGAGGGTGGCCTGGCCGAGATCGCCTGCCCGAACTGCGGCACCCGCGGTCAGTGGACCGAGCCCCGCGACTTCAACATGATGCTCAAGACCTACCTCGGCCCGGTCGAGGACGAGTCGGGGCTGCACTACCTGCGCCCGGAGACCGCGCAGGGCATCTTCGTGAACTTCGCCAACGTGCTGACCACCTCGCGCAAGAAGCCGCCGTTCGGCATCGGCCAGATCGGCAAGTCCTTCCGCAACGAGATCACCCCGGGCAACTTCATCTTCCGCACCCGCGAGTTCGAGCAGATGGAGATGGAGTTCTTCGTCGAGCCGGGCACCGACGAGGAATGGCACCAGCACTGGATCGACGCCCGCACCGACTGGTACGTCGACCTGGGGCTGTCCCGGGAGAACCTGCGGCACTACGAGCACCCGGCCGAGAAGCTGTCGCACTACTCCAAGCGCACCGTCGACATCGAGTACCGCTTCGGGTTCTCCGGCTCCGAGTGGGGTGAGCTGGAGGGCATCGCCAACCGCACCGACTTCGACCTGAGCACCCACACCAAGCACTCCGGGCAGGACCTGTCCTACTTCGACCAGTCGAAGAACGAGCGCTGGGTGCCCTACGTCATCGAGCCGGCCGCCGGTCTGACCCGGTCGCTGATGGCCTTCCTGATCGAGGCCTACCACGAGGACGAGGCGCCGAACGCGAAGGGCGGCGTGGACAAGCGGGTCGTGCTGCGCCTGGACCCGCGGCTCGCCCCGGTGAAGGCCGCCGTGCTGCCGCTGTCCCGCAACGAGCAGCTGTCCCCGGTCGCCCGGGAGCTGGCCGCCAAGCTGCGCAAGAACTGGAACGTCGACTTCGACGACGCCGGGGCGATCGGCCGCCGCTACCGTCGCCAGGACGAGATCGGCACCCCGTTCTGCATCACCGTCGACTTCGACAGCCTGGAGGACAAGGCGGTGACCATCCGGCACCGGGACGACATGTCGCAGGAGCGGGTGCCGCTGGACCAGGTGGTGTCCTACCTGGCGACCCGGCTGATCGGCGCCTGACCCTGGCACGCTTCTGGCGGTCCGGTCCCCGGGATGTGACCCCGGTGGCCGGACCGTCGTCGTCTGCGGCCCCCGTGCCCACATCGCGCCACGACGGTCACGGGCACGGCCACTCCCACGGCTCGTCCGGCCTGCCGGACGTCCCGGTCGGCCCTCGCGCCCGTGCCGTGGTCTACGGCTCGCTGCTGGTCGCCCTGGTGGTCACCGTGATCGGCCTGATCGTGCTGTGGCCGCGCGGCGAACTGCCGGTGCTGCAGACCGCCCCCGACGGCGCGAGCTACCAGCGGATGACGGTCACCGCCGTCGACCCGGACTCCGCGGACGCCACGATCAGCGCCGAGGACGGTGCGGGGACGACCGTCACCGTCCAACTCGGCGCCGAGTACCTGGACGTGCTGCACCCCGGCGACGCGATCCGGGTGCTGGTGCTCGACCCCACGCTGACCGGCGGCACCCCGACCGCGATCTTCGTCGACCTCGTGCGCGGACCGCCGATGCTGCTGATGGCCCTGGTGCTGGGCGTGCTGGTGCTGGTGGTGGCCCGGCTGCGCGGCCTCGGGGCATTGCTCGGCCTGGCCGTGTCGGTGGTCGGCGTGCTCTGGTTCACCGTCCCGGCGCTGGCCGAGGGGCGCCCGGCGCTCGCGGTCGCCCTGGTCACCTCGGCCGCGCTGATGTTCGTACTGCTGTACCTGGCGCACGGGGTCTCCCTGCGCACCTCGACCGCGCTGCTCGGCACCCTGGGCGGGCTGCTCGCCACCGGCCTGCTCGCCGCCTGGGCCACCGGTGCCACCCATCTGACCGGGCTGAGCGGGGAGAACGCCCTGGATCTGCGCCAGCTCGCCCCGGAGGCGAATCTGCGCGGCATCCTGCTGTGCGGCATCGTGCTCGCCGGGCTGGGGGTGCTCAACGACGTCACGATTACCCAGGCAGCCGCGGTCTGGGAGATGCGCGCCCTGTCACCGGCCGCCGCACGGTGGGACCTGTTCCGCGGCGGGATGCGGGTCGGGCGGGACCACATCGCCTCCACCGTCTACACCGTGGCCTTCGCCTACCTCGGCGCCGCCCTGCCGCTGGTGATGCTGGTCGCGATGTCCGACCGGACCCTGCTGGACACCCTGACCAGCGGCGAGATCGCCGAGGAGATCGTGCGCACCCTGGTCGGGTCGATCGGCCTGGTGTTGGCGATCCCGCTCACCACGGCGGTCGCGGCGGTGCTCGTGCCAGGTCCTCAGCGTGCCGAGGTCCCCGCCGTCGGGTGAGGGTGTGCGTGTCCGGCCGGATCCCGATGCCGTCCGGTCGCGGCCCCCGGCACCCCGGCCACCACGGCGGCCACGGCGGTGGTCAGTGGCACCGCGAGCACCAGGCCGATGGACGACACGCAGGTCCGCACGATCTCCTCGGCGAACTCCCCACCGGTGAGGGTGCTCCACAGCGGCATGCCGTACAGCTGCAACAACATCAGGATCGGCAGCGCCGCCCCCGAGTAGGCGAACGCGATGGTGTACACCGTGGACGCGATGTGGTCCCGGCCGATCCGCATCCCGCCGCGGAACAGCTCTCGCCGGGTCGCCGTGGGGGAGGCGGTCCGCAGCTCCCACACCGCCGACGCCTGGGAGATCGTCACGTCGTTGAGCACCCCGAGCCCGGCCAGCACCAGCCCGCACAGGAAGATGCCGCGCAGCGAGGTGGCACCGGAGTCGCCGAGCAGCTGCGCCAGCCGGTAGCTCTCCTCCGAGTTGACGGTGCTCAGCCGCGCCCAGTGCACCGCCAGCACACCCAGGCCCGCGGTCAGCCCGAGCCCGGCCAGCGTGCCGAGCAGCGCCGTTGAGGTGCGCAGGGACACCCCGTGCGCCAGGTACAGCACCGCGGTCATGATCACGGTGGCGGCGCACAGGGCCACCAGCAGCGCCGGTCGGTCGGCGAGCAGGGCCGGCAGCACGTAGCCGCCGATCGTGACGAACGCCAGCACCAGGCCGACCAGCGCCCGTGCGCCCCGAGCCCCGGCCACGAGTACCACGGCCAGCGCGAAGGCCAAGGCGATCGCGACCAGTGGCAGGGTGCGTTGGTAGTCGTGCCAGGCCCACACCTCCGCGTCACCGTCGGTGCCGGGGTAGTGCTCCACCACGATCCGGGTCCCCGGCGTGAGCTCGCCGTCGGTCGCCGCGTTCGGCGCCCACAGCTGGATGGTCCGACCGGCCTCCGGTCCGCTGGTCACCTCGGCGGTCAGCCGCAGGCACTGCACCGACTCGGGAATGGTGCCGTCGGCCAACCGGTCCTCGGGCAGTCCCTGGCACTGCTGCTGCTCGGCGGCGGTGACCGTGGCCGAGGGGTAGTCGACGTCGACGTCGCTGAGCACCCGTCCGCCGCTCGGCGTGCTGCCGTCCGGCCAGGTGAGGGCGATGCCCAGTCCAGCGGCGAGCACCAGCGGGATCAGGATGGCGGCGACGATCAGGCTGGCACGGGTGGCACTACGGGCACTACGAGCACTACGAGCACTGCGGGCACTACGGGCACTGCGGGCACTACGGGCACTGCGAGCCGAGTTCACCCGGGCGATTGTGCCGTTTCGCCTCACCGAAGAATCGGTGGACGCGCCGAGTGGACCGGCGAGGGACAATGGGTCGGTGACCGCCCCGACCGCGACCCCCGTGCTGCCCCCGCTCCGGATCGGCAACCTGACCATCGACACCCCGGTGGAGCTGGCCCCGATGGCGGGCGTGACGAACGCCGCCTTCCGCCGACTGTGCCGCGAGGCGGGGTCCGGGCTGTACGTCGCGGAGATGGTCACCAGCCGAGCCCTGGTCGAACGGACGCCGGAGTCGATGCGGATCATCGAGCACGACCCCACCGAGACCCCGCGCTCGGTGCAGGTGTACGGCGTCGACCCCGCGACGGTCGGTGCCGCCGTGCACCTGATCGCCTCGGAGGACCGTGCCGATCACATCGACCTGAACTTCGGCTGCCCGGCCCCCAAGGTGACCCGGCGCGGCGGTGGTGCGGTGCTGCCGTGGAAGAACGAGCTGTTCCGCGCGATCCTGACCGCCGCGGTCTCGGCCGCCGCGCCCTACGGCGTGCCGGTCACGATGAAGATGCGCAAGGGCATCGACGACGACCACCTGACCTACCTGGAGGCCGGTCTGGTCGCCCAGGAGCTCGGGATCGCCGCGGTGGCCCTGCACGGCCGGACCGCCGCCCAGCACTACTCCGGTCAGGCCGACTGGGAGGCGATCGCCCGGCTCAAGGAGACGGTCACCGACATCCCGGTGCTGGGCAACGGCGACATCTGGTCCGCCGAGGACGCCGTGGAGATGGTGCGCCAGACCGGGTGCGACGGGGTGGTCGTCGGTCGTGGCTGCCAGGGTCGGCCCTGGCTGTTCGCCGATCTGCAGGCGGCGTTCAACGGGTCGGACGTCCGGATCACCCCCGGGCTGCGCGAGGTGGCGGCGACCATCCGGCGGCACGCGGAGCTGATGATCGAGCACTTCGGCGAGGAGCTGAAGGCGATGCGCGAGCTGCGCAAGCACATGGCCTGGTACTTCAAGGGCTACCCGGTCGGCGGCGTGCAGCGGCAGGGGCTGGCGATGGTGTCCACCCTCGCCGAACTGGACGACAAGCTCGGCGCCCTGGACCTGGACCAGCCGTACCCGGGTGCCGCGGCGGAGGGCCAGCGCGGGCGCGCCGGGTCGCCCAAGCGCCCGATCCTGCCCGAGGGCTGGTTGGACTCCCGCGAGCTCTCCGACGACTTCCGCCGCCACCTGCACGAGGCCGAGCTGTCCATCTCCGGCGGCTGAACCGGCCGACTCCGCCGAGGCCCCGACCGTCTCAGGCCCGACCGACTCAGGCCCGACCGACTCAGACCCGACGGACTCAGGCCCGGCGGACCCGCACTCCGGCGGCGGCGAGTGTCTCGCGGGTCAGATCGGGCGCGCCCAGCTCGGGCGACGACACCGCGGCGGCCCCGGCAGCCGAGGCCCAGCCGAGTGCGCTCGGGGTGTCCCGGCCCGCGAGCAGTCCGGCGAGCAGACCCGCCAGGAACGCGTCCCCGGCACCGTTGCTGTCGACCGGAACGGCCGGTGCCGGATCCACCTGCCACAGTCCGTCGGCATCACAGGCCAGCGCCCCCTCCGCCCCGCGCGTGCACACCGCCAGCGCGCAGCCGCGCGCCACCCGGTCGCGCAGGTAGGCCACCGGGTCGGCGAGGCGGTCGGCGCTGACCAGCACCAGGTCGGCGGCGTCGGCCCAGGGGCGTTGGAACGCCGCCAGGCCGTCGTCGTCGTGCACATCGCAGATCACCGGAGTCCCGGCGGCACGGGCCATCGCGAGCACCGGCATCGTCCACTCGGCCAGGTCGACCACCACCGCGCCGGCCGCCGCGATCTGCTCGGCGGTCGGACCCGCACCCGGCGCGGCGGTGGGCAGCTCCAGGTACACCGACAGGCGACCGCCGTCGTCGGACATCAGATTCAGATGCTGCTCACTGCGCCCGGCCACGGCGGGCCAGGCGGTGACGTCGACCGGGGCCAGCGCGGCACGGATCCGTTCAGCCGCGGCGTCCATGCCCAGCACCGTGTGCAGCCGGGTCGGCACCCCCAGTGCTGTCAGGGTCACCGCCTTGCCGGCGGAGGTGCCGCCCAGCGCGGTGCGGTGCCCGGTGGCGAACACCGTCTGCGAGCCGCCGGTCGGCAGCGTCGGCACGCGCACCAGGGTGTTCCACGACGCGGGGCCGACGACGATCACGTCACCGGCCCCGCGTCCGTGGTCGAGCAGGGTCACCCGAGGCGCAGCCAGACCGTGGTGTCACCGGCCAGCTCGGCACCCGGGGCCGGGTCGCCCGGCAGGCCGGAGGCCAGCAGCACCTGCGCGCCGTCGGGCAGCGGCACCGGGGTCGACCCGAGGTTCGCCACCACCAGCACGTCGCCGTTGCGGAAGGCGATCACCTGGTCGGTGTCGGTGTACTTCTCGGCCCAGGTCATCCCGCCCAGTCCGAGGTTCAGGTCGCGGCGCAGACGGAGGGTGGCGCGGTACAGCTCCAGGGTGGAACCGTCCTGCCCGGTCTGGACGTCGGCGGCGTAGGCCTTCCACGACTCCGGCTGGGGCAGCCAGGTCGCACCGGTGGGGGAGTAGCCCATCGCCGGGGCGTCCGCCTCCCAGGGCAGCGGGACCCGGCAGCCGTCGCGGCCGCGCTCGGCGCCGTTCGTCCGGAAGAACGCCGGGTCCTCGCGCAGTTCGTCGTCCAGGGCGGTGTGCTCTGGCAGGCCGAGCTCCTCGCCCTGGTACAGGTAGGCCGAGCCGGGCAGGCCGAGCAGCAGCAGGGTGGCAGCCCGGCCGCGGCGCAGGCCCAACTCCTCGTCCGGCTGCGGGTCGCCGTGACCGATGCCGTTCGGCCGGTCGCCGGGGGTCGGCAGGCCGAGCCGCGACGGGTGCCGGACCACGTCGTGGTTGGACAGCACCCACGTGGTCGGGGCCCCCACCGAGTCGTTCACCCGGTAGGACGCGGTGATGATCTCGCGCAGCGCCGGGGCGTTCCAGCCGGTGGCCAGGAAGGCGAAGTTGAACGCCTGGTGCATCTCGTCCGGACGGACGTAGCGCGCCAACCGGGACAGCGGGTCCACCCAGGCCTCGGCGACCAGCATCCGGTCGCCGTCGTAGGCGTCGAGGATCTTCCGCCAGGAGCGGTAGATCTCGTGCACGCCGTCCTGGTCGAACATCGGCCCTTGGTTGCCGCCGCCGCCGCTGGCGTCACCGTCGGTGCCCTCGATCATGGAGACGTGGCCGTCCCAGTCCGGCAGTCCCTCGGCCTTGACCATGCCGTGGGCCACGTCGATCCGGAAGCCGTCGACGCCCCGGTCCAGCCAGAACCGCAGCACCGACTCGAACTCGGCGCGCACCTCCGGGTTGGTCCAGTCCAGGTCGGGCTGCTTGGAGTCGAACAGGTGCAGGTACCACTGCCCGTCCGGCACCCGGGTCCAGGCCGGGCCGCCGAAGATCGACTGCCAGTTGTTCGGCGGCTCCTCGCCGTGCTCGCCCTTGCCCTCGCGGAACAGGTAGCGGGCGCGCTCCGGCGACCCCGGCTCGGACCGCAGCGCCTCCTGGAACCACACGTGCTCGTCCGAGCTGTGGTTCGGCACCATGTCCACGACGACCTTCAGACCCAGCTCGTGCGCCCGGTGCAGCAGCGCGTCGAAGTCGGCCAGGGTGCCGAACAGCGGGTCGACATCCCGGTAGTCCGACACGTCGTACCCGGCGTCGGCCTGCGGGGAGCGGTAGAACGGCGACAGCCAGACCGCGTCGATGCCGAGGGCCGCCAGGTGGTCCAGGCGCGCGGTGATACCGGGCAGGTCGCCGATGCCGTCGCCGTTCGCGTCGGCGAAGGAGCGCGGGTACACCTGGTAGATCACCGCGTCACGCCACCACTCGCCGTGGTCGGGTCCGGGTGCGTGCACGGCGAGCGTGCGGGAGTCGAGCGTGGTCACAGGGGGAGTGCCTTCCGGGTCTTCGTGACTATGGAGCGGAGCTGGTCGACCCACGGACGATCAGCTCGGGGTGGAACAACAGTTCGTTGCGGGAGGTCGGGGTGCCGGACATCTCGCTCATCAGGGCGGCGACGGCCGCGCGGCCCATCGCCTGCACCGGCTGTCGCACGGTGGTCAGCGGGGGGTCGGTGAAACCGATCAGCACCGAGTCGTCGAAGCCGACCACCGACAGGTCCTCCGGCACCCGCAGCCCGCGCTGCCGGGCGGTGCGGATCACGCCGAGCGCCATCAGGTCGGAGCCGCAGATGATCGCAGTGTGCCCGCTGTCCAGCAGCTCGTGTGCGGCGGTGGCACCGCCCTCGACGGTGAACAGGGTCGACACCACGTGCTCGGCGTCGTCGGCCACGTCCAGCCGCTCACGCAGTGCCTCGGCGAAGGCGCGCCGCTTGCGCTGGGCCGGGACGAACCGCTCCGGACCGATCGCCAGACCGATCCGGCGGTGCCCGAGGGACAGCAGGTGCCGCATCGCCTGGTCGATCGCCACCGTGTCGTCGGCGGCCACGGTGGGTGCGTCGATGCCGGGGGCGGAACCGTTCACCAGCACGATCGGCAGCCCGCGGCCGCGCAGCGCCTGATAGCGGTCGACTGGCTGCTGGGTGTCGGCGTGCAGGCCGGACAGGAAGATGATCCCGGCCACGTCGTGGTCGAGCAGGATCTCCACGTACTGGTCCTCGGTGGTGCCGCCCGGCTGCTGGGCGCACAGCAACGGCGTGAAACCGCGCTGGGTCAGCACCGACTCGATCACCTGCGCGAAGGCGGGGAACACCGGGTTGGACAGTTCGGGCACCACGAGTCCGACCAGGCCGGTGGAGCGGGGCCGCAGCTTGTCGGGTCGCTCGTAGCCGAGCAGGTCCATCGCGGTGATCACCGCCTGCCGGGCCTGCGAGGAGACTCCCGGCTTGCCGTTGAGCACCCGGGAGACGGTGGCGGTGGACACCCCGGCTTGGTCGGCGAGGTCGGTCAGGCGAGTACGCACGCCTGGCAGCGTAGAAGCCACCGGACCTCCTCGTCATCGTTGTCGATCGGTCGGTTTCCGCGCCGCCCTTGCAAGGCCTTGCAACCGATGCCTGAAAGTTACCGTAACGGCTTGCAACGGCTGTGGCAACGACGTTACGGTCCGGTACACCGAGCCAGCGCGGGTGGGATTCCAGCGCTGGACCCCCTCAACATTCGGGAGACTCACGATGCGACGGAGCATCTCCGCCGTGGCCGTCATGGCCGGCCTGGCGCTCACCCTCACTGCGTGCTCCTCCGGCGACGACACGTCGTCGGACGACTCCTCGACCGCCGCCGCGGGCGACGGCTCCAGCCTCACCATCTGGGTCGACGAGACCCGGCAGGACGCGGTCGAGGCCGCCGCAGCCGACTTCACCGCCGAGACCGGCACCAAGGTCGAGACGGTGCTGAAGAACTACGACGACATCCGCACCGACTTCATCGCCCAGGTGCCGACCGGCAAGGGCCCGGACATCACCGTCGGCGCCCACGACTGGCTCGGTGAGCTGACCAAGAACGGCGTCGTCGCCCCGATCGAGCTCGGCGACCTGGCCGACCAGTTCGAGCCGGTGTCGGTGGAGGCCTTCACCCAGGACGGTCAGGTCTACGGCCTGCCCTACGCGGTGGAGAACATCGGCCTGATCCGCAACACCGCCCTGGCCGCCGACGCGCCGACCACCTGGGACGACATGATCGCCGCCGGTCAGGCAGCGGGCACCCAGTACCCGGTGCTGATCCAGACCAGCGAGGACGGCGACCCGTACACCTACTACCCGCTGCAGACCTCCTTCGGCGCCCCGGTGTTCGAGCAGAACGAGGACGGCTCGTACAACTCCACCCTGGCGATGGGTGGCGCGAACGGTGAGGCCTTCGCCGGCTGGCTGGCCCAGCAGGGTGCCGCCGGCACGCTGGACACCGCGATCACCTACGACATCGCGCTCGAGGCGTTCAAGAACGGCCAGTCGCCGTTCATCGTCGGTGGCCCGTGGATGCTGGACTCCTTCGAGGGCATGGACCTCGCTGTCTCCGCGATCCCGTCCGCCGGTGGCCAGGAGGCGCAGCCCTTCGCCGGTGTGCAGGGCTTCTACGTCTCCGCGCAGAGCGAGAACGCGCTGCTCGCCAACGACTTCCTGCTGAACTACATGTCGACCGAGGACGCGCAGCTCGCGCTGTACGAGGCCGGCCACCGCGTCCCGGCGCTGACCGCCGCGGCCGACACCGCCTCCGAGGACCCGGTCACCGCCGGCTTCCGTGAGGTCGGGGCCACCGCCGTGCCGATGCCCTCCATCCCGGAGATGGCGTCCGTGTGGACCTACTGGGGCGTGACCGAGGCCGCGGCGATCAGCGGGTCGCAGGACCCGACCGCCGTCTGGCAGAAGATGATCTCGGACATCCAGGGCGCCATCGGCGGCTGACCTGCCTGACACGTGACCGGTGCGGGGGCGACCCCGCACCGGTCGCGCACGCTCCCCCTGCTCGTGAACCGCCCCGGAGGCACCGATGCCCACCCCTGAGTCCACCGCGGTCGCGCCCCAGCGCCGCGGCCGCGATCTCTCCCACGCCCGCGACTTCCGCCCCGGCTTCATCGTGAAGCTCGTGCTGGTCGCCCTGATCGACGCCTTCGGGGTGTACGGCATCCTGGCCGCCTGGAACCAGGAGGCGTGGGGCATCCTCACCTCGATGGTGATCCTGCTGGCGATCACCAACTGGGTGTACTTCGCCAAGAAGACCCTGCCGCTGAAGTACGTCCTGCCCGGCCTGGTGTTCCTGCTGGTCTACCAGGTGTACGTGATGGCCTACACCGGCTACGTCGCGTTCACCAACTACGGTGACGGCCACAACTCCACCAAGTCGCAGGCCGTCGAGGCGCTGCTGGTGCAGAACGAGCGCCGGGTGGAGGGCACCGAGACCTACCAGCTCACCGTGGTCGGCGACGGCGACGCCCTGGGCTTCGCGGTGCAGGACGGCGACGGCGATGTCCGGGTGGGCACCGCCGACGACCCGCTGCACGAGGTCGACGCGACCGTCGATTCCGGTCAGATCACCGCGGTGCCCGGCTACGACGTGCTGGACCGGACCACGGTCCTGGAGCGCCAGGACGAGGTGACCAGCCTGCGGGTGCCGGTCTCCGACGACCCGAACGACGGCTCGATCCGCACCCAGGACGCCCGCACCGGTTACGTCGCCGAGTCGACGCTGGTCTACGACGCCGACGCGGACACCATGACCGACACCACCACGGGCACCGTCTACACCCCGAACGACCGCGGTCAGTTCGAGGCGCAGGACGGCAGCACGCTGGCGGTCGGTTGGCGGGTGTTCGTCGGCGCGGAGAACTTCACCACCGCCTTCACCGACAGCCGGTACGCGGCGCCGTTCTGGAAGATCCTGGTCTGGACCTTCGCCTTCGCGTTCGGGTCGGTGGCGACCACCTTCCTGCTCGGCCTGTTCCTGGCCGTGGTGTTCAACGACGTGCGCCTGCGCGGCCGGAAGATCTACCGCACGCTGCTGATCCTCCCGTACGCCATCCCGGGCTTCCTCGGCGCGCTGCTGTGGGCCGGCCTGCTGAACCGCAAGTTCGGCTTCATCAACGAGGTGATCCTCGGCGGCGCGAACATCGGCTGGCTGACCGACCCGGTGCTGGCGAAACTCGCGGTGCTGGGCGTGAACCTCTGGCTCGGCTTCCCGTACATGTTCCTGATCTGCACCGGTGCGTTGCAGTCGCTGCCGGGCGACGTGATGGAAGCGGCCAAGATCGACGGCGCCAGCCCGTGGCGGGCCTTCCGCTCGGTGACCATGCCGCTGCTGCTGGTCTCCACCACCCCGCTGCTGATCAGCAGCTTCGCGTTCAACTTCAACAACTTCACGTTGATCTACATGCTGACCGGCGGTGGGCCACGGTTCTCCGACGCCTCGGTGCCGCTGGGCCACACCGACATCCTGATCTCGATGGTCTACAACATCGCCGGGGTGGACGGGAACGCGTCCAAGAACTACGGCCTGGCCAGCGCGCTGTCGATCATGATCTTCGTGATCGTCGGCGGGATCTCGGCCCTGGCCTTCCGCAAGACCCGTCAGCTGGAGGAGATCAACTGATGTCCGCGACGACTCCCGAGCACCCCAAGCTGTCATTCGGTCGCTGGACCCGGGAACTGGGCTGGCGGCACCTGATCGGCGTGATCTTCGTGGTCTACGCCGCGTTCCCGCTGGTCTACCTGGTGTCGGCGGCGCTGTCCTCCGGCGGCACGCTCACCGGCTCCAACAGCCTGTTCAGCGACGTCACCGGCTCGAACTTCAGCACCCTGTTCGACAGCACCAAGTTCTGGACCTGGCTGGGCAACTCGCTGGTCATCTCGGTGACCAGCTCGGTCGGCGCGATGCTGCTCGGCGCGGCCGCCGCCTATGCGTTCAGCCGGTTCCGGTTCCGCGGTCGTCGGTCGGGGCTGACCGGGCTGCTGATCGTGCAGATGTTCCCCCAGATGCTGGCCTTCGTGGCGATCTTCCTGCTGCTGCTCGGCCTGGGAGACGTCTTCCCGGCGCTGGGGCTGAACGGCAAGCTCGGCCTGATCGCCGTCTACCTCGGTGGCGCGCTGGGCTCGAACACCTTCCTGATGTACGGCTTCTTCAACACCATCCCGCGTGAGCTGGACGAGGCGGCCAAGATCGACGGCGCCACCCACGCGCAGATCTACTGGACGATCATCCTGCGGCTGGTCGCGCCGATCCTCGCCGTGGTCACGCTGCTGGCCTTCATCAGCACCTTCGGCGAGTTCATCGTCGCCCGGATCGTGCTGCCGGCCGAGTCGTCCTGGACGGTGGCCGTGGGGCTGTACTCGTTGGTCTCCGACCAGCTGGCCGCCAACTGGGGGGTGTTCGCCGCCGGTGCGGTGATCGCCGCGTTCCCGGTGCTCGCCCTGTTCCTGTTCCTGCAGAAGTACATCGTCGGTGGCCTGACCGCCGGCTCCGTGAAGGGCTGACCCGCCGTGCACCTGTTCCTCCCGCCGCACCACGACGGGTCGGCGCTCTACGTCCCGACCCGGACCCCGCGGCTGGGGGAGCAGGTGCCGGTGCGGCTGCGGGTCCCCGGCCCGGCACCCGAGGCGGTCTGGCTCCGGGTGGTCGAGGACGGTGAGCCCCGGGTCTACCCGGCCACGCTCACCGACACCATCGACGACGAGCACTGGTTCACCGCCCACGTCCCGATGACCAACCCGGTGACCAGCTACCGGTTCCTCCTGGTCGGCGAGCAGTACGACGGCGGGCAGGCATGGCTGAACGGCGAGGGACTGATCGCCCGGGACGTGCCCGACGCCAGCGACTTCCGGCTCACCACCACGGAGCCGGGCCCCGCCTGGGCGCGCGACGCGGTGGTCTACCAGGTGTTCCCCGACCGCTTCGCCCGCTCCGCCGCCGCCGACCAGCGCGCGACGCCGGACTGGGCGCTGCCCGCGCAGTGGGGCGACGAGCCGATCGGCGGCGGGCCGGGCACCGGCACCCAGTTCTACGGCGGCGACCTGACCGGCATCGAGGAACACCTCGACCACCTGGAACGCCTCGGCGTCACCACGCTCTACCTCACGCCGTCGTTCCCGGGCCGGTCCAACCACCGCTACGACGCCGCCACCTTCGACGCGATCGACCCGCTGCTCGGCGGGGACGACGCGCTCGCCTCGCTGGCGGACGCCGTGCACCGACGCGGGCTGCGGATCGTCGGTGACCTGACCACCAACCACACCGGCGACGCGCACGACTGGTTCACCCGCGCGCAGGACCCCGCGTCCGTCGAACGCTCCTTCTACTACTGGACCGACACCGCACCGGGCTACGTCGGCTGGCTGGGTCACGCCTCCCTGCCCAAGCTCAACCACAACGACCCGGCACTGCAGGACCGGATGGCCCGAGTCGTCACCCGCTACCTGGACGCCCCCTTCCACCTGGACGGCTGGCGGATCGACGTCGCGAACATGACCGGTCGCCAGGGCGCCGACGACCTCACCCACGAGGTCTCCCGCCGGGTGCGGTCCACGATCGAGTCGGTGCGCCCGGACGGGGTGCTGATCGCCGAGCACTTCCACGACGCCGGGGTCGACCTGACCGCCGGTGGCTGGCACGGCACCATGAACTACTCGGCCTTCACCCGACCGGTGTGGAGCTGGCTCGCCGCCGACTCCGACCTGCGCTACGTGGAGATGCCCAGCCCGATCCCGCACCGTCGCGGCCCGGCGGTGGTCGCCGCGATGCGTGACTTCGGTGCCGCCGTCCCGTGGTCGGTCACCACCCGGCAGTGGAACCTGCTCGGCTCGCACGACACCCCGCGGATCCGCACCGTGCTCGGCAGCCGGGACCGGGTCGAGGTCGCCGCCGGACTGCTGTTCACCTACCCCGGCACGCCGGTGCTGTTCGCCGGGGACGAGGGCGGCGCCGTCGGCACCAACGGCGAGCACGCCCGGGTCACCATGCCCTGGTCGCAGATCGAGGCCGGCGGCGGTCCCGACTGGGACGCCGAGACCTTCGAGGTGTACCGCTCGCTGATCGCCCTGCGCGCCGCCCACCCCGCGCTGCGGGAGGGCGGGCTGCGCTGGGTCGTGATCGAGGACGACGCGATCGGGTATCTCCGGGAGACCGCCGACGAGCGGCTGTTGGTCCTGGCGACCCGTGCGCCCTGGGCGGGGGCCGAGCTCCCCGCGTCGCTCGGCACCGCGCTGAACGTCTACGGCGGAGCCGAGCTCGGCTCCGCCCGCGCCCTGCCCACCCACGGGCCGACGTTCCAGGTGTGGACGCTGGGCTGAGCGCGTCCTCACTTAGGCTGGGACCGTGAGCAGCAGCGACCTTCCCGACGGCTACACCGAGGCTGATCGGGAGCGTTGGGTGCCGGAAGCCCCCAAGTCGCGCGCCCGCAGCCCCTTCGAGCGCGACCGCGGCCGCCTGGTGCACTCCTCCGCGCTGCGTCGGCTCGGTGCCAAGACCCAGGTGCTCGGCCCCAGCTCCGACGACTTCATCCGCACCCGCCTCACCCACACCCTGGAGGTGGCCCAGGTCGGTCGGGAGATCGGCAAGATCCTCGGCTGCGACCCGGACGTGGTGGACACCGCCTGCCTGGCGCACGACCTCGGTCACCCGCCGTTCGGGCACAACGGCGAGCGCGCGCTGGCGCACCTGTCCCGCGACATCGGCGGCTTCGAGGGCAACGCCCAGACCCTCCGGCTGCTCACCCGGCTCGAACCCAAGGTGATCACCGAGGACGGCGGCAGCGCCGGGCTCAACCTGACCCGGGCCAGCCTGGACGCCTCGGTGAAGTACCCGTGGGCGATCGGGCAGGGGCCGGTCAGCGCGACCAGCGGGCGACCGACGCACAAGTTCGGCGTCTACGCGGACGACCAGCCGGTGTTCGACTGGCTGCGCGGCGACGCCCCCGTCGGGCGCAAATGCCTGGAGGCCCAGGTGATGGACCTCGCCGACGACATCTCCTACTCGGTGCACGACGTCGAGGACGCGGTGGTCGGCGGCCGGTTCGACCTGGGGGTGCTCGGCCAGCCGGAGGAACGCGCGCGGGTCGTCGAGGCGATCCAGACCTGGTACGGCGACGCCATCGACGCGGCCGGACTCGAGGCCGCGATGGACCGCCTGGTGCGCGCCGACCTGTGGCGCACCGGATTCGACGGGTCACGTCCGGCCCTGGCCGCGCTGAAGAACACCACCAGCCAGTTGATCGGCCGGTTCGCCCGCGCCGCCCAGCTCGCCACCCGCGAGGTCTACGGCCCGGGACCCCTGACCCGGTACGCCGCCGACCTGATCGTGCCCACCGCGACCACCGCGGAGATCCTGGTGCTCAAGGGCCTGGCCGTCGCCTACGTGATGGCCCCCCGCGAACTCGAACCGCTGTACCAGCGCCAGCGCGAGATCCTCGCCGATCTGGTGCACGTCCTCGCCGACCGCGCCCCGGTCAGCCTGGAACCGCCGTTCGCCGCCGACTGGCGGGCCGCCGCCGACGACGGTGCGCGGCTGCGGGTGGTGATCGACCAGGTCGCCTCGCTCACCGACGTCTCCGCGGCCGCCTGGCACGCGCGGTTGGCGCCGCCGCCGCGGTACTGAGTGGCGACCACCTAGTTCCCACGGTCGACTACTCGGTAAACCCGACAGTCGCCACCTAGTGCCGGCTTCCTGGGCGTGAACTGACCGGAGCGCTCACCCGCGCTGACCGAACGTCCGCTGGGAGGAAACACCATGAGCACGATGAAGGCAGCAGTCGTCCACGAGTTCGCGCAGCCGCTGACCGTCGACGAGATCCCGGTCCCCACACCCGGACCGCAGCAGGCGCTGGTGAAGGTCAGGTTCTCCGGCGTGTGTCACACCGACCTGCACGCGGCGCACGGCGACTGGCCGGTGAAGCCCAGCCCGCCGTTCGTCCCCGGCCACGAGGGTGTCGGCGAGGTCGTGGCGATCGGTGACCAGGTCACCCGGGTGGCCGTCGGCGACCTGGTCGGCAACGCCTGGCTGTGGAGCGCCTGCGGCGAGTGCGAGTACTGCGAGACCGGCTGGGAGACGCTCTGCCCCCGGCAGGAGAACGGCGGGTACTCGGTGGACGGGTCGTTCGGGCAGTACATGCTGGTCGACGCCCGGTACGCACCGCTGATCCCGGCGGGGGTCGACCTGGCGGCGGTCGCCCCGATCCTGTGCGCCGGGGTCACCGTCTACAAGGGCCTCAAGCGCACCGACACCCGGCCCGGCCAGTGGGTGCTGATCTCCGGCATCGGCGGCCTCGGCCACATCGCGGTGCAGTACGCGGTGGCGATGGGGCTGCGGGTGGTCGCGGTGGACGTCGACGACGAGAAGCTGGCACTGGCCCGCACCCACGGCGCCGAGATCACCGTCAACGCCCGCACCAGCGACGACCCGGCCGCCGAGATCCAGCGGCTGACCGGGGGCGGCGTGCAGGGCGGTCTGGTCACCGCCGTCAACGGACACGCGTTCCCGCAGGCGATCGGCGCCCTGCGGCGCGGCGGCACCGTCGCCCTGGTCGGGCTGCCGCCGGAGCAGTTCCCGCTGGACATCTTCAGCACCGTGCTGCTGGGGCTGACCGTGCGCGGCTCGATCGTCGGCACCCGCAAGGACATGGCCGAGGCGGTGGACTTCTTCGCCCGCGGCAAGATCCAGCCGACCTATACCGTGCGCCCGATGTCGGACATCAATGCGATCTTCGGCGAGATGGAGCGCGGCGGGATCGACGGCCGGATCGTGATCGACCTGGACGCCTGATGCGCGACCGGCTGGGCGCCCGAGCCGGGACCGACTGCGCGCCCGAGCCAGGACCGACTGCGCGCCCGAGCCGGGACCGACTGCGCGCCTGAGCTGGGACCGACTGCGCGCCTGAGCTGGGACCGGCTGGGCGCCTGAGCTGGGACCGGCCGGGCGCCTGAGCCGGAGTCGATTGCGCGCTTGAGCCGTGACGGGCCGGCCGTCGTCCCGACCAGGGGGCGGCGGCCGTCGGGCCGTCCGGCGGCACTAGGATCGTGGCGTGGCAGGACGGATCCGGCGGGAGGACGTGGAGGCGGTCCGCGAGCGCGCCCGGATCGAGGACATCGTCGGCGAACAGGTGGCGCTGAAGACCGCCGGCGTCGGCTCGATGAAGGGCCTGTGTCCTTTCCACGACGAGCGCACCCCCTCCTTCCACGTCCGGCCCCAGGTCGGGCTGTACCACTGCTTCGGCTGCGGCGAGGGCGGCGACGTCATCGACTTCGTGCAGAAGGTCGACGGCCTGCCGTTCAGCGAGGCGGTCGAGTACCTGGCCGGGCGGGTCGGCATCCAGCTGCGGTACGAGGAGGGCGGCGGCCCGCGGCCCGGGATGGAGCCCGGCACCCGACAGCGGCTGCTGGAGGCGCACCGGGTGGCCGGTGAGTTCTTCGCCGAGCAGCTGCTCACCCCCGGCGCCGCGGCTGCCCGCGACTTCCTCGCCGGGCGCGGCTTCGACCGGTCGGCGGCCGAGCAGTTCGGCATCGGGTACGCGCCGCAGAGCTGGGACCAGCTGCTCCGGCACCTGCGCGGTCGCAGCTTCACCGAGAAGGAACTGATCGCCAGCGGGTTGATGAGCCAGGGCAACCGGGGGATCTACGACCGGTTCCGTGGTCGCCTGGTCTGGCCGATCCGCGAGGTCACCGGCGACACCGTCGGCTTCGGGGCGCGGCGGCTCTACGACGACGACCAGGGCCCCAAGTACTTGAACACCCCGGAGACGGCGCTCTACAAGAAGTCCCATGTGCTGTATGGCATCGACCTGGCCAAGCGGGAGATCGCCCGCACCAAGAAGGTCGTGGTCGTCGAGGGCTACACCGACGTGATGGCGATGCACCTGTCCGGGGTCGGCACCGCCATCGCGACCTGCGGCACCGCCTTCGGTCCGGAGCACGCGCGGATCGTGCGGCGGTTGATGGGCGACGTCGGTGACAAGGGTGCCGTCGTCTTCACCTTCGACGGCGACGAGGCCGGGCAGAAGGCGGCGATGAAGGCGCACGAGCAGCAGGGGACCCTGGGCGTGCCCGCCTACGTCGCGGTCGCCGATGAGGGCATGGACCCCTGCGACCTGCGCCAGCGCAAGGGCCCGGACGCGGTGCGCGCGCTGGTGGACTCCCCGCCGCCGCTGTTCCGGTTCGTGCTGCGCCGTCAGCTCGCCGAGTACGACCTGAGCACCGTCGAGGGCCGGGCCGGTGCGCTGCGCGAGTGTGCGCCCACGGTGGCCGGGATCCCGCGGCCGGACCTGCGCGAGGGGTACACCCGCGAGCTCGCCGGGTGGTTGGGGATGGACCTGCCCACCGTGCAGCAGGCGGTGCGGGCGGCCGGTGCCGCGGCACGGTCGGCGGCGAACGGTCGCGGCAGCCAGGACGGTCGGCCGGGAACCGACGGCCGCGGGTCCAGCGCGGATGGTCGGGGCGGGATGGACGGTCGGGGTCTGGAATCGCGCGGTCGGACCGGCCAGGCGGCTGGACCGGGCGAGCGCGGCGCGGATCCGGTGCCGGTGCTGCAGATGCCGATGCCCGACCCGCGCGACCCGGTGGCCACCACCGAGCGTCGTGCCCTGGAGGTCGTGCTCCAGCTGCCGGACCTGGTGCCGGTCGAATTCGATCAGCTCGAAGCGGAGACCTTCGGCGCACCCGCCTACCGGGCCGTGCACGCCGCGATCCGGGCCGCCGGTGGGGCGACCCGAGCCAAGGTGCTGGCCGCCGATCACGGCACCGCCGCCTGGGTGGAGGCCGTGCGCGAGCAGTCGGCGGGTCCGGTGCACTCGCTGATCACCCGACTCGCCGTCGAACCCATCCCGGAGGACCGACCGGACAAGCTGCCCGGCTACGCCCGTGGCCTGGTGATGGCGCTGGTCGAGCTGGCGCTCACCCGGCACATCGCGGACCTGCGCGGCCGGTTGCAGCGACTGGACCCCAGCGCCGAACCGGATGCCCAGCGCGAGGTGTTCCAGCAGTTGCTCGCCGCCGAGGACCAGCGGCGAGCGCTGCGGGAGAGCGCCTGAGTGGTGGCGGTGCGGGCGACGTCGGATCGCCATCGGTGCTCCGACGTGCCAGCCGTCGATCGCCACCGGCGCCGCAAACAGGCCGGCAGCCGGACCGTGACTGGTGCTGCCGACGTGCTGGCCCGGGTTGCGGCGGGACGGGCGCCGCGCGCGCACCGGGTGCGCGCCCCGGTTGTGCTCCGAGGCGCGCACCCTGTCGCTCAGTAGTCAGTCAGCGGAGCCCGCGCCCCCGGCCTCGGTGCGACGCCGACGGACCATGATGAGCGTGCTCCCGGTGACCACCAGCGCGAGTCCCACGGCCGCGCCGAGGCGGAGGGGACTGCCGGTCAGGGCGAGGAGCAGCGCGACCGGTGGCGCCGGAGCAGGGGCAGGGGCGGCCACGGTCAGCGTCTCCGAGCTGTCGCCGCAGGTCCCGGTGCTGAGCACCGTGCCGTCCGGGGCGCGGGTGGTCTCCACGAAGCCGTAGCTCCCGGTGGCGTCGACCCGGTGCCGGTCGGTGTCGCCGGTTCCGGGGCTGGTGGTGATCGTGATCGGCGCCGAGGTCCACACCAGGGTGTCGGGCGAACAGACCAGTGGCCGTCCGGCGGGGGAGCGGAACAGCGCGGCGGTGGTGGTCGCACCCTCGGGGATGTCGCCGGCCCAGCTGATCGTGTCCCACAGCTCGTCGCCCACCGTCGGTGTGTCGGAGTCGGCGTGCGCGCTGGTCGTCACCTCGGCGGGGGCGGGGACCCGGACCGTCTCGGTCTCGGCGCCGCACACCCCGCGGTGCACGACCTGCCCGGAGGGGTTCCGCAGGGTCTCGACGTAGCCGTAGGACGCGCCGGGCTCGGCGGTGACCGGTACCTCGGCGGAGATGAACGCACCCGCCTCGGTGACGGCGATCGGGTCACCCGGTGCGAGCAGCGTCTCCGGTGAGCAGATCGGCTCGTCCCCGGTCCAGTGGAACAGATCGTTGGTCAGGGTCAGCCCGCCGTCGGGAACGGTGCCGAAGACGTCGGTGGCGTCGCTGAACGTCACGCTGTCGCCCGCCGCGACGTCGCCCATCGGTTGGATCGTGGTGGTGACCCGCAGCGGTTCGTCCTCCGGCCTCGGGGGCACGACCGTGAACTGTTCGG
This sequence comes from Cellulomonas taurus, assembly GCF_012931845.1. Classification (NCBI taxonomy): domain Bacteria; kingdom Bacillati; phylum Actinomycetota; class Actinomycetes; order Micrococcales; family Cellulomonadaceae; genus Cellulomonas; species Cellulomonas taurus. Next base: position 1,186,915 of record NZ_CP051884.1, read on the forward strand.
TGGTATCGGCGACGGAGGTGGTCAGGGGACCGGTCCGGTCGTCCCCGGCGAAGACGGTGCGGGCCACGACCGTGCCCGGCAGCGGGTCGAGCACCCCGTCGCCGTCGCCGTCCCGCTCCGATGCCGGCCACCGCAGATCGGGGGAGGACAGGGTCTCGAAGCCGTTGTCGGCGTCGCGGCGCACCGTGCCGATCAACGTGGCAGCACCCTCGTCCAGCCCGGCGTCCGTCACCGGGACGTCCGTCGGGAAGAACCACACCTCGGTGAGCTCGTCCGGCCGGTCGCCGTCGAAGCCCGCGCCGCCGCCGAACGTCCCGTGATCGCTCGGGTAGCCCTCCGCCCACAGGTCGTCGACCAACCGCAGACCGCCGCCGGTGGCACGCACACTCAGGCTGGTCACCACAGTCGGGGTGTGGCGGACCGACGTCGTCTCGGCGGGCAGCCCGAAGCTGTCCTCCCACGCCTCCAAGAGCGCACGGCGTTCCACCGGGGGCATCGCCGACCGATCGACCCGCCACCGCCAGGTGAGGAAGCCCGGTGCGGTCTCGGCCAGCGCGGCCGGGTCGGCGCAGGCGCGGTAGGTGCCCGGGCCGTTCGCTGCCACCTCGACCTCGGTGACGAGGACGGCGGTCGGCGGGGTGGTCTCGCTCGTGGTCGCCGGCTGCTCGCCCGCCCACCACAGCGTCGCCGTCAGCGGGACCTCCACCGGAGTCGTGCCGATGGACAGCCACGGATAGCCCGCTGCCGGCTGCAGGTCCAGCGTGTCGCACACCGGCTCACCCGGGTCGACCACCGCGTCCTCGACCGCCGACACCCCGGTCACCCGGAACCCATGGGCCACCAAGAAGGAGACCGTCGGCCCGGTGCGCTCGGTCGGCCCGCCCGACCGGCCCGGGTGCAGAGCCAGGTTGTCCTGCCGGCTCGGGTCCATCGCCTGCAGCTCCAGCTGCGCGGTGCGCAATCCGGCGAACCGAGGCCGCACCACCACCTCACCGACACCGGTCGCCACATAGCCCAGGGTCAAGGGCCCGTCCGGTGTACTGCCGGTCCACGTGTTCGACTCGTCCGGGTCGGCCCGGTGGTTGCCGTTCAGATCGAAGACGGCGCGGTCGCTCGGCACCAGGGCGCCGGAGTCGTCGGCGGTGAGCAGCTCCACCGTCGCGTCCAGGCCGGACACCCACGCACCCGCCGCACTCACCACCCCGAGGTCGCTGATCGTGCCGTAGCGCAGATCGTGCGGGCTCACCGCCGGGGACGAGTCCCGATACGGACCCGCCTGCGCCGTCGCGGTCGCCACCATCGCCGCCGAACGCTCCCGCACCTCCACCGGTGCGGCGGCCGCCAGCAACTGCTTGGCCGCCTCGACGTCACCGCCCGCGACCACCCCGGGCACCTCCGCCCGCTGGTGCACCGTGTAGGCGATCGCCGCCTGATCCAGGGCATTGGACGGGTCGGCGAAGGTCTCGATCACCCACGCCAGCACTGGGTCGTCGTGCAGGGTCACCGACACCGGCGGCGCACCGACCCCCGGGGCCACCCACATCTGCAGGCACCACGACATCGCGGCATCCACCCCGGTGGGGACCTCGAACGCGCCCAACCAGGTCTCGCCGTAGCCCGGGATCGGGACGTGGATGCCCTGCCCCACGGTGCCCTGGGTGGCGGCCGCCCGTGGCACCGCCGGGGCGGACGCCAGCAGACCGGTCAGGAAGAGCAGCACGCCGATCAACAGGCTCAGGCGTGGCTGGCAAGGGGTTCGTGGTCGCATGGGTGTGGTCCTCCGTCGCTGGGTGCTGATGGCGGAGGAGTCAGCCAGAACCGGGTGGCGGGCGGCGAGGGGGAGAGCGGGTCGGCTGTGGACCACGGCGGCGGTGCGTCACCTGTGCACAGTCGGAGGGCGGTTGGTGGAACGGCGCCGGAAGGTGGGGCGCGGCCACAGGGTGGGGGCCCGCGCGGAGAAACAGAAGACCCCCAGCGGCCTGGGCCACTGGGGGTCGGATGCTCCCTCGACTGGACTCGAACCAGTAACCGTCCGATTAACAGTCGGATGCTCTGCCAATTGAGCTACGAGGGATCGTGCGGGCAAAACTCTAGCAGCACTCAGCCGGTGCTGATGACACCCGTGCGGGTCAGGCTCGCAGACCGGCCGCCGACCGCACCTCGCGCTCGGCGGAGTCGATCAGTGCGGCGACGCCCGGGTCGGCCAGGTCGACCTGCGGCGATCCGATCACCTGGGTGAGCAGGGCACCCGCCGGGTCGCGCCGCAGGGCGATCCGGACCGTCCCGGCACCCGGGATCTGCACGTTCTGGACGTGCACGACCGACGACTGGACGCGCTCGCGGAAGGTCTGCGTGAAGCGCGCCGGGCGCTGCTCGGCCAGCGGGAACTCCTGGGCGTGTCCGGTGACCCAGTGCACGGTGATCGCGGGGGTCTCCGGGTCGAAGCTGCCCCGGTCGACGTCGGACCAGGGGTGGGCCTCGTGCTCACCCGCGAGAGGCAGGATGTGCAGGGCGAGGCGGGTGGCGACGAGCCAGCCCTGGTCGTCGGCCAGCCTGGTCGCGGACAGGACCTTGTCGCCGGCGGGCAGATCGAGGCCGCGGCGCAGGGAGTCGGGCAGGCTGGGGCGGCGGGTGAAGAGCGGCACGGTGCCACGGTAGTCCGCTGGTGCTGAGGTGTAGGCCAGGTGGGGCTTGAACCCACGACCGACGGATTATGAGTCCGCTGCTCTGACCGGCTGAGCTACTGGCCCTTGGTGCCGAGCCAGGCTAGCGGACCCGGCACCCGTGCCGTGGCAGGTACCGGGTCCGGTGTAGTGCTCAGGCGAGGCCGTTGGGGTACCCGCCGAAGACCTGCACGCCGTAGTACCGCCCGTTGTACTGGACGACGCCGATGCCGATGTGGGTGAAGGACGGGTTCACCATGTTGGCCCGGTGCCCGGCGGATTGTTCCCACTGGGTGGCGAGGGCGGCGGGGTCGTAGCTGTTCCAGGCGATGTTCTCGCCTGCTGCCCGCCAGCCTGCCGGGATCTGGGTGCTGTAGTTCGGGTTGTGCCGGAAGTCGCCGGTGGTGGCCATCTGGGTGGCCCAGGCGGCGGCGACGGCGTCGAGGCGGGTGTTGCGGGTGAGGGCGGTGCGGCCGTCGGTGGCGCGGACGGCGTTGGTGCGTTGCAGGATCATGGCCTCGGCGGGGTCCTGGTCGACCACGGCGGGGGCGGGGGGCTGGAGTTGGCCGTTGACGTAGTGCTGGGCCTGGCCCCATCCGCTGCTGGGCCCGACGCTGCTCTGGGCGGTGGCGGGGGCGGCGAGGGCGAGGGTGAGGCCGACCAGGGTGACGGTCGTGCCGAGGGCGATGCGCTTCATCGTGGGACTCCTCACGGTTCGGTCCTGGGTGTTCCGCACCTGGTGCCAGGGGAACCCACCGCCCTGGTCGGCGCATCCGGAAGCGCGCCGACCAGGGCGGATGGGGTCAGAGCCCGAGGGTCTCCCGCAGCCAGGCGGCCTGCCGCTGCCAGTGGTGTCCGCCGCCGCCCTCGTGCTGGTTGTACGGGTAGACCTCGATGGTGGAGGGTCCGCCCCAGGCGTGGTGGGTGGCGAAGACGGTGGACGGCGGGCACACGGTGTCCAGCAGCCCGACCGAGAACAGCGACGGGGCGGTGGCCCGGGCGGCGTGGTGCAGGCCGTCGAGGTAGGACAGGGTGCGGAACACCTGCTCGACCTGGTCGCGGTGCACGGACAGGTAGCGGGGGATCTCGCCGTAGGGGTCGGTGTCGGAGACCTCGATGCCGCGGGCGATGTGGCACAGGAAGGGCACGTCGGGCATGGCGGCGGCCAGGCCCTCGACGAGTCCGGCGACGGCGACGGTGAGTCCGCCGCCCTGGGAGCCGCCGGCGACCACGATCCGGTCGTGGTCGATGCGGTCCAGGGTGCGCACGGCGTCGATGGCCCGCACGCAGTCGGTGATCAGGCGCCGGTAGTAGTGCTGCTCCGGGTCGAGGATGCCGCGGGTCATGAAGCCCGATCCGGCGGGCCCGGAGCCGTGCGGGTCGGGGGTGTCGCCGCCGCTGCCCCAGCCGGAGCCCTGGCCCCGGGAGTCGACGAACAGGTGGGCGTAGCCGCTGGCGGCCCAGGTGAGGTGCTCGTGCGGGAAGCCGCGACCGCCGCCGTAGCCGTTGTACTCGACGACGATCGGCAACGGTCCGTCGGCACCCGCCGGGCGGACCAGCCAGGCGCGCACCGGGTCACCGGCGAAGCCGGGGAAGGTCACGTCCTGCACGTCGAGCAGGCTCAGGGGACTGTCGACGGGTCGCAGGGTGACCTGCATCGGGTGCCGGCGCGCCTCGGCGAGGGTGCGGGACCAGAAGTCGTCGAAGTCCGCCGGAGCGGCGACCTCGGGTCGGTAGGCGCGGAGTTCGGACAGGGGGAGATCGACCTGGGTCATGCGGTGGCCTCGACATCGTGGCTGATGGGAACGGGTGCAGTCTGCACCAGAGGACCCTGGTCGGGGGAGTGCGTCGTGGCGACCGATCGCAGGTCGTTGGCGGTGCGCAGCACGGGGGAGCGGGTCAGTGCGGCCGGGTCCAGCTCCGCGGTGGTGCGCACGGTGAAGGTGACCGAGTCCCCGGCCGCCAGGTCGACCAGCGCCTCGTCGACCACCGCGTCGGCCGCCAGGCGGTCCGGCAGCAGGGTGACGTCGCGGGCGGTGGAGTGGGCGGTGACCTCCACCCGGTAGCCCCCGTCGATCCGGGTGGCGGTGGCGGTGACCGGGTCCGGGTCGAGGGTGGAGTCGATGTCCTCGACGTGCACGTGCAGGTGCCGGACCCCGGTGAGTTCGGCGACCAGGATCTCGGTGCGCGGGTCGGTCGGTGCGGGGATCGGCAGCCGGGTCACGGCGCGCGGGGCGACCTCGACCGGGTGCACGTCCTCGGCGAGCACGGTGCCGTCGTGGCGCTGCCGCCGCAGGTGCAGGTCACCGGTCCAGGGCCGGTCGGTGTCGTTCACCAGTACCGCGTCGGAGTCCAGCACGGTCAGCAGCCGGTCGGCGCCGGCGTTGCGCAGGGCGTACCAGAGCGGCTTGCGGCGCTCCTCGGAGTCGACGGCCGCCCAGGAGGTGACCGGCCAGCAGTCGTTGAGCTGCCAGACGATCCACCCGGCGGTGTGCGGCCAGTGCCCCCGGTAGTGGGTGACGGCGTGCTCGACGGCGCGGGCCTGGTTGAGCTGGGTGGCCCAGTGCCAGTCGGTGAAGTCGGCCGGGATCCCGAGGTGCGGTGCCAGGCCGCGGTCGAGCTTGCCGTTGCCGTCGTCGGCCTTCTGGTGGATCAGGAAGACCGGGTCGGTCTTGGGGTCGTCGCCGGTGTGCACCCAGTCGGTGAGGGTGCGCCAGGTCGGCGGGCCCTGGAAGCCGAACTCGGAGCAGAACCGTGGCGTCTCGGAGCGGTACTCGCGGTAGTCCACCCGGTTCCACACCTCCCACTGGTGGTGGCTGCCGTGGTCGGGGTCGTTCGGGTGCAGGTCAGCCCGGCCCGGCGTGAAGGGACTGTTGTCGGTGTACGGCCGGGTCGGATCGAGCTCGGCGACGATGTCGCGGAACAGCTCGACGGCGTAGTGCTCGCCCCAGGTGGCGTCACCGAGCAGCTGCTGCCAGCCCCAGTCCTGGTAGCCCCAGAGGTTCTCGTTGCCGCCGTTCCAGATCACCAGGGACGGATGCGGGGCGAGGCGCACGACGTTCTCCCGCGCTTCGGCCTCGAACTCGGCGGCCAGTGGCTGCTCCTCCGGATAGGCGGCGCAGGCGAGCAGGAAGTCCTGCCAGACCAGCAGCCCGCGCTGGTCGCAGGCGGCGTAGAAGTCCTCCGACTCGTAGATGCCGCCGCCCCAAATCCGCAGCAGGTTGAGCCGGGCGCCGAGGGCCTGGTCGAGTCGACGGTCCAGGCGCTCGCGGGTGATCCGGGTCAGGAAGTGGTCGTCGGGGATCCAGTTGGCGCCCTTGACCGCGATCGGCCGACCGTTGACGTGCAGCACGAAGCCGTCGGTCAGGTCGAGGCGGACGTTCCGGAAGCCGATCTGCCGGGTCCAGGAGTCGAGGCCGTCGCCCAGGGTGACCGTGAGGGTGTGCAGCGGGTGGTCGCCGTACCCGACCGGCCACCACAGGTCGGCGTCCGGGACCGCCAGGTGCAGGACGGTGTGCTCGTCGGTGATCTCGCCCTCGACCCGGACGCCGCAGACCTCGGCGCTGACCGGCAGCGGTGCCGCGTCGACCAGGCCGGAGCGCTCGACGGTGACGTGCACCTCGACCCGACCGGTGCCGTCGTCGTCCACGGTGATCAGCGGACGCACCTCGGCCAGGCGGGCCGTGTGCCAGCGTTCGATCCGGACCTGCTTCCACAGGCCGACGGTGCGCAGGTCCGGCCCCCAGTCCCACCCGAAGGAGCAGGCCATCTTGCGCACGAAGTTGAACGGCACCGGCCAGTACGAGTTCGGTCGGTCGCCGAGCTGTGCGCGCAGTTCGTGGGCGTAGGCGGTGGCCGAACGCAGGTCGACGGTGAGCGGGTGGGCGGTGCCGTCGGCCAGGTGGCGGACGTCCACCCGGTAGGAGCGGTGCATGTTGGCGGTGCGCAGCAGTTCGGCTCCGGCGTAGCCGACGGTGCCCACGGTATCGATGCCGTCGAATGCCAGGTCGATGCGTTCACCGGCGGCGGGCGGGTCGAGGGTCAGGTCGCGGGTGTACCGCCAGTCGGTGTGGTGGAACCAGCGCAGGTCTTCCTCGTGCGCGTCCAGGTAGGGGTCGGGGATCAGGTCGAGGGCGAGCAGGTCGGTGTGCACGCTGCCCGGGACGGTGGCCGGGACCGGGCCGGCGGTGGTGATCGCGTCCGGGACGGGCCCACCGGTGGGCGTGATCGTCCAGCCGTCGATGAGTGGGGTGTGGTGCATGGTGGCTCCTGGGGTGCGGCCGAGGTCGGCAGTGTCGGACGGCATCGGGTCGGCGAAGTGTCGACCTCGGGGCGGACGTGCCGCCCTCGGCGGGGGTGCGGGTGTGGCGGGCGGGGTCAGGTGAGCTCGGCGAGGCGGCGGTCGGGGTCGGGGGCGGCCTGGGCCAGGAGCTGGGTGTAGGCGTGCTGGGGGTGCAGGATCACGTCGTCGGCGGGGCCGCGTTCGACCACCTGCCCCTGGAACAGCACCAGGATCTCGTCGGAGAAGTGCCGCGCCGTGGCGAGGTCGTGCGTGATGTAGAGGACGCCGAGGTTCTCCTCGCGCTGCAACCGGGACAGCAGGTTGAGCACACCGAGCCGGATCGAGACGTCCAGCATGGACACCGGCTCGTCGGCGACCAGGATCCCCGGCTCGGGTGCCAGTGCCCGGGCGATGGCGACCCGCTGCCGCTGCCCGCCGGAGAGCTCGTGCGGACGACGGTCGGCGTAGTCGGTGTCGAGGCGGACCCGGCGCAGCAGGTCGAGCACCCGTTCGCGCACCTGGGCGGCGGAGAAGCCGGGGTGGTGCAGCGCCACCGGCCGGGCCAGGTGGTGACCGATGGAGTGGTACGGGTTCAGCGAGGCGAACGGGTCCTGGAAGACCATCTGCACCGCCTTGCGGTACTCGCGCAGGCCGCGGCCACGGCGGGCCACCGGACTGCCGTCCACCAGGATCTGCCCGGAGGTCGGCCGCTCCAACTGCATCAGCAGTTTGGCGATGGTCGACTTGCCGGAGCCGGACTGCCCGACCAGCGCGATGGTGCGGCCGGGTTCCAGGGTGAGGCTCACCCCGTCGACCGCCCGCAGGGTGCGCCGGGCGAGCCGGTACTCCTTGACCACGTCACGCAGTTCCAGGGTGGTCATGCCACGTCCTCCTCGGTGGGTCCGGTGCGCAGGAAGTCGCCCCGTTCGCCGGTCAGGCTGGGGAAGGAGTCGAGCAGGGTGCGGGTGTACTCGTGCTCCGGGCGGGTGTAGAGCGTGACCGCGTCGGTCAGTTCGACGACCTCACCGGCGCGCATCACCGCGATCCGGTCGCTGATCTCCAGCAGCAGCGGCAGGTCGTGGGTGATGAAGACGACGGCGAAGCCGAGTTCGGCCCGCAGCCGGGTGATCTCCCGCAGGATCTCGCGCTGGACCACCACGTCCAGGGCGGTGGTCGGCTCGTCCATGATCAGCACCTGGGGTTCCAGGGCCAGGGCCATCGCGATCATCACCCGCTGCCGCATCCCGCCGGAGAGCTCGTGCGGGTAGGCGCGCAGTCGATCGGCGTCCACCCCCACGCTCTCCAGCAGCTCGCCGCAGCGGCGTCGACGGTCGGCCTTGGACATCTGCGGGCGGTGGGTGCTGAGCACGTCGGCCAGCTGGGCCTCGATCCGCAGCACCGGGTTGAGCGAGTTCATCGCGCCCTGGAAGACCATCGCCACCTTGTCCCAGCGGAAGGCGCGCAGGTCCTCGCCGTCCAGGGTGGACAGATCGACGGCGTATCCCTCCCGGGAATGGAACACCACCCGGCCGCCGACGATGGACGCCGGGGGCTTGAGCAGTCGGGTGATGGCGTAGGCCAGGGTCGACTTGCCGCAGCCGGACTCGCCCGCCAGGCCGAGGATCTCGCCGCGGTACAGGTCGAGGGACACGTGCCTGACCGCATGGACGGGCGGGTCGACCAGGTAGTCGACGCTCACGTCCTCGATCGACAACACCGGATGCGCGCTCATACCGTCGCCTCCTCGGCGGCCGCGAGCTGGGACCGGGACATCCGCCACTTCTTGCGGGTGGCCCGGGTCTGGGCGCGCAGCTTGGGGTTGATGATCTCGTCGATGGAGAAGTTGATCAGCGACAGCGCGGCCCCGAAGACCGCCAGCAGCAGACCCGGCGGCACGAACCACCACCAGGCGCCGAGCCGGAGCGCCAGTCCGTTCTGGGCGTAGAACAGCATCGTTCCCCAGGTGAAGGACCCGGTGGCGCCCAGTCCGAGGAAGGACAGCCCTGCCTCGCCGAGGATCGCCGCGATGATCGCCAGCACGACCTGGGACGCCAGCAGCGGGATCAGGTTCGGCAGGATCTCGACCGCGAGGATCCGCCAGCGCTTCTCCCCGGCGACCCGGGCGGCCAGGACGTAGTCCCGGTTGCGCAGACTGAGCGTGTACCCACGCAGCACCCGCGCCGACCCGGCCCAGCTGGTGATCGCCAGCACGACGGCGATCAGCCAGATGCTCTTGTCCGGCACGTAGGAGCTGATCACGATCACCAGCGGCAGGCCGGGGATCACCAGCATCACGTTGCTGAACAGGCTGAAGCTCTCGTCCCACCACCCGCCGGCGAAGGTGCCGACGATGCCGAAGAACGCGCTGAGCACCAGGGTCAGCACGCCGACCACCAGACCGATGGTGAGCGAACCGCGGGTGGCGTGGGCGAGCTGGGCGAAGACGTCCTGCCCGGTCTGGGTGGTGCCGAGGACGTGCTCGCCGGACGGTCCGGTGAGCCCGATGTCGCGGACGGTGGAGGGATTGCCGACCAGCAGCGGGCCGAGCACGCCGAACAGGACGATCGCCCCGGCCAGCACGAGTCCGATGATCAGCTTCGGGGTGACGCGCAGGGTGACCCGCTTGCGGGTCTGGACGACCTGCTCCGGGGGTGCGGTGATGACAGCCATGAGTCCTCCTCAGGTGCGCGCACGGGTGCGCGGGTCGATGAGGCCGTAGAGCAGGTCGACGATCAGGTTCGCGCCGAGCACGGACAGGGTGATCACCAGGAACACGCCCTGCATCAGGGCGTAGTCGTTGCTGTTCACCGCCATCAGCAGCGCCGATCCCACGCCGGGGTAGCTGAAGACCGCCTCGGTGACGATCGACCCGGCGACCACGAAGCCGAGGGAGATCGCGAAGCCGGACACCGAGGGCAGCACGGCGTTGCGGGCGGCGTAGGCCATCCGGATCCGGGCCGGGCGCAGCCCCTTCGCCTCGGCGGTGACGATGTAGTCCTCCGACAGGGTGGACACCATCATGTTGCGCATCCCGAGCATCCAGCCGCCGATGGAGCTGATCACGATGGTCAGCGCCGGCAGGGCACCGTGCTGGATCACCGAGCCGACGAATCCCCAGCTGAGTTCCGGTCCGGCGTAGGTCCAGACGTCGTAGCCGCCGTTCAGCGGGAAGACCGACCACACGCTGCCGAACAGGAAGAGCAGCAGCAGGGCCAGCCAGAAGTAGGGCACCGACTGCAGCATCGTGGTGAACGGGATCAGGTTGTCCAGCCACGAGCCGCGCTTCCAGCCCGCGAAGGTGCCGAGCCCGACACCGATCACGAAGGACAGCACCGTCGACAGCCCGATCAGCCCCACCGTCCAGGGCAGGGTCTGGCCGATGATCTCGCCCACCCCGGCCGGGAAGTACGCCACCGAGGTGCCGAGGTCACCGGTGACCAGGGCGTGCAGGTAGTCGACGTACTGCTGCCACCAGGAGGCGGAGGAGTCGGCGCCGAGCAACGCCTCCACCGCCTCCCGGGTGGCCGGGCTGACCGGTCCCTTCGTCGCCAGTTTGGACAACATGATGTCCACCGGGTCGCCGGGCATCAGCCGCGGGATGACGAAGTTGATCGTCAGCGCCGCCCACAGTGCCACGGCGTAGAAGCCGAGTTTCTGCAGGAAGTAGCGCACGGGTCACCCCACCGGCGTGATGGTCTTCAGCACCTGGCCGTTGTCCCAGGACTTCCAGGACGCGGGCATGGCGTAGGTGTCCTCCGCCGTCGGCCAGCCGGTGGCGCGGGAGGTGTTGAACTCGGTGAGCATCGAGTTGGTGTAGATCGGGATGTACGGGAACTGCTCGGTGATCACGCTCTGGATCTGGGCGTAGGCCTCCTGCTGCACCGCCTCGTCGGAGGTGGAGCGGGCGGTCTCCAGCGCGGCGTCGACCGTCGGGTCGGAGAACCGGGACGCGTTGCCCGCGGAGGCCGACTCACCCACCGGCACCGTGTTGTCCGTCGCGTAGAACTTGTTGTAGACGAAGTACGGGTTGCTGGACGCGCCCAGGCCGATCGAGTCGAGGGACAACTGGAAGGTGCCGCCGGTCTGCGCGGCGCTCCACTCGTTCCAGGACACCTGGCTGGGCTTGAGCTCGATGCCGACATCCGCCAGCTGCTGGGTCATCGCGTCGTTCAGCGAGATGTAGTCCGACCAGCCGGTGACGGTCTGGATGGTCAGCGACAGCCGCTGGCCGTCCTTGCTGCGGATGCCGTCGGAGCCCGCGGTCCAGCCCGCGTCGTCGAGGATCTGCGCCGCGGTGTCGGTGTCGGCCGCCTGCGGGATCGACACCTGGTCGGGGTCGGCGATCCACTTCTTGTCCCGGTCCGGCAGCAGCATGGTGGGCGAGGCGGGGGCCGCGAAGCCGCCGCCGGCCAGGTTGTTCAGCTGGTCGCGGTTGAGCGCGTGGTAGATCGCCTGCCGCACCGCCGGGTCGGTCTGGGGTCCCTCGCAGCCGAGGTCGGCGTTGGCGCAGGCGACCATCACGGTGGTCAACGCCGGGGTGTTCACATAGGAGATGTCCTGGTTGCCCTTGATGATGTCCTCCAGCCCGGGCAGGAAGGCGCTCATCCAGTCCACGTCCCCGGCGACCAGCGAGGCGCTCGCGGCGTCGGCGTTGTCCAGGGAGACGTACCGGACCTGCTTCAGCTTCGGCTCGCCGCCCCAGTAGTCGGGGTTGGACTCCAGCACGTAGGACTGGGCGGAGAAGGACTTCACGGCGAAGGCGCCGGTGCCGACCGGGTCCGAGTTGACCTCGGTGGTCGGGTCGGCCACGTCCTTCCAGATGTGCTCGGGGACGATCGCCTGGTTGCCCAGCACCTGGGGCTCCTGCATGAAGGAGGTCTCCGGGAAGGTGAGCACGGCGGTGGTGTCGTCGGTGGCCTCGGCGGTGGCGGCGATGCCGCCGGTGTTCAGCGCCGGGGTCTGCTGGATCAGGTTGAAGGTGAAGGCCACGTCCTCGGCGGTGAAGGGCTCGCCGTCGGACCAGGTCACGTCGTCCCGGGTGGTGATGGTCAGCTGGGTGCCGTCGTCGTTCCAGGAGAAGTCGGTGGCCAGCAGCGGCTCGGGGTCCACGTCGGCGGCCAGGTTGTAGTAGTACAGCGGCTCGAAGATCACGCCGAGGGTGGGCTGCAACGCGGTGGTGGAGAACGGGTTGAAGTTCTCCGTGATGGTGCCGGTGGCGCCGTTGAAGATCGTGATCGACCCGTCGCCCCCGCCGGTGGAGCCGCCGCCGCCACCTCCGCCGCAGGCGGACAAGGCGAGTGTGGCGGCCGCGAGGGCTGCGGTGGCCGTGACGGCCCGGGTCGAGCGACTGAGCGTGTGCAGGAACATCGTTGGTCCTCTCCCGACAGTGGTGGGTGAGGAGATTCTTGCCCTACTAAATTTAGTACGTCAAGATACCCGCATGTCACCGACGACACGGGCCAGGGTGCTGGACCAGCTCCGCGCCACCGGCACGCTCAGCCGGGTCGAGCTCGCCGACCGGACCGGCCTGACCGCCGCCACCATCACCCATGCCGTCCGTGACCTGATCCGGGACGGGCTGGTGCACGAGGTGGGCCGGGCACGGTCGAACGGCGGGTCGCCGCGGCGACTGCTGGAGCTGGTCGCCGACGCCCGCTACGCCGTGGGGGTGCAGCTCGACCGGTGCCGGATCACCGTCGTGGTCACCGACTTCCTGGGTCGACGACTCGCCGGTGCCGTCCTGCCCGGGGTCGGGCGCGGTGAACCGGCAGCGACCCTGGCCACCCTGGCCGCCGAGGTGGAACAGGTGCTCACCGCGGCGGCGGCGCCCCGCGACCGCGTGCTCGGCGTCGGACTGGTCACCCACGGACCGCAGGACCGCCGCCGCGGCGTGATCCGCACCGCGCAGCCCACCCCGGCCTGGCGCGACTTCCCGCTGACCAGCACCCTGTCGGCGCTGCTCGGTCTGCCGGTGCTGCTGGAGAACGACGCCACCGCCGCCGCCGTGGGGGAGCAGTGGGCCGGGGACGCCGGGACCGACACCTTCGGGGTGCTGTACCTCGCCAGCGGCATCGGCGGCGGGGTGATCCTCGCCGGGGACGTCTACGGCGACGCCGCCGCGAACGTGGTCGAGGTCGGGCACATCCCGCTCGACCCGACCGGGACCGGTGCCTGCGGCTGCGGCAACATCGGCTGCACCGAACAGCTCGCGGGGCCCGCCGCCGTGGTCCGGGAGGCGATGGCGATGCCCGGTGTCGCCGACCGGCTGTCGCTCGGTGGGGACCGGGACCGGCTGCTGGACGACTTCGACGCGCTGGCCCGCGCCGCGCTGGACGGTGACCTGGCGATCCGACGGGTGCTCGACCGGGCCGCGGCGCACCTCGGAGCGGCGGCCGTCACCCTGATGAACCTCTTCGACCTGGACACCGTGGTGCTCGCCGGGCCGGGCTGCGCCGTGGCCGGTCCGCTGGTGCTGGCCGGGGCACGGCCGGTGGTCGAGCGCGGCGCGCTGGCCCGGTTGCTCCGGCCCGTGCACCTGCGGATGTCGGTCGACCCGCAATCCGTGGCGGCCGTGGGCGGTGCACTGGTGGTGCTCCGGGGATCGCGGGGCGAGGCGCTGTCCACAGCCGGGGTGACGGGGGAGTCGTCCCCAGAACCGGTGGCGGGGGAGGTCTGGGGGGCGGGGGTGGTGCCAGCATGAAACGGGGCGGCTGGCCTGCCTGCTTGCCCGACCCGCCTGCGTTGCCCGACCTGACCGTACGTCCCGATCCGACCGCATATCCCGACCCGACCACGCTGGGAGCCGTCTCGTGAGTGCCACCCCCGCCCGCCCGCACCCCACCGCCCCGGTGCTGCTCCGCCGCGACGGCGTGGCGCTGCTCCTGGACCCGCAGCCCGAGGGTCTGCCCGCCGTCCTGCACTGGGGCGCCGACCCGGGCGAGCTGTGCGACGCCGACCTGCGGGCCTGGCGGGACGCGGTGGGTCGACAGTCGCCGCCGCGCACCCTGGACGCCGCCTGGCAGGTCAACCTGCTGCCCCAGGAACAGGACGGCTGGGCCGGACGCCCCGGTGCGCAGCTGATCCGGGACGGGGTGCCGCTCAGCCCGCGGTGGTCCGAGGTGCTGATCGAGTCCGAGGGGCCCGAGGCCGCCGTGGTGCATGCCGTCGCCGACGAGCTCCGCCTGCGCATCGAGCTCGGCATCCGACCCGGCGGGCTGCTCACCCTGCGACACCGGCTCGCCCTGACTCCCGGCGCCGACGCACCGGTGGAGATCGGGTGGCTGGAACCGACCCTCCCGGTCCCCGCCCGCGCTCAGCAGCTCACCTCCTTCACCGGCCGCTGGACCCGGGAGAAGACACCGGTCACCGGCACCCTGCCCGCCGGGTCCGTGGTCCGTCAGAGCCGCCGGGGCAGGCCCGGGCACGACCACCCGTGGCTGGCGGCGCTGAGCGTCGAACCGCCGCGCTCCCGCACCGGGGAGGTCTGGGCGGTGCACCTCGGCTGGCCCGGCGACGCCAGCCTCCGCACCGACAACGGCCCGGAGTTCCCGACGTTGCTCGGTGCCGGCGAGCTGCTGCGACCGGGCGAGCTGGTCCTGCGACCCGGCCAGGCGTACACCACCCCGACCGGCTACTTCGCGTGGTCCGACCAGGGACTGGACGGCCTCAGCGCCCGGTTCCACCGCCATCTGCGCAGCCGACCGCAGCACCCGCGGCGGCCGCGACCCCTGGTGCTGAACACCTGGGAGGCCGTCTACTTCGACCACGACCCCGCCACCGTCATGCGCCTCGCCGACCGAGCGGCGGAGATCGGCGTCGAACGATTCGTGCTGGACGACGGCTGGTTCCCGGCCCGCCGCGACGACACCCGGGGGCTGGGCGACTGGACCGTCGACCGTGCCGTCTGGCCGGAGGGCCTGCGGCCGCTGGCCGACCACGTGCGCGACCTCGGGATGGAGTTCGGGCTCTGGGTCGAACCGGAGATGATCAACCTCGACTCCGACCTGGCCCGGGCGCATCCCGACTGGTTGCTGCACGACCCGGCGGCGGTGCCCGAACCCGACGGACTGTCCTGGCGTCGCCAGTGGGTGCTCGACGTCGCCCGCCCCGAGGCCTACCGCTACCTGTTCGACAGCCTGTCGGCGCTGGTCGGCGAACTGGGCATCGCGTTCCTCAAGTGGGACCACAACCGCGACCTCGTCGACGCCCGGCACGACGGCCGCCCCGGCGTGCACGCCCAGACCGAGGCCGTGCTGCGCCTGATCGGCGAACTGAAGGCCGCCCACCCCGGGCTGGAGATCGAGTCCTGCTCCTCCGGCGGTGCCCGCAGCGACCTCGGCATCCTGGAGGTCACCGACCGGGTGTGGGCATCGGACTCCAACGACGCCGTCGAACGCCAGGACATCCAACGCTGGACCGGCCTGCTGCTGCCCCCGGAACTGGTCGGCAGTCACGTCGGCCCGCCCACCGCGCACTCCTCCGGCCGCACCGTCGACCTGTCCTACCGGCTCGCCACCGCACTGATCGGATCGGCGGGCTTCGAATGGGACATCACCACCTGCCCGCCCGAGGAGGTGGACACCCTGCGCCGGTTCGGCGCCCTGTACCGCGAACTCCGGGACACGCTGCACCACGGCGAGCTGGTGCACGGCGACCTGCACGACCCGGCCTGGCGGCTCACCGGCACCGTGCTGCCCGACCAAGGGGTGTACGTCCTGGCCACCGTCGCCAGCCTCGCCGACTCCCGCCCGGAGCCCATCCGGCTGCCCGGCCTCGACCCCGACCGCCGCTACCGGCTGCGGGTCCGCGACGAGGTCGGCACGCCGCGCTGGACCCCCGGCACCCCGCCGTGGATCGCGGTGGGCGAGATCACGCTGCCGGGGCGGATGCTGACCGAGGTGGGGGTGCAGGTGCCGTGCCTGTGGCCGGTGCAGGCCCTGGTGCTGGACGCGGTGGCGGTGGACGGGCCAGCGGCCCTGTGACGACGGCCCACGATGGACCGGGGCCGCGGATCGCGCTACGCGCTCACGATGACATCCCTGCGCACACCGAGATGCTCATGCACATGGGCGCTGGGGACCCGGATTCCATGCTCGACACGATCCTGCGCACGGTGGACGACTACGCCGAGGTGGCCCGACACCTCGGCGTAGCGCAGCCGGGCCTGTGCGCGGTGAGCGTGTTCGCTCTGATCCGCGGTGTCACCCACGGTGACGTCTTCGACGCGATGCCCCAGAGACAATTCGGCGAGGCCAGCTACGGCGAGGTGCGGTCGGTCTTTCCCGTGCTGCCCACGACGATCCTGGATCCGGCCGTGCCGCAACCGGTGCGCGACCTGCAATCGGTGCACTTCGACGTCGTGCTGCCGCCACCGCCCGCGTTGATCGGGCGCCGCGCGCCGGTGGCCGACATGACAACCGTCGACCGAGCCGACCTCCGGGCGGCCCTCCGACCTGACCTGATGACGCTGATCGACCTGTTCGCGCCGCGTTACCGGAAGTACCATGGCTGAGCACTGTCATCACGGGAGGGGAGCCGCGCCGATGAGCATCGAGGCGCTACGCAGGGTGACGGTCGACTTCACGCGGTTCGGTCACGGGAGGACCGTCAGCACGCGGCTGTTCCCCGAGGAGCGCGCCCAGATCGAGGTCGGAACGCACGTGATCGTCCAAGGTGACGACGTGGAGCCGCGCGAGGCGGTCGTGACGTCTGTCCACCCTGACGGTCGCACGGTGGACCTGCAGCTGCTGGATCCTGCTGTCGTCTGACGCCCGGGCACTGTCGTCCGACCCCCGGGACCGGGCGCGTAGCTATCCGGCCACCAGCACCGGCGCGGCCCCGGTCGACCCGCGCACCACCACCCGCACCTGCGGCGCCCGCCCCGGTCGCGGCACCCGGCCGGCGGCGGTGTCCAGCAGCGCCGCGGCGCTCGCGGCGCCCAGGTCGTGCACGTCCCGGCTCACCACCGACAGCGCGGGTTCGGCGAGCCGGCACAGGTCGGAGTCGTCCCAGGCGAGCAGTGACAGATCCTCCGGCACGCGGAGCCCGAGTTCGGCCGCCACCCCGAGGCCGGCGACCGCCATCACGTCGTTGTCGTAGACGATCGCGGTCGGCCGGTCGTCACCGGCGAGCAGGGAGCGGGTCGCCGCCGCCCCGCTGGCAGCGCCGTAGTCGCCGGTCAGCACGGTGCCGGTCAGTCCGGAGTCCCGCAGCGCGCGATGGAAGCTCGCGGTCCGGGCGCGGGTGTGCAGGAATCGCTCGGGGCCGCACACCCGGCCGATCCGGCGATGCCCGAGTCCGATCAGGTAGTCCAGCGCGATCCGCATCGCCGCGCCGTTGTCGTAGTCGTCGACCACCGGCAGCCCCCAGGCGGGGTCGCCGCCGAGCAGCACCACCGGCAGCCCCTCCCGGGCGCAGGCGGCGGCGCGGTCGTCGCCGTCGGTCAGGTCGGTCACCAGCACCGCGTCCACCAGGCGCTGATCGGCCCAGCGGCGGTACAGGGCGACCTCGGCGGCCCGGTCGTCGGCGGTCACCAGCAGCACGGCACCACCGCGCGGGTCGAGGTGTTCCTCCACCCCGGCCAGCAGATCCCGGTAGAACGGGGTCAGCGGACCGTCGCCCGGGCCCTCGGTCAGCACCAAGCCGAACCGCAGACGGTCGCCATCGCTCGTCATGGGGGTGAGTATGGCGCGGCCAGCCTGATCTGGACAGATCGACGGCCATACTGGTCCCCATGTCCGGCCAGGCCCCTCGGCGTCCAGCGTCCTCCCGCGGCCGGGTGCTGGACCTGGTCCGGACCCGCGCGCCGATCAGCCGGGTCGAACTCGCCGAGCTGACCGGGCTCACCCAGGCGGCGATCTCGCACGCGGTGCGCTCGCTGATCGACGACGGACTCCTGGTCGAGACCGATCAGCGCACCTACACCGGCGGCAAGCCACGCGTGCTGCTCAGCCTCAACCCCCGGGCCCGATGCGGGATCGGCGTGCAGCTCGGCGCCGACTGGATCGTGCTGGTGCTCGCCGACGCCGCCGGACAGGTCGTCGCCCGCTCGCGGCTGCGCGGTGCCCGCGACCGGGACCCCGCCGAGGTGGTCGCGGACGTCGCGGCCGAACTCGACGTGCTGCTGCGAGCCGCCGCGGTGGACCCGTCGGCGGTGGTCGGGATCGGCGTGGTCGCCCCGGGTGCGCTCGACCTGGACCGCGGCGCCATCCTGGTCTCGCGCAGCCTGGAACGCTGGCAGGGCTTCGCGCTGCGGGACGCCCTGGCCGCCGGTACCGGACTGCCGGTCCTGCTGGACAACGACGCCACCGCCGCCGCGATCGGCGAGTTCTGGAGCGGGCGGATCGCCGGATCGGTGGCGCACTGCACCCTCTACATGGGAGCCAGCATCGGCGCCGGCATCGTGATCGGCGGCTCGGTGTACCGGGGCGCCAGCTCCAACACCGGCCCGCTCGGCCGGATGCGGTTACGCGGCCCCGACGGCGGCACCGTCGAGGACCTGGCCGGGCCCGCTGCCGTCGCCGCCCGGGCCCGTGCCGCCCTGGCCGAGGGCCGCGAGTCGGCGGTCCGGCTGAGCGTCGACGGCGACCCGTTCCTCGACTTCACCGCCGTCGCCGCCGCGGCGGTGCACGGCGACGACCTGTGCCGCGCCCTGATCGAGGAGTCGGCCGTCTACCTCGCCGACGCCGCCATCACGGTGGCGAACCTGCTCGACCTGGACTCCCTGGTGCTGGCCGGACCGTCCTTCACCACCGCCGGGTCGATCTACCTGCGCACCGTCCAGGACCGGATCGCTGCCGAGTTCTTCCCGGCCGCCCGGCACGACGTGCGGGTGATGCTCTCCGGCCAGGTGGCGGACGCGGCGGCGGTGGGGGCGGCGGCGTTGGTGCTGCAGGAGGAGCTTGCGCCGCGGCATCTGGTCGTCGGGGGCTGAGCCACCCGACCGTCAGCAGCCCGTGAGCGAGCGCCGGGCACCCGTATGGATTCCGTCAGCACGCTCGCCCCCACCTCCCGCCCCGGCGTCTGATCGACCCCGTGCCGCGCACCACCGGCACCCGGGCGGCGCACCGCACCCCCGGTCGTTCGATCGTCGGGAGTCCGAAGTGCAAGACCTGCTCGTCGTGCTGGGTGTGCTCGCCCTGTTCGCGCTCGTGAGCCTGATCGCGGTGGGGGTCGAGAAGCTGTGATCGTCCTCGATCTGATCGCGGCCGTGCTGGGGGTGGCCGCGGTGGTCTACCTGGTGTGGGCGCTCGTCCATCCGGAGCGGTTCTGATGTGGCCCGCCATCGCCCAGGTGGTGACGGTGGCCGTGGTGCTCGCCGCGCTGTACCGGCCGCTGGGTGACTATCTCGCCCACGTCTACTCCTCGCCGCGGGACTGGCGGGTGGAGCGGGGGCTGTACCGGTTGTTGGGGGTGGATCCGGCCCGGGAGCAGACCTGGCGCAGCTACCTGCGGGGTGTGCTGGCGTTCTCCCTGGTGGGGGTGCTGCTGGTGTACCTGCTGCAGCGGGCGCAGAGCTGGCTGCCCTACGACCTGGGGCTGCCGAATCCGAGTCCGCACCTGAGCTTCAACACCGCGATCAGCTTCATGGCCAACACCAATTGGCAGTCGTACTCGCCGGAGGTGACGCTTGGGTACACGGTGCAGGCGGCCGGGCTGGCGGTGCAGAACTTCGTGTCCGCGGCCGTCGGGATGGCGGTGGCCGTGGCGGTGGTGCGCGGCTTCGCCCGTCGGCGGTCGGACACGATCGGGAACTTCTGGGTGGACCTGACCCGGGGCACCGTGCGGGTGCTGCTGCCGATCAGTGTGCTGGCGGCGCTGGTGCTGATCGCGGGCGGTGTGATCCAGAACTGGGACGGCTTCACCCAGGTGAGCACCCTGGTCGGTGACAGCCAGTCGATCCCGGGCGGTCCGGTGGCCTCGCAGGAGGCGATCAAGCTGCTCGGGACGAACGGTGGTGGCTTCTTCAACGCGAACTCCGCGCACCCGTTCGAGAACCCGTCGGGGTGGACGAACCTGGTCGAGGTGCTGCTGATGCTGGCGATCCCGTTCAGCCTGCCGCGCACCTTCGGCCGGCTGGTCGGCAACCACAAGCAGGGCTACGCGATCCTCGCGACGATGGCGAGCCTGTTCCTGGTGTCGTTGACGGCCCTGACGATCCTGGAGTCGCGGTTCGGCACGATGGAGGGCAAGGAACAGCGGTTCGGCATCGCCGGGACCGCCCTGTTCGGCACGACCAGCACGATGACGTCGACCGGTGCCGTCAACGGCATGCACGACAGTTTCAGTGCGCTCGGCGGGATGCTGCCGATGCTGAACATGATGCTGGGCGAGGTGGCCCCGGGCGGGGTCGGCTCCGGGCTGTACGGGATGCTGGTGCTGGCGGTGATCGCGGTGTTCATCGGCGGCCTGATGGTCGGCCGGACCCCGGAGTACCTGGGCAAGAAGATCGGCCCGCGGGAGATCAAGCTGGCGGCGCTCTACATCCTGGTGACGCCGACCCTGGTGCTGGCCGGGACGGCGATCACCGTGAGCATCCCGGGCATCCGGGACCTGACCGCCAATCCGGGGGTGCACGGTTTCAGCGAGATCCTCTACGCGTTCACCTCGGCGGCGAACAACAACGGGTCGGCCTTCGCCGGTCTGACCGCGAACACCCCGTGGATGAACACCGCCCTCGGCGTGGCGATGCTGCTCGGCCGTCTGCTGCCGATCGTCTTCGTGCTGGCGCTGGCCGGATCGTTGGCGGCTCAGGACCACGTGCCGGAGACCGCGGGCACCCTGCCCACCCATCGGCCGCAGTTCGTCGGCCTGCTCGCGGGCGTCACGCTGATCGTGACCGCCCTGACCTACTTCCCGGTGCTGGCACTGGGACCCCTGGCGGAAGGCCTGTGATGGCGCACCTGAAGGAGGCGCTGGTCCGGCTGGACCCGCGCCGGATGTGGCACAACCCGGTGATGTTCGTGGTCGAGGTCGGCGCCGTGCTGACCACGGTGCTCGCCATCGCCGAACCGTTCCTGGGCGGCGCCGGTACCTCCGGCGGCACCCCGATCCCGACCGGGTTCACCGCGGCGATCGCGGTCTGGCTCTGGCTGACCGTGCTGTTCGCGAACGTCGCCGAGTCGGTGGCGGAGGGCCGGGGCAAGGCGCAGGCGGCGAGCCTGCGGCAGACCCGGACCAGCACGCTGGCCCACGTGGTCGAGGCGGTGGACGCCGAGCAGTGGACCGAGCGGTCGTCGGCGGACCTGACCGTCGGGGACCTGGTGGTGGTGAGCGCGGGGGAGCTCATCCCGGGCGACGGCGACATCGTCTCCGGCATCGCGTCGGTGGACGAGTCGGCGATCACCGGCGAGTCGGCCCCGGTGGTCCGGGAATCCGGTGGTGACCGCAGTGCGGTGACCGGCGGCACCCGCGTGCTGTCGGACCGGATCGTCGTACGGATCACCTCCAAGCCCGGCCAGACCTTCGTCGATCGGATGATCGCCCTGGTCGAGGGTGCCGCACGGCAGAAGACCCCGAACGAGGTGGCGCTGAACATCCTGCTGGCCAGCCTGTCGGTGGTGTTCGTGGTGGTGGCGCTGACCCTGGGACCGGTGGCCGGGTTCTCCGGTGCGGCGGTGAGCGTGCCGGTGCTGGTGGCGCTGCTGGTCTGCCTGATCCCGACCACGATCGGCGCTCTGCTGTCGGCGATCGGCATCGCCGGGATGGACCGACTGGTGCGGCGCAACGTGCTGGCGATGTCCGGCCGCGCGGTGGAGGCGGCGGGGGACGTCACCACCCTGCTGTTGGACAAGACCGGCACCATCACCTACGGCAACCGACAGGCGGTGGCGTTCCTGCCGCTGCCCGGGGTGACCGAGCACGAGCTGGCCGAGGCGGCGGCGTTGTCGTCGCTGGGCGATCCGACCCCCGAGGGTTCCAGCATCGTGACCCTGGCAGCGGCGCAGGGCATCGCGCCCGACGCCCGGGGAGTGATCGTGCCGTTCACCGCCCAGACCCGGATGAGCGGGGTGGACCTGCCGGACGGCCGGACGATCCGCAAGGGCGCCGGGTCGGTGATGGTCAAGGACCGTGAGCTGGACGTGATCGTCGACGGGATCGCCGCCAGCGGTGGCACCCCGTTGGTGGTGGCGGTCGATGACCGGCCGCTCGGTGTGGTGCACCTGAAGGACGTGGTGAAGGAGGGTCTGCCGGAGCGGTTCGCCGAGCTGCGCGCGATGGGCATCCGCACCGTGATGATCACCGGCGACAACCCGCTGACCGCCAAGGCGATCGCCGCCGAGGCCGGGGTGGACGACTTCCTGGCCGAGGCGACCCCCGAGGACAAGCTGGCGCTGATCAAGCGCGAGCAGGCAGGCGGCAACCTGGTGGCGATGACCGGGGACGGCACGAACGACGCCCCGGCGCTGGCCCAGGCGGATGTCGGCGTGGCGATGAACACCGGCACCTCGGCCGCCAAGGAGGCCGGGAACATGGTCGACCTGGACTCGGACCCGACCAAGCTGATCGACATCGTCCGGATCGGCAAGCAGCTGCTCATCACCCGCGGTGCCCTGACCACGTTCTCCCTGGCGAACGACGTGGCCAAGTACTTCGCGATCATCCCGGCCCTGTTCGCCGGGGTGTTCCCGGGCTTGGCGGTGCTGAACGTGATGCAGCTGCACAGCCCGGCCTCGGCGATCCTGTCCGCGATCGTGTTCAACGCGCTGATCATCATCGCCCTGATCCCGCTGGCCCTGCGCGGTGTCGCCTACCGGCCGCTGTCGGCCAGCAGCATCCTCGGCCGCAACCTGCTGATCTACGGACTCGGCGGGATGGTCGCCCCCTTCCTCGGTATCAAGCTGATCGACCTGGTCGTCAGCCTGCTGCCCGGTTTCTGAGCTGGAGCACGCGATGAACATTCGGCACATCTGGCCGCACCTGCGGGTCGCCCTGCGCGCGATGCTGGTCACCACCCTCGTCCTCGGCATCGGCTACCCGCTGCTGGTCACCGGCCTGGCGCAGCTGATGCCCGGCCGGGCCCACGGATCGCTGGTGGCGGACGCCGACGGCACGGTGGTCGGCTCGGCGCTGATCGGGCAGTCCTTCGCCGGTCAGGAGGGCTACTTCCAGTCCCGTCCCTCGGCCGTCGACGACGACGCGGCGGGCTCCGGCGGCAGCAACCTGGGGCCGACCAACCCCGAGCTGCCGCACCCGCAGCCCGGCGAGCCGCAGGACGCGGTGTACTCCTCCGGATCGGGGCTGGACCCGGACATCAGCCCGGCCAACGCCCGGTCGCAGGTGGCCACGGTCGCGGCCGCCCGTGATCTGCCGGAGGCGGAGGTCGCGGACCTGGTCGAGGCTACGATCACCGGCAGAGATCTCGGATATCTGGGGGAGCCGACCGTGAACGTGCTGGCGCTCAACCTCGCGCTCGACGCACTCGACCCGCGATGAGACGAGGCCGGCTGCGGGTGTTGCTCGGCGCCGCCCCGGGCGTGGGGAAGACCTACGCCATGCTCGAGGCCGGTCGGGATCTGCTCGCCGACGGCAAGGACGTGGTGGTCGCGGTCGTGGAGACCCACGGCCGCGCCGCCACGGCCGCCCTGGTCGACGGACTGGAGCTGATCCCGCGCCGCCGGGTCGAGCACCGCGGGGTGGCGCTGGAGGAGATGGATCTGGACGCCGTCCTCGCCCGCCGGCCCGCGGTGGCCCTGGTGGACGAGTTCGCGCACACCAACGCCCCCGGGTCGCGGAACGCCAAGCGCTGGCAGGACGTCGAGGAGTTGCTGGACGCCGGGATCCACGTCCTGACGACGGTGAACATCCAGCACATCGAGTCGTTGAACGACGTGGTGCGCACCATCACCGGGGTGCCGCAGCGCGAGACGGTGCCGGATGCCCGGCTCCGGGCCGCCGACCAGATCGAGCTGGTGGACCTGGCGCCCCAGTCGTTGCGCGACCGGTTGGCCGACGGGCAGGTGTACCCGGCCGAACGGGTCGACGCCGCGCTGTCCAACTACTTCCGGCTGGGCAACCTGACGGCCCTGCGCGAGCTGGCGCTGCTCTGGCTCGCGGACGAGGTGGACTCCGCGCTGCGCAGCTACCGCGCCGACCACGCGATCGACGCGCCCTGGGGTGCCCGGGAGCGGGTGGTGGTCGCGTTGACCGGCGGCCAGGAGGGGGAGACCCTGCTGCGCCGTGGCGCGCGGATCGCCGCCCGCAGCGCCGGTGGCGAGCTGATCGCGGTGCACGTCACCGGGCAGTCCGGGCTGCGGGACGGCGATCCGGGGGCGCTCGCGGCCCAGGCGGCGCTGACCGAGCAGCTCGGCGGCACCTTCCACCAAGTGGTGGGCGAGGACGTCCCGGAGGCGCTGGTCGGCTTCGCCCGGGCCGCCAACGCCAGCCAGCTGGTGATCGGGATCAGCCGACGCAGCCGCCTCGCGGCGCTGCTCACCGGCGCCGGGATCGGTGCCACCGTGATCCGGGAGTCCGGCCCGATCGACGTGCACATCGTCAATCACGAGGCGGCGGGCGGTCGCCGGGCCGTGCTGCCGCCGCTGGGTGGTGCGCTCACCGTGCGCCGCCGCCTGGTCGGTCTGCTGATCGCGCTGGTCACCGGTCCGGTGCTCACCGCCGTGCTGCGGGCCACCCGCTCCGAGGACACCCTGGTCGGGGACGTGCTGGCCTACCAGCTGCTGGTGGTGGTGGTCGCCCTGGTCGGCGGGCTGTGGCCGGCGCTGTTCGCGGCCGTGCTGTCCGGGCTGACCCTGGACTACTTCTTCATCGACCCGCTGCACACCATCACCATCGGCGAACCGAAGCACGTCATCGCCCTGCTGCTCTACATCCTGAACGCGGTCCTGGTGTCCTACGTGGTCGATCAGGCGGCCCGCCGCACCCGGGCCGCCGAACGGGCCACCGCCGAGTCCGAGCTGCTCAGCACGGTCGCCGGGGGAGTGCTGCGCGGTCAGGACGCGGTGGCGGCCCTGCTGGTCCGCGCCCGGGAGTCCTTCGGTCTGACGGCGGTCCGGCTGCGCACCACCGGCGGCGAGGTCCTGGGCTGCGAGGGCGACTGGGACCCGACCCGCACCGACGTGGCGACCACGGTGGTGGACGAGCAGACGGTGCTGGACCGGATCGGCCCGGACCTGGACGCGGCGGGCACCCGGCTGCTCGGGGTGGTGGTGTCCCAGATCGGTGCCGCCCTGGAACAGCAGCGGCTGCGGGCCACCGCCGAGGAGGTCGGCCCACTGGTCGAGACCGATCAGGTCCGCTCGGCGCTGCTGTCGGCGGTCAGCCACGACCTGCGTCGTCCCTTGGCGGCTGCCACGGCCGCGATCGGGTCGCTGCGGCAGGCGGATGTGGACTTCTCCGCCGAGGACCGGGCCGAGCTGCTCGCCACCGCCGACGAGTCGCTGGGCACCCTGACGGCGCTGGTCACGGATCTCCTGGACGTGACCCGGTTGCAGGCCGGAGTGCTCGGGGTGACCCGACTGGCCACCGATGTGGACGAGGTGATCCTTCCCGCGCTGGACGAGCTGGGCCTCGGGCCGGACGACGTGGAGCTGGACCTGGACCCGGCGCTGCCGCCGGTCGCCGCCGACCCTGCCCTGCTGCGCCGGGTGCTGGTGAACACGCTGGCGAATGCCGTGCACTTCGACCCGGGCCGTCCGCGGGTGACCACCAGCGCCTTCGGTGACCGGGTGGAGATCCGGGTGATCGACCACGGACCCGGCGTCGCCCCGGACCATCGGGACGAGCTGTTCCTGCCCTTCCACCGGCTGGGCGACACCGACAACCTGACCGGCCTGGGCCTGGGGCTCGCGCTGTCCCGGGGCTTCACCGAGGGGATGGGCGGCACCCTGACCCCCGAGGACACCCCCGGTGGCGGTCTCACGATGGTGGTCTCGCTGCCCGTCGACCCCGGGGGTGCCCGATGAGGATCCTGATCGCCGACGACGACCCGCAGATCCTGCGCGCGCTGCGGATCACCCTGCGCGCCCGGGGCTACGACGTGATCGTGGCGACCGACGGGGTGCAGGCGGTGAACCGCGCGATCGAGCACCGACCCGACCTGTACCTGATCGACCTCGGCATGCCGAATCTGGACGGGGTGGAGGTGATCACCGGTCTGCGTGGTTGGACGGCGGCGCCGATCCTGGTGGTCTCGGGTCGCAGCGGCTCGGCCGACAAGGTCGAAGCCCTGGACGCCGGTGCCGACGACTACGTGACCAAGCCGTTCAGCATCGACGAGCTGCTGGCCCGGATCCGGGCGCTGGGCCGCCGGGTGGACGGCGCGGCACCCGGTCGGGACGCCGAGCCGGTCATCACCCTCGGTGACGCGACGATCGACCTCACCGCCACCACCGTGACCCGGGCTGGCGCGCAGGTCCGGCTCACGCCCACCGAGTGGCGGGTGCTGGAGATCCTGGTGCGGAACGCCGGACGACTGGTCACTCGCCAGACCCTGCTGTCGGAGATCTGGGGGTCGGAGCACGTCACCGACACCGGCTACCTGCGGCTGTACCTGTCCCAGCTGCGCAAGAAGCTGGAACCGGATCCCGCCGTGCCGCGCTACCTGCTCACCGAGCCGGGGATGGGGTACCGCTTCGACCCCTCCGGTGGAGTGTGACCGACCTCACATTTCTCCTGACACGTCCGGAAATCGCTTGCCGTGCCCGTGACCTGCAGATTCGTCCGTTGCAGGGTGGTACTTGCCGATCTGTCCGTTTTCGGGTTAGCGTTCTCACTGTTGAGCGACAACGGCAAACCCGCCGCGAGGTGGGGACGCAAAGCCACGGGACCCTCGAAGGTCAGCCGGGCTACCGAACCGACTAGGAGTCACCATGACCTTCCCCCTCGAGACCCGTCCGCAGGCCTCCGCCCTCCTCACCCCCGGTGAGGTCGCCGTGATGTTCCGGGTCGACCCGAAGACCGTGACCCGCTGGGCGCAGGCCGGCAAGCTCTCCGCCGTCCGGACCCTCGGCGGCCACCGCCGGTTCCTGGAGTCCGAGGTGATGGAGCTCCTCAGCACGGTGCCGCACCAGATGGCTGCCGCCCGGGCCTGAACCCCGCACGTCGAACGGCCCCGCCGCCCACCCGGGCAGCGGGGCCGTTCCGCGTCCGCGCACCCCCCTGCTGCCCCCTCGCCCCCGAACGCGGCACGTCGGCGCCCGACGTCGGCACGTCGCACCCGACGCGGCACGTCACGCCCGAGGTCGGCACTTCGCGCCCGAGGTCGGCACTTCGCCGCAGCGCCTCTGGCCTGCACTGCCGATCTGGTCGCGGCGGTGGCGTGAACTGCCGATTTGGCGGCTGCGGGTGCCCAGCACCTGCCGAGCCGGCGACTGCGCTGGCGTGAACTGCCGAGCTGGCGACTGCGCTGGCGCGGACTGCCGACGTGGCGGCTGCGGGTGGCGTGAACTGCCGACCTCGCGGCAGCGAGGCCTCGGACTGCCGACCTGGTGGGTCCAGGCGGTCCGGCGCCGCCCACGTGGCGGCTGCGGGGTCGCCCGGGTCCAGCGAGCAGGGTCGGCGACTGCCGCGCGGGCGGCTCAGAGCGGGTCGAGCAGGGTCGACAGCACCGCGCGCCGCACCTCGACGATCGGCCGCTCGGGCTGGAAGGCCAACCACTCCAACCCGGCGACCAGCGTCGCGCCGAACAGGGTGGCGGCGGTGAGCGACGGGTCACGCTGCGGCCAGCTCTCCGCCACGACTTCGGCGAACACGGCGAACGATTGGTCCCGCACCTGCCGGATCGACTCCTCCCACTCGCGCCCGGTGCGGAAGACCTCAGCGGTCATCAGCTTGGCGAAGTCCGGGTGGGTGTGGATCTGCTCCAACAGCTCGTGCACCAGCGCGCCGATCGCCCGGCGACCGGACAGTCCGTTCCGGGCCTCCCGCAGCGAGGCGGTCAACCGGGTCACGCCGTCGTCGATCAGGGTCTCGAACAGCGCGGTCTTGGACCCGAAGTTGTAGAACACCGACCCCTTGGCGACCCCCGCGGCGGCGGCGATGTCGTCCACCGACGTGGCGGTGAACCCCCGGTCGGCGATCAGCGCGATCGCCGCGCGCTGGATCGCCTCCCGGGTGGTCAGGGTGGCAGCGGTGTCACTCATGCTGCTCAGGGTCTCAGATCGTCAGGGCCGGGTGCAGGCGGCTGAGCGTCCAGGTGCGCATCCGCCCGGCCCGCCAGGCGGTGACCGCCAACGATCCGACCGTGAAGGCGATCAGCACCACGACGGACCACCACAGCCGACCCTCGGTGCCGCCGGTGAGCAGCTCCCGCAGACCGGTGATCGCATAGGTCATCGGCAGGTAGGGGTGCATCGCCCGGAAGATCTCCGGCGTGGTCTCCACCGGGTAGGTGCCCGAGGCCGAGGTCAGCTGGATCATCAGCAGCGCGATGATCGCCACCTTGCCCGCAGCCGAGCCGAGCACCGCGGTCAGCATCTGCTGCACCGCCAGGAACGCCGCGGCGACCAGCACCGTGAATGCGAACGTCCCGATCGCCGTCGACCAACTCAGCCCCAGACCCAGGTGCACCACCGCGAGCAGCACCGCCACCTGTGCCACACCGATCAGCAGCGCCGGGGCGTAGCCGGACAGGGCGATCCGCCACCCGGCGACCGGGGTCGCCAGCGCGCGGTTCGGCAGCGGCCGCAGCAGCAGCCAGGTGATCAGGCCACCGACGAACAGCGCCAGCGGGATGAAGAACGGTGCGAAGCCCTCGCCCATGGTGGCCGAGCTGGCCACGTCCCGGTCGTCGGCGCGGACCGGGGTGGCGATGGTGTCGGCCCGCTGGGTGCGGGTCGCCTCGTCGTCGTTCGGCAGCTGGGCGGCGCCGTCGCTGAGCTTGTCGGCGAGCTGCTGGGAGCCGTCGATCATCTGGTCCGAGCCGTCGGCGAGCTGCGCCGAACCGTCGGCCAGGGTGCTGGTGCCGTCCGCGAGGGTGGCCGCGCCGCTGGCGAGCTCCTGGGCACCGGAGTCCAGGGTGCCGACCTTGGAGTCCAGGGTGCCCATCGACGAGTTCAGGGTGCCCGCCGAGGAGTTCAGCGTGTCGACGCTCGAATCGAGGGTGCCGACCTTCGCGTTGAGGGTGCCGGTCGAGGAGCTGAGCAGGTCGATCTTGCCGTCCAGGGTGGCTGCGCCCTCGGCCACGGTGGCGGCCGCCGACGCCGCTGTGCCGGTGCCGTCGGCGAGCTGCTGGGCGCCGGTGGACAGCTGGGACGCACCGGAGGACAGGGTGCCCAGTCCGGTGGACAGCTGGGCCGACCCGTCCCGGACCTGGTGCGCACCGTCGACCAGGGTGGCGAGGGCGCTCGGGTCCAGCGTGGCGCTGGTCAGCGGCTCGGTCGTCTGCTGCACGTCGGCCACGGCGGTCCGCAGGGCGTCGGCGGTCGCGGTGTCGCCACCGGCCTCGGTGCGGTCGGCCAGAGCGAGCAACTGGCTGCCCAGGTCGGACAGCCCGGTGCTGACATCCGGGAGGGCCGCGGCCACCGGGCCGAGCGTGGCGGCGAGCTGATCGACGCCGTCGCTGAGCTGCTGGGCTCCGCCCGCCAGTGTGGCGGCGGAGGAGGCAGCCGTTCCGGCGCCGTCGCTCAGCTCCACCGACTTCTGCGCCAGGGTCGTCGCGCCGGAGGCGGCGGTGCCGATTCCGGTGGACAGCTGGGCGGCGCCGTCGCTGAGCCGCTGGGACCCGTCGGCGAGCTGCATCGTGCCGTCGGCGAGCTGCGCCGTGCCGTCGGCCAACTGTCCGGTCCCGTCGGCGAGCTGCTGGGTGCCGTTCGCCAGGCGCCCGGTGCCGTCCGCGAGCTTGCCGGTCCCGTCGGCGAGCTGCCCGGTCCCGTTCGCCAGCGTGGTCGCACCGGTGGACAACTTCTTCGCGCCTTCGGCGGCGCTGCTGGCACCGTCCGCGACCTGGTGGGCGCCGCTGGACAGGTCGCCGGCGGCGGCGTTCAGGGTGAGCGCGCCGTCGGACGCCTGGGCGAAGCCGTCCCGCGCCGATCCGAGTCCGACCAGCACCTGGTCCACCGCCTGCTCCCCGATGGTGGAGGAGACCGCGGCGCGGATCTGGGTCATCGCGCTGCGGCCCAGGGTGGAGGCCAGGTAGGAGTTCGCGTCGTTGTAGGTGACCTGCAGCTGCGCCGGGACCGGGTCGTCGCCGGAGGCGGAGGCGATGTCGGTGCTGAACTCCGCCGGGATGGTCACCGCGAAGTAGTAGGTGCCGTCCTTGACCCCGGCGGCGGCGTCGGTCGCGTCGGTCTGCCGCCAGTCCAGAGCGTCGGAGTCGACCAGCTCGTCGACCACGTCGTCCCCTGCGGTCAGCCGCTCGCCGTCGTCGGTGGTGGCACCGGTGTCCGCGTTCACCAGAGCCACCGGCAGGCGGTCCAGGTTGCCGGTCGGGTCCCAGTAGGCCCACAGGTAGAGCGCCCCGTACAGCAGCGGGATGCAGATCATCGCCACGATGGCGAGCTTGGGCAGCACTCCGCGGCGGAACCGCCGCAGCTCGGTGCCGGTCAGGAAGGAGAACATCGCGAAGACTCCGGGGAGGTTCAGGCGGGAAGGGCGTGCGGGCCGGTGGCGAGGGTGACCAGGTGCGGCGGGGTGTGCCAGGGCACCCGGGCCGCCTCGTCCAGGGAGGCGACGCTCGCGATCACGGTCAGTCCGGTGGCGGCCAGCGCCTCCAGCCGGGCCCACACGGTGCGGCGGCGTTCGGTGTCGTGCACCTGGTCGACGTCGTCGACCACCAGCAGCTCGGGGTCCTGGGCCATCGCCAGGGCGATCCGCAGCAGCATCCGGTCCACCTCGTCCAGGTCCCAGACCACCGAGGTCACCCGGGGCAGCGGGCGGTCGCCGAACACCGGCTCGGCCAGCTCGGTGAACCGCTGCTGCGACACCCGGCCGATGTGCCGGTACCACGGCGCCAGCCACCGCAGCCGCTCGCGGGTCAGGTCGCCGACGGTCACCGACTCGTCCAGGTCGTCGATGCCGTCGAACCCGGCGATGGCGGACCGGCGCTGCACGGCGTTGCGGCGGCGGGGGAGCGGCTCACCGAGGACGGTCAGGTCGGCGCCCTTGTCCGGGGTCATCCGGCCGGCGAGGGTGAGCAGCAGGCTGGAGCGTCCAGCGCCCTGCGGTCCCTGCACCAGGGTGAGGTCGCCGGTGGTCAGCTCCAGGTCGACCGGTCCGTACACCGGGCCGCGGCTGCCGTGCAGCGCGAGGTTCCGGGCGACGACGGCCGGTGCGGGGCTGGTCTCGACCTGCGCCCGGTCGCTCTCGGAGGGCTGGGCGTCGGCCGTTGCGGAGGCGTCGTGCGGCCCGGTCTCCGACTCACTGCCCGGAACGCCGTCCACCACGGCATCGGTCACCGCGGCGTCGGGGTCATCGGTCAGCACGGTGTCCGGATCATGGGCCGGGTCGGCGACGGGCGCGCCGGGCGCGGGGACGTCGCGGTCGATGGTCGCGAGATGGCGCGGCGTTTCGGTGTCGCGGGGCTGGCGCTCGGCCGGAGCCCACGCCCCCTCGATCTCGTCCCGCGCGGCCATACCCGGTTCCTGCTCGCTGTCGGTCACCACTGCCTCACTCGTCATCGCCGGCCCGGTCGTCAAACTGACCGGTCAGTACAAACGCTACGCCGGGGTGCGCGATCTGTCGCCTGCGTCCCCGGTGATCTGCACCACCCGCACCGCCCGCGCGGACATGAAACAATCCCCGCATGGCGATGAGAGAGATCCGTGTGGTCGGCGACCCGGTGCTGCGCACCCCGTGCGAGCCGGTGACCACGATCGACGACCGGGTCCGCGGTCTGGTCGAGGACCTGTTGGAGACGGTGGACACCGACGGGCGGGCCGGGCTGGCCGCGAACCAGATCGGCGTCGGCCTGCGCGCGTTCTCCTGGAACATCGACGACGAGCTCGGCTACGTGCTCAACCCGACCATCGTCGAGCTGAGCGAGGACGAGTACCAGGACGGTGACGAGGGCTGTCTGTCCGTGCCGGAGCTGTGGTTCCCGACCAAGCGCGCCTGGTACGCCCGGGTGGAGGGCACCGACCTGGACGGCAAGAAGGTCGTCGTCGAGGGCGTCGAGCTGATGGCCCGGTGCCTGCAGCACGAGGTGGACCACCTGGACGGTCATCTCTACATCGACCGCCTGGAGCGCTCGGTCCGCAAGAAGGCGATGCGGGCGATCCGGGAACAGTTCTGAGCTCCGGCCGCACATCGGGTGGTGCTGATCACCCGATGTGCGGCATGATCTGAGCAGCACGCCGCGAGACCGTGTGTCACTCGAAGCGGTTGAGGTCGTAGGGGAAGACGAACCTCGAAACCGTCTGGGAGGGATGACATGGCTGGAGCAATCGCCCGCGGTGTCCTTTTCGTGCACTCCGCGCCCCGCGCGCTCTGCCCTCACCTGGAGTGGGCGGCAGGCAATGTGCTCGGCGTTCGCGTGTCCCTGGAGTGGACCGATCAGCCCGCCGCGCCCGGGATGTTCCGCGCCGAGCTGTCCTGGCAGGGCCCGCAGGGCACCGGTGCGCGTCTGGCGTCCGCCCTGCGTGGCTGGACCCACCTGCGCTACGAGGTGACCGAGGATGCCAGCCACGGCAGCGACGGCGCCCGGTGGAGCCACACCCCGGAACTCGGCATCTTCCACGCCCAGACCGACGTGCACGGCGACGTCGTCGTGCCGGAGAACCGGATCCGCGCCGCCCTGGAGGCCGGGGACGCGCAGGCAGTGCGTGCCGAGCTGGACCTGGCCCTCGGTCAGGCCTGGGACGACGAGCTGGAGCCGTTCCGCTACGCCGGGGACGGCGCTCCGGTGCGCTGGCTGCACCGCGTCGGCTGACGGCTCGCGGTCCGTGCGGCGGTCAGCCGCTAGGGGCCTGGCGATCCCGGCGGTCGAGGGATTCCCTGGCATCCCACCGGGCGTTCCCAGGAAATCCGCAGGTATTCGGCCTAGCGTCCTGACTCTTGGATCTGATCGGATTCAATCAGCCAGCGGTCGCTGGTGACCCGCGGGTCGCCGTGGCCACCGGTCGTCACCGACCACGCCAGGAGGACCCGACCATGAACCGTACGACCCGACGCCGTGGATTCATCGCCCTGTCCGGACTCTCGGTCGCCGTGACCCTGGCCGCCTGCGGCAGCAACGCCGACGCGGCGGACAGCGGCACCACCAGCAACGACGCCAGCGCCGGCAGCCAGTCCTCCGCGGACTCCGGCAGCAGCGCCGACAGCGGCTCGTCCAGCGGCGAGTACCAGGACGGCACCTACAGCGCGGAGGGGTCCTACTCCTCGCCGGGCGGCCAGGAGTCGATCGGCGTCGAGCTGACCGTCGCCGACGGCACGGTCACCGACGTCACCGTCACCCCGGAGGCGACCAGCGGCAACGCGGAGAAGTTCCAGAAGGAGTTCGCCTCCGGCATCGCCGACGAGGTGGTCGGCAAGGAGCTGGCCGGGCTGAGCGTGGACAAGGTGTCCGGGTCCTCGCTGACCGGTGACGGTTTCAACGCCGCCCTCGACGCGATCCGCAGCGATGCCTCGGCCTAGCAGCCGGTTCCAGGCGATCGGCACCCGCTGGCAGCTGGACACCGATCGCCCGCTCGACGCAGCCGACCTCGGCGCCGTGCACGACCGGATCGCCCGCTTCGACGCCGACTGGTCGCGGTTCCGGGACGACTCCTGGGTCAGCCGGGTCGCGGCATCCGGGATGGGGGAGTACGACCTGCCGGCCGACGCCGGACCGCTGCTCGCCGCCTACGACGTCGCCGCCCGATGCACGGACGGGGCGGTGTCACCGTTGGTCGGCCGCGCACTCGAGGATCTGGGCTACGACGCCGGCTACCGGCTGCGCCCGCACCGGGACCAGACCGGTGACCTGCTGGTCCGCCCGGCGCCGCCGTGGTCCGCGATCCGGCGTACCGACGACCGGATCACCCTCCCGGCGGACACCCTGATCGACGTCGGTGCGGCCGGGAAGGGCTACCTGGTCGATCTGGTCGTCGAACTGCTCCGCGGTCGGGAGTTCGACCCGGTGACGGTGGACGCCGGGGGCGACATCCGGGTGCTGGGTGGTCCGCTCGCGGTCGCCCTGGAGGACCCGGACGACCCGACCCGGGCACTCGGCCTGCTGCGGGTCACCGACGGGGCGATCGCCGGTTCCGCGCCGAACCGTCGCGCCTGGGGCCCCGGGCTGCACCACGTGGTGGACGCCCGCACCGGCCGGCCCACCACCGGCGTGCGGGCCACCTGGGCGATCGGACCGGACGCCCTCACCGCCGACATCGCCGCCACCGCGCTGTTCTTCGCCGAGCCGGATCTGGTCGCAGCGCGGTTCGGCGTCCGTTACGTGGTGCTCGACGCCGACCGCCGTCTGCGCTGGTCGTTGGATCTGGACGGGGAGGTGTTCGCATGATCGTGCGGGCCATCGCAGGGGTGGACGAACGACTGGGCCGGGTCACGATGTACCGGCTGCTCACCCTGGGGCTGACCGGCATCGCGGTGATCGCGGTCGTCCTGGGTGCCACCGGCACGCTCTCCTTCGCCCCCGGCGACATGCTGCTCAGCCTCGCCGTCGCCGTGCTCGCCTCCGGGCTATCCGGCTGGCTGATCGCCCGGGTGTTCCGCACCCAGGCGCACCTGGAGTCGACCCTGATCACCGGGTTGATCCTGTTCTTCCTGTTCTGGCCCTCCAGCGAGGTGCAGACGCTCGGCGCGCTGGCGCTGGCGGCGGTGATCGCCAACCTGAGCAAGTACCTGATCGCCTGGCGCGGACGGCACCTGGTGAACCCCGCCGCGGCCGGTGCGCTGGTGATCGGGCTGACCGGTCTGGACTCGACCACCTGGTGGGTCGCCGACCGGGCGCTGCTGATCCTGGTGCTGCTGCTCGCGGTCGCCCTCGTGATCCGGACCCGGACCTTCGCGCTGGTCGGCGGCTTCGTGCTGGTCGCGGTGCTGGCGATTTCGATCCGGCTGGCGAGCGAGGGTCAGGCGTTCGCGCCCGCGCTCTGGACGGCGATCACCTCCTACCCGGTGCTGTTCCTCGGCGCCGTGATGCTCACCGAGCCGCTGACCCTGCCGCCCCGACGGTGGCAGCGCCTGGTCGAGGCGGCGCTGGTCGCGGTGCTGCTCGCGATCCCGTTCACCGTCGGGCCGCTGTCCAACACCCCGGAGCTGGCGCTGATCGTCGGGAACCTGCTCGGCTTCGCCTGGGGGCAGCGCGGCGGCATCCGGCTCACCCTGATCGAGACCCGGCGGATCGGACCGCGCACCACCGAACTGCGGCTGCGCGCCGACCGTCCGGTGCGGTTCCGCCCCGGGCAGTACCTGGAGCTCACCGTGCCGCACCGCCGCCCGGACAGTCGGGGCAGCCGTCGGGTGTTCAGCATCTCCTCCGCGCCCCGGGCCGGGGAGCTGACCCTGGCGCTGACCGTGCCGCAGCGGCCCAGCAGCTTCAAGCGCGCGCTGGCAGCACTGCCGGTCGGAGCGCGGCTGCGGGCCACCGGCGTCGGCGGGGACTTCCTGCTGCCCGCCGGTCGGCGCCCGGTGCTCCTGGTCGCCGGCGGCATCGGGGTCACGCCCTTCGCCAGCCAGCTCGCCGAGGACTCCGAGCGGGACGCGGTGCTGGTGCACGCGGTCTCCGATCACGGCGACCTCGCCTACGCCGACGTGTTCCGGGCCGCCGGGACCCGCGTGCTGGTCGCCTCGCCGACTCCGGGTGGCGACCTGCCGGCGGGCTACCTGCACCTGGGCGTGGACCGCCTGACCGCGGAGTCGTTGGCCGAGGCGGTGCCGGATGCCGAGCAGCGGGTGGCCTACGTGTCGGGGCCGCCCGCGATGGTCGAGCACACGCGTGCGCTGCTGCGTTCGGCCGGGGTGCGGCGGATCCGGACCGACGCGTTCAGCGGGTACTGAGACCGCGCGTCACCCGTCCGATGCACCGACGGCCCGGACCCCATCACGGGATCCGGGCCGTCGGCGGTCGCGCTCAGTGGTTGGTGACCACCAGGGCCACGTTGTGCCCGCCGAAGCCGAAGCTGTTGTTGATCACCGCGATGTCACCGGCGGCAAGGTCGCGCGGGGTGTCCCGCACCAGGTCCAGCACCAGCTCCGGGTCGGGGGTGACCACGTTGATCGTCGGCGGCGCCTTGCGGTCGGCCACCGCCATCACGGAGAACAGCGTCTCCAGCGCCCCGGCACCACCGAGCAGGTGCCCGGTCATCGACTTGGTGGCCGACAGCACCGCGCCGTCCGCCGCCGAGCCCAGGGTCTCGCGCACCGACCGGGCCTCGATCAGGTCGCCGACCTTGGTCGAGGTGGCGTGGGCGTTCACGTGCCGGACGTCCGCCGGGGTGACGCCGGCGTCCTGCAGTGCCATCCGCATCGCGGCGATCTGGCCGCGGCCGTTCGGCTCCGGGGAGGTGATGTGGTACCCGTCGGAGGACAGGCCGACACCGGAGATCTCGGCGTAGATGTGCGCGCCGCGGGCCTTGGCGTGCTCCTCGGACTCCAGCACGAGCACCGCCGCGCCCTCACCGATCACGAACCCGTCCCGGTCGACGTCGTAGGGGCGGCTGGCGCCCTGCGGGTCGTCGTTGCGGGTGGACAGCGTGCGGGACGCGGCGAAGGCGGCGATCGGCATCGGGTGGATGACCGCTTCGGTGCCGCCCGCGACCACGACGTCAGCGCGGCCGCCTCGGATCATGTCCACCGCGTAGCCGATCGCCTCGGCACCGGAGGCACAGGCCGAGACCATCGCGTGCGCACCGGCCCGGGCGCCCAGCTCCAGCTCCACGTAGGCGGAGGGGGAGTTCGGCATCAGCATCGGCACGGTCATCGGCAGGACCCGGCGGGCGCCCTTCTCCCGCAGGGTGTCCCACCCGTCCAAGGTGGTCCAGATGCCACCGATGCCGGAGGAGACCACGACGCCGAGCCGCTCCAGCTCGACCTCCGGGGTACCGGCGTCCGCCCAGGCCTCGCGGCTGGCGATCATCGCGTACTGCGCGGAGGGGTCCATCTTCTTCAGCTCGGGGCGGGGCAGCACCTCGGCCGGGTCGACCTTGATGGTCGCGGCGAAGTCGACCGGGATGTCGTACTTCTCGGCCCAGTCGTTCTGCATGGTGCGCGCGCCCGAGGTGCCGGCCAGGGCGGCCTGCCAGGTGCTCGCGGCGTCCCCGCCGAGGGGCGTGGTGGCGCCGAGGCCGGTGACGACGACTCGCGTGCTCATGGTGTGGCTCCTGTGTCTGATGCGGTGGGGATGCACACCGGGGTCGCGCCGTGCCGCAGCACAGCACGACCCCGGTCGGTGCGAGGGGTCAGGCTCAGGCCTGTGCGCCCTCGATGAACTTCACGGCGTCGCCGACGGTGGCCAGGTTCTTGACCTCGTCGTCCGGGATCCGGACCTCGAACTTCTCCTCGGCCAGGGTGACGATGGTCATCATCGACAGCGAGTCGATGTCCAGGTCGTCGGTGAAGGACTTCTCGGGCAGGACGGAGTCGGTGGGCAGGCCGGTCTCCTCGCTGACGATCTCGGCCAGTCCGGCGAGGATCTCCTGCTCGGTGTGCGCCATCGGTTTCTCCTTGTGTGTTGGTGCGCCCCGCGCGGTCGGCGGAAGCGTGGGAACTGTACTGCGGTCGAGCGCCCGGTCAGGGGAGCACGACCACCTGTGCGGCGTAGACGAGTCCGGCACCGAAGCCGATCTGCAGGGCGAGTGCCCCGGATTCGACCTGGCCCTCACGCAGCAGGCGCTCGGTGGCCAGCGGGATCGAGGCGGCCGAGGTGTTCCCGGTGTCGGCGATGTCCCGGCCGACGGCGACGGTCTCCGGCAGCTTCAGCTGCTTGATCATCTGGTCGATGATCCGCATGTTCGCCTGGTGCGGGATGAAGGCGTCGATCTGGTCGGCGGTGACCCCCGCGGCGTCCAGGGCCTTCTGCGCGACCGGGGCCATCTGCCAGACCGCCCACTTGAACACGCTCGGGCCCTCCTGGCGCAGGGTCGGCCATCCGGCGCCGTTGTCCCGCACGTCCAGCCAGGAGTGGGTCTGCCGGATCGCCTGCGACTGCCCGCCGTCCGAGCCCCAGATGGTCGGGCCGATGCCGGGGGTGTCGGAGGGACCGATCACCACGGCACCGGCACCGTCACCGAGCAGGAAGGAGATACTGCGGTCGGTCGGGTCGACGAAGTCGCTCATCTTCTCGGCGCCGATCACCAGCACGTGGCGGGCGTTGCCGGAGCGGACCAGCGCATCCGCCTGGCCGACGCCGTAGCAGTACCCGGCGCAGGCGGCGGAGATGTCGAAGGCGGCGGCCGGGGTGGCGCCCAGCCGGTCGGCCAGGATCGCGGCACCGGAGGGCGTCTGGTGGAAGTAGGTGACGGTGGACAGGATCACCGCGTCGATGTCCGCACCGGTGAGCCCCGCGTTGGCGATCGCCTCCCGGCCCGCCTTCTCCGCCAGGTCCAGCACGTCGGTGTCCGACCCGGCGCGGGTGCGGGTGACGATGCCGGTGCGCTGGCGGATCCACTCGTCGGAGGAATCGATCGGGCCGACCAGGTCGTCGTTCGGCACCACGTTCTCACCGCGGGCGGCACCGAGGCCGAGGATCCGGGTGTGCGCGGGGCCGGTGGCCTGGGTCAGGGTGGGACGGGTCACTTCGCGCTCTCCTGGGATCCATCGGTGTGCAGGTGCGCCGCGACCAGGTCGCGGGCGGCAGGCAGGTCGTCGGGCGAGGTGATCGCCACGGTCTCCACCCCGGGCAGGCTACGCCGCGCGAGACCCTTGAGGACACCACCGGGGGCGAGCTCCAGCAGCGCGGTGACTCCGAGGTCGGCCAGCGTGGCCTGGCACAGGTCCCAGCGGACCGGGGCGGCGATCTGCCGGACCAGGCCGCCGACCACATCCGCGTCCTCGGCGTGGACCGAGCCGTCGGCGTTGGTCAGCAACCGGGTGCGGGGGGCGCTGCGCGGCCAGTCGGCGGCTACGGCGCCGAAGGACTCCAGCGCCGACTGCATGAACGGGGTGTGGAAGGCGCCGGCGACCTGCAACGGGATCACCCGGGCCCGCGCCGGGGGGTTGGCGGCGAACGCGGCGATCGCGTCCAGCGCACCGGCGGCGACGATCTGGCCACCACCGTTGACGTTCGCGGGCCACAGACCGGCCGCCTCGATCGCGGCGGTCACCTCGGCCGGATCGCCACCGAGCACCGCGGTCATCCCGGTCGG
Organism: Cellulomonas taurus; assembly: GCF_012931845.1. Taxonomy (NCBI): domain Bacteria; kingdom Bacillati; phylum Actinomycetota; class Actinomycetes; order Micrococcales; family Cellulomonadaceae; genus Cellulomonas; species Cellulomonas taurus. The sequence continues at coordinate 1,226,055 of NZ_CP051884.1, forward strand.
CTCGGCGGCGGCCGCGTCGGCCATGAAGGTGGCGCGGCGTGCGACCAGGCCCACGGCGTCGGCGTCGGTGAACACCCCGGCGACTGCGGCGGCGGCGAACTCGCCCACCGAGTGACCCGCGGTGGCGTCCGGCACCAGCGCCTCGCCGAGCAGGTCCTCCAGTGCACGCAGCGCGAGCAGCGAGGTGGACACGATCAACGGCTGGGCGACGGCGGTGTCCCGGATGGTGTCCGCGTCGGAGGTGGTGCCGTGCACCGTCAGGTCGATCCCCGCCGCCTCGGAGAAGGTGGTGAGTCGGTCGGCGGTGCCGGGCAGCTCCAACCAGGGGCTGAGCATTCCGGGGGTCTGGGCGCCCTGTCCGGGGCAGACGATCGCAAGCACCCGACTACTGTGCCCGTTCCGCCCGGATCCGGGGGGAGGTGACCCGCACCAAGCTGTCGGCGGCGTCTTGTGCGGGTCGCACAAAGGCCCGACCCGATCGGGCTTCCCGGGGCTCAGCTCGGCCGGTGGTCCAGTCGGCCCACCGCCAGCGCGGTCTGCAACACGAAGGCCTCGCGCGGGTCCAGCGGGTCCCACCCGGTCACCTCCGCTACCCGGCGCAGGCGGTAGCGCACGGTGTTGGGGTGCACGTAGAGCGTGCGGGCGGCGGCCTCCAGCGACCGACCGGCACCGACGTACGCGCCGAGGGTCTCCAACAGCGACCCGGTGCTGGCCAGCAGCGGCAGATAGGCCTGCTCGATCAGCACCGCCCGGGCGGCGGCGTCGCCGACCAGTACCCGCTCGGGCAGCAGGTCGTTGGCCGCCACCGGGCGCGGAGCCTGCGGCCAGGCCGCCACCGCGACCAGCCCGGCCAGCGCGGAGCGTGCGGACATGGCGGCGTCGGCCAGGTCGTCGCCCTGCGGCCCGAGGATCACCGGGCCGGGGCCGAAGCGCGGCAGCAGCGACTCGGCGGCCGCTCGCAGGTCACCGTGCCCGCCGAGGAAGATCACCAGTCGCTCGCCCTGGATGCCGACCAGCGCGTCGTCGGCGGCGCGCCGGGTCGCCCGGCGCAGCTCGGAGGTGCGGACGTCGTCCAGCTGCTCGCCGGTGGTGCCGACCATCACGATCGTGCGACCGCGCCCGCTCCAGCCCAGCGCCGCCACACGGGACCGCAGCGAGTCGTCGACGTCGCCCCGCAGCAGCGCGTCGACCACCAGGGCCTCCAGCCGGGCGTCCCAGGCGCCGCGGATCTCCGCGGCGCGGGCGTAGACCTCGGCGGCGGAGAACGCCACCTCCCGGGAGTAGCGCAGCACTGCTTCCAGCAGATCGCGTTCGGCACCCGGGGCGGCCAGCTTCTCCGCATGCGCCTCGACCACGTCGACCACGACCCGGACCAGCTGCAACGTGTGCTGCAGGGAGATCGACCGGGTCAGCTCCGGGGGAGCGGTGGCGAAGATCTCGCCGACCCCGTGCGGCGGCTTGGACGGGTCGGCGAACCAGGTCACGAAGGCGGTGATGCCGGCCTGCGCGACCAGCCCGACCCAGGACCGGTCGTCGGCGGGCAGCGCGCGGTACCAGTCGAGGTCGTCGTCCAGCCGGCGCATCGCCGCCGCTGCCAACATCCCGGACCCGTCCCGCACCCGGCGCAGCGTCTCGCCGTTGGAGGCGTCCGGGGCGGTGGCGATCCGACCGGCCCGAGTGCGGTTGCGCGCCGGGGAGATCCCGGACTCGGCGGCGTCAGACATGGCGCTGAGCATACGGGTGTCTTGTGGGGAGTCCACAAAGTGTCGACGGTGACCCGTCCCGCTTCACCCGGTTCGCCCGGCCGTCGGCCGTCGTTGCCGATAGTGTCGCGTCATGGCTCTGCTGCCCCGACTCCGCCGGCTGCTCGGCCGCCCCGCGACCACCTCCCGGGTCGGCGCGCGGCGACCCGGTTCCAGCCGACACGGCGATGTGCCCCAGGAAGACGCCCTGCGCGCCGCCCTCGGGCAGAACCCGAACGACGAACGCGCCTTCGCGGCGCTGGCCGAGATCGTCCGCCGGCACGCGGTGACCGGCACCGACGACGACCCGCTGACCGCCGACGCCGAGGACGCGGACGAGACGGTCCAGGCCGAACGTCAGCGCGCCGCCGACCTGGCCGTCTGGGCGCTCGGCGAGGAGCTGTCCGGCAACCCGCGCGCCTGGTACCCGCTGGTCGAGGTGGCGCGGCTGTCGGTGCGCGACGACCTGGAGGGCACGTTGCGCCGCCTGACCACCGCCGCCGAGCGCGACACCTCCGGCAAGGCGCTGCTCGCGGGGCTGAAGCTGCTCCGGGAGGCCGGGCTGCCGGTGGAGGCGCTGAACCTCGGCACCGGGCACTGGCACCCGCGGGAGCACGACCCGGAGGTCGGCCGCGAACTCGTGCTCGCCGCGATCCAGGCCGACCGGCCGCTGGACGCCAAGCAGCACCTCGCGTCCCTGGAGATGGCCCCGCACCCCGAGCGCACCGCCGCCATGCGCGAGGAGCTCTCCCGCGTCATCGACCGCGCGAACCACGACACGCCCCAGGGCTGACCCGACCGCTGCCCGCACAGCCGCACAGCAGAAGGCCCCGCATCCGGATCGGATGCGGGGCCTTCGCGTCGTGCTCAGCGGGTCAGGCGTCGCCGCCCGCGTTGCCGGAGGTACCGGCGGTCACGTCGAGCAGCTGGTACCGCTCGATCGCCCGCGCCGGAGCGTCCGCCGCGACCTTGCCCTCGCGGGCCAGCTGCTGCAGCACCCGGACCACGGTCGAGGGACCGTCGATCTTGAAGTGCCGCCGCGCCGCCGCACGGGTGTCCGAGAAGCCGAAGCCGTCGGCACCCAGGGTGGCGTACCGGCCCGGGATCCACTGGCGCACCTGGTCGGCGACCAGGTGGTCGTAGTCGGTGGTGGCCACGAACGGACCCTCGGCACCCTGGAGCTTCTGGGTCAGGTACGGGACCCGCTCCTCGGCACCCGGGTTCAGGTACGCGTGCTCGTCGGCGGCCAGGGCCTCGCGACGCAGCTCGTTCCAGCTGGTGACCGACCAGACGGCGGCGGAGACGCCCCAGTCCTCGGCCAGCAGCTTCTTGGCCTCCAGCGCCCACGGCACCGCCACGCCCGAGGCGAGGATCTGGGCCTTGGGGCCCTCACCCTCGTCCGAGGCGACCTGGTAGATGCCCTTGAGGATGCCCTCGACGTCGACGTTCTCCGGCTCGGCCGGCTGGACCATCGGCTCGTTGTAGACGGTCAGGTAGTAGATGACGTCGGGGTCGCGCCCGTCGTCACCGAACATCCGCTGGATGCCGTCCTTGACGATGTGCCGGATCTCGTACCCGTAGGCCGGGTCGTAGTGCACGACGTGCGGCATGGTCCCGGCGATCAGCGGGGAGTGGCCGTCGGCGTGCTGCAGACCCTCACCGGTCAGGGTGGTCCGACCGGCGGTGGCACCGATCAGGAAGCCGCGGACCATCTGGTCACCGGCCGCCCAGAACTGGTCGGCGGTCCGCTGGAAGCCGAACATCGAGTAGTAGAAGTAGAACGGGATCAGCGCCTCGCCGTGGGTGGCGTAGGAGGTGCCGACCGCCTGGAACGCCGCAGCGGAACCGGCCTCGTTGATGCCGGTGTGCATGATCTGGCCGGACTCGGACTCCTTGTAGGAGAGCATGAGGTCGCGGTCCACGGCCAGGTAGTTCTGGCCGTTCGTGTTGAAGATCTTGGCGCTCGGGAAGATCGAGTCCAGGCCGAAGGTGCGGGCCTCGTCCGGGATGACCGGAACCAGCCGGTGGCCGAACTCCTTGTCCTTGACCAGGTCCTTGAACAGCCGGACCAGGGCCATCGTGGTCGCGACCTCCTGCGTCCCCGAGCCCTTCTTCAGCAGCTCGTAGGTCTTGTCGCCCGGCAGCGTCAGCGGCGTGTGCGTGGTGCGGCGCTCCGGCACGTACCCGCCGAGCGCACGGCGACGCTCCTGCATGTACTGGATCGCCGGGTCGTCCTGACCCGGGTGGAAGTACGGCGGGACGTACGGGTTCTCGTCGATCTGCTCGTCCGTGATCGGGATGTGCAGCGAGTCGCGCAGCGTCTTCAGCTCGTCGGCCTTGAGCTTCTTCATCTGGTGCGTGGAGTTACGACCGGCGAAGCCCGACCCCAGGCCGTAGCCCTTGACGGTGTGCGCCAGGATCACGGTCGGCTGGCCGGTGTGCTCCCGGGCCGCCTTGTACGCGGCGAAGATCTTGCGGTAGTCGTGACCACCGCGCTTCATCGCCCAGATCTCGTCGTCGGTCATCTTCTCGACCAGCGCCTTGGTGCGCGGGTCCCGACCGAAGAAGTGCTCGCGGATGAACGCGCCGTTCTCGGCCCGGTAGGTCTGGTAGTCGCCGTCCGGGGTCTCGCCCATCAGGTGCACCAGCGCGCGGTCCTTGTCGGCGTTGAGCAGGGCGTCCCACTCGCGGCCCCAGATCACCTTGATGACGTTCCAGCCGGCGCCGCGGAACTGGGCCTCCAGCTCCTGGATGATCTTGCCGTTACCGCGCACCGGGCCGTCGAGGCGCTGCAGGTTGCAGTTCACCACGAAGGTCAGGTTGTCCAGGCCCTGCTGAGCGGCCTGCTGGAGCATGCCGCGCGACTCGGGCTCGTCCATCTCGCCGTCGCCGAGGAACGCCCACACGTCCTGCTGGCTGGTGTCCTTGATGCCACGCAGGTGCAGGTACCGGTTGGTCCACGCCTGGTAGATCGCCGACGCCGGGCCGAGGCCCATCGAGACAGTCGGGAACTCCCAGAAGTCCGGCATCAGACGCGGGTGCGGGTAGGACGGCAGGCCGCCGCCCGGGTGCGACATCTCCTGGCGGAAGCCGTCGAGCTGGTGCTCGGACAGGCGACCCTCCAGGAAGGCGCGGGAGTAGACGCCGGGGGAGGCGTGGCCCTGGAAGTAGACCTGGTCGCCGCCGCCCGGGTGGTCCTTGCCGCGGAAGAAGTGGTTCAGGCCGACCTCGTACAGGGTCGACACCGAGGCGTAGGACGAGATGTGCCCGCCGACACCGATGCCGGGGCGCTGGGCCCGGGTCACCATCACCGCGGCGTTCCAGCGGTTCCAGGAGCGGTACTTGCGCTCCAGCACCTCGTCGCCGGGGAAGTACGGCTCGTCGTGCACACCGATGGTGTTCACGTACGGGGTGTTCAGCTCCTGAGGGATGCTGACGTTGCGCTCACGCGCCCGCTTCAGCATGTTCAGCAGCACGTACCGCGCCCGCGGTCCGCCCTTGTCGTCGATGAGTCCGTCGATGGACTCGACCCACTCGGACGTCTCCTCGGGGTCGACATCCGGTACCTGGCTCAGCAGGCCGTTGATGAGCGGCCCGCGCCCGTCATTGGAAGCCACCAGTGCTCCTCGTCTCTCCACGCTGTGCGGGCCGGTCGGCCCCGTTGCGCATCTCGGCCCACGCCGGACATGTCAGGTCTGTCGCCAGGAGGCGGCTGGCGTGGGTGGGACCCATTCTGTTCCGTCCGTGGGTCGAAAGTCTCCCCGTCGCGCCGACCGGAGGCGTGACGTCCATGACAATCGACCCGTTCGGGGGTGGTGCTGGTCACGTTCGTCCACAGGCCGCCACGGTCGGTCGGTGGTCCCCAGCCTGGTGCTTCGCCACGCGCGCGGGGTGCCCGGTGGGCTACCGTTCGGTGATCGAAGGAACGCAGACCGCCCAGAACGGGGTGGTCTCGGACGGAAGGAACAGGCGGGACGTGGCGACCAGCACGGGCGACGCCCCTCAGGGGGCAGGCCGACTCGGGTACACCACCGGACAGGTGGTGCAGGAGTTCGGTTACGACGACGACGTGGACGAGGCGCTGCGGACCGGGGTCGAGGAGATCACCGGCGCGGAGCTCGTCGACGAGGACTACGACGACGTGGTCGACGGCGTGATCATCTGGCACCGGGACGACGACGGTGACCTCGCGGACACCCTGGTGGACGCCCTGACCGTGCTGGACGACGGCGGCCTGATCTGGGTCTTCACCCCCAAGCCCGGCCGTCCCGGACACGTCGGTCACGACGACATCCAGGAAGCCGGCACCACCGCGGGCCTGCACGCCACCAGCACCTTCTCCATCGCCGACGACTGGTCGGCGACCCGGATGGGATCGCGCGGCCGCGGTCGCTGAGCCGAGCATGACGATCGGTGGCGACACGCCCGGGATCCTCCCGGTCGGCGACGCTCCTGGTTCCTTCGCTCTCACCGAGCACACCGGCCGCCCGGTCACCCTGGGCTGCCCGGCGGCACGGAGCACCCTCGTGGTCTTCGTGCCGTTCGCGTTCTCACCGGTCTGCGGCGACGAGCTCACCCGGCTCAACGCCGCCCTGCCCGACCTCACCGGCGCCGTCGACGTGGTCGCGGTCTCCTGCGACCCGGTGCCTACCCTGCGCGCCTGGGCCGAGCAGAGCGGGTTCGACTTCCCGCTGCTGTCCGACTTCTGGCCGCACGGCGCCGCGGCGCGGGCCTACGGCGTCTTCGACGACGAGCAGGGGTACGCGCGGCGGGGGAGCTTCCTGCTGGACACCGAGGGGGTCGTGCGGTGGCACACGCTGTCGCCCGCCGGGCGGGGCCGGGACGTGGCGCTGTACCGGGATGCGGTGACCACTGAGCCGCAGGCCCGCCCGGTACGCTGACGCACGAGAAGGGCCTGTAGCTCAGTTGGTCAGAGCGCCGCGCTTACACCGCGGAGGTCGCCGGTTCGAGCCCGGCCGGGCCCACACCAAGTCGTTCGACATGGACGCTCGTTCACGTTCATTGATCCCACGCGGTGGGCCTTTAGGTAGGTGTACCCCCGGTCGGCAAGAAGCTCCTGCACGTTCATCCCCGCGGCGATCAACGCATCGATCGCGAGGATCCCTGCTGCTGCCTTGTCCGATCCTGCGGGCGCCGTGGCGACCGCCAGGGCGAGGCTCAACGAGGTCGGAGCCCCGAACTTGGGGACCTGCGTGAGCAGATGAATGTCCCAGCCGGAGAACCTCTCCTTGCGTCGACCGTTCTGGCCGGAGCGGTATTCGCTCCGCGGGTCGGGATCGAGGGTGTGCTGCGACCGGCCGTCGGGGCCGATACGCGGCCAGCCCAGCGCGCGGAAGGTGTCCGCGGAGTCGACGGTCTCGCGTTCGTCTCCAGGGTGCATCGCACCGGAGGTCTCGTCGATGTCGGGGCGGCGTTCCCAGGACTGGCGCCGGGAGTTCCCCGAGTACCTCCCGCGCGTTCTCACTTCGCGGCGAATCCTGCTCACCACCGGTCAGATCGACGAGATCGACGAGCTGATCGAGGGCATCGCCGTGACGGCCAGGGAGATCAGGGACAAGCGGGGCGAGGCGGAGCTCAGAGCCTTCAGCGAGCTCGTCGCCAACCGCACGAGGCTGCGGGAGATACTCCACTCGATACGGACGGTGATGCGCGACCCTTCCGCGTGAGCGGCCCGCTCGCCTCAGCGAGCGTTCAGTGCTTGCCCTTCCGCCCACGGACCGAGTCGACAGCGCGGGAGACGATGTCCTTCTTCTTCGAGAGCAACTTGTTGTCTCGCAGCTCTGTGATCTGCTTCTGGGTGAGCTTGTGGTTCGACCGTGCGACCTCGGTGTCGAAAGCAGTACGGAGAGCGGCCAGCCGTCCGTGCGAGGTGTCCCCGAGCTGTAGCGCCAACTTGGCGGCGAGGGGCCCGTCTCCGCGGACGTCCGTTCCCAGCAGTGCCAACGCGAGGTCGGCGAGTGCGCGCCCGGCTGCGGCGTTCGCGGGGCGTGCCGTCAAGGCCCTCTCGGCAAGGCTGGTGCGTTCTTGCTGCGCGGTCGCCCGCGTCAGAAGGTCGGTGATCGTCGTAAAGGCGGTAGCGGTCAAGCCGTGTTTCCCGATGGCGGTGAGGTAGGTCACGCCACGGGACGCCGTGGCGAGCCATAGGGTGGTCCGGTCTTCGACCGTGAGCCGTCCGGCGTAGGTGCCTAGCACGTCAGTGGCGGCAGCGCGGAGCGGCTGCACCCTGATGTAGTCCTCAACGGAGGGCTGCAGCTTGACCCAGTCGGAGACGAGATTATCCTTCGACTCGGCAAGCGGCGCGACCTCCAGCATCAGGTCGAGAGGCAGCGCTGGCATGCTAGCGACGTTCCGCGCGGTTAAACGGACCCGCACTGAGGCAACGAGCTCAGCCAGAGCGGCGTCCCTCTCCTCGAAGGCGGCGTCGACGTCGGCGGCGGTGTCTCGGTCCAGCTGCCGCACGCGGGCCAGCACGTCAGCCACGGTCTCGGGAGCGAAGTAGGACTCGAACGCGCCGACCAGGTCGTCCACGACCGCTTCACGCACACGCTTGGCCTGGCTGCTGGCGAGCAAATCCTGCGCGATCCCGTACAGCGCGGTTCGCTGCGCCTTCTCGTCCGCGTCCACGGTCCACTCGAGCGCTGCGGCGGCGCTCACGAACGAGTCCGCCGCCGTTTCCATGCCGGTCTCGTCGAGGTACCCCAGCGAAGCCCGTACAGCCTTCTCGATCCTCGACGCGACCGAGCTGGACGCCCCAGGCAGGCCCGCAAACAGACGCACGACGGCGCGTCTCGCGAGAGTTTCATCCGCTGCATCGGCGGTGACGAGATCCGCCCACCAACCGCAGTTCGCGATCGGCGCGTGAGCCAGTGCGACCAGGGCGTGCTCCGTCCGCTTGTGCGCATCCGTGATGTGCTCGAGCGCGTCGTCCTCCCGGTCGAGCACCGCAGCCTGCACGGCCGGGACGTCGCTGAGCTGCCCGAGCATCAGGACGCCGGAGATGAGCAAGCCTGCGTTGTCGGCGCGCCCCAAGACGGCGTCCAGCAAGTCGCGCCATCGTCCCGCGGCGTCCGGCTTCTCCACAGCGGCCGCGCTGGTCGTTTTCGTTGTCGTCGCGGCCCGCGACGCCGAGTCGGAGGCCATCTCAGACAGCAGCTCGTCGATCCGGTCTCGGCTCAGTGCCCAGAGGTTCCGCGCGGTGTCGAGGGGCAACGTGCGCAGCAGGTCATGCATCGGCTCCGGGTGGTTTTGGTACGACTCCAGCAGCAGTCGGCGCACAGTCTCGACCTGCAGCTCGTCCCCGGATCCAAGAACGGGACCGAGACGCGTCAGCAGACCTTTCTCGGCGAACTCGTCCGCGGAGTAGCGCGCGACCAGCTCGTCCACCAAGTCGGTCCGTCCGGTGACCACCCCGAGCGTGAACGCCCCCGGGATCGCACCGTCGCGCAGTCCGCCCTCCCTCGTCACCGACCAGACGATCGGCTCCACCAGCTCGGCGACCTTTCGCAGGTCGTCGTGGTCGAGCTTCTCCAGCAGCCGACACAGCGACTCCACGATCGTCGTGCGGCCGGGGCCGAGCTCGTCCTCGGCCTGCTGGGCGAGCAGGTGCGCAGCGGTGGTGAGGACGCTCGCCGGCTGCCCGTCGAGGGCCTCAAGCACCTCGTCGGGCGACAGGTCGGCGGCGACGTCGATGACGTGCCCGACCTCCGGGTCGGTGATCCCGTGCTCGAAGCCAGCCGACTGCATGTAGAACAAGTCAGGGCGGGGGTCGTCGATGCCCTGCGCCGCTGCCTTGGCGAGGTAAGACCGCAGCTGGGCGTTCAAGACACGGTTCGCCTCCTTCGCGCTCCCGTCCTCGTCGTTCTCCGAGTCGAGCATCGGCCCGGCCGGCTCCGCAGTCTCGGCGGAGACGTACTGGTTGACCAAGTGCGCCAAGCGCTCCGCACCGGCGGGAACCGGTGCACCACGCAGGTGAGCCAAGAGCATCGGGGCGGTCGCGAGATCGGCAGCCAGGCGCGGGAACTCGACCTGCAAGACGGTGTACATCGCGATCTCGCTCGCGCGCGGAAGCCAGTCCAGGCCACGGGACTGCGCCGTCCGAACGGTCGTCGCGTAGTGGTTCAGCAGGACTTTCACACGCCTTGGGCTGCGCACGTGCACAGGGACCAGAAGGTAGACGACTTCGAGGAAGAGCTTGTTGTCAGGCTGCGCGGCGCGCAGCTCGGCCCACACGCCTCCTTGACCGGTGACGAGGTCGCGAGCGAACTTCGTGAGTGTCTGCGGGCGCAGCGGCGGCAGCGAGAGCTGGTGCTGGAAGATCTTGTCGAGGAACGCACCCGGCGTGGAGTAGTACGGGTCGCTCTCGCGGATCGGGGTGCTCTGCGGGACCTGCTGGAGCGCCGACTCCAGCACCTCACGGTCAGCAGCCACGACGAACACGCACCCCGGCACTTCGAGGAACGTCTTGAGGTCGACGAGTGTCGCGACGACGTCTTTCGGGCTGCACCGGTCGAGCTCGTCGACGAACACGACGAGCTTCTTCTTGCCCTTGTCGGTCGCCTTCCCCACGAGCTTCTTGAACCGTGACGCGAACTGGTCGTCGGTCTGCGGAGCGGGATCGGTCACCTTGACGACTGCCGAGTCGAGCATCCTCGGGCCGACGAGCAGGGCAATCAACGCGAGGCTGAGGACGGAGCCAAGGCCGGACACGGTGATGTCCATCGCCGCGCCGAAGCCTCGCTCGCGACTCACGAGGAAGGCCGCGATCGACGTGGCGAAGAACCAGAGCGTCGCGATGACCGCAGCCACTATCAGTCCGAGCGCGAGCGCCTTCCAGTTGGTGCGCAGGTACCGTCCGAGCTTCACCCGGATGGTCTCCTGGTCCATCCGCAGACCGGTGCCGAAGTCCTCCGTCTTGATGCCGAGGTCGTCCGCGACTGACTCGATGAAGTTCAATTTGAGCGCCCGGCCGCCGTACTTCCACGCGTCGTACCGGACGACTCGGACGCTGGGGCTTCGTCCCTCCAGGGAGGCGCGAAGTGAAGCGAGGAACGAGGACTTGCCTGAGCCCCACGACCCGAAGAGTGCGATGTTCACCGGTGCCTCGGTCGCGAGGACCATGTCCGCGGCGACCTTCACGATCGCCTCATGGTCGAGTCGGTCGCCGTCACCACTGGTCAGCGCCATATCGCTGACGAGGTCGTCGACCATCTCGTTGACCTCGCCCTGGCGCCTCGTGCGCGCGCCGGGAGCCGTGAAACGGGTCATCTGCGAACCACCATTGACGCGTTCCCTCCTTGGACCTCGCTGTCGACGCGTCACGGTATCGGTCGTCACTGACACCCTCGACCGCCGTCCGGGTGGCACCGACCGCAGTCGCGACCCTCGCGGCCGTTGTGCGACGGGAGCGGCGGGCGGCGCCTGAGCGGCTGATCCGGTGACGCGAGCCAACACGCAACTTGCCGTGGACCCGGTTTAGCGCGTGAAGAACGTGGACAGGATCTCGTGGAGGCGTTCGGCCGCGACGGCCACGGTTCCAAGCGTCAGGACGGCTGTGCCGGCGAGCTTGAACCACTGCTGGTGTCGAAGTCGGGTGGACACGACCGGGTCGTGCCCGATGGAGTCACCGTCGTAAGCGCGCGCGACCGTCCTCGCGGCCCTCTCCTGGAACTCGACCCACCCGGGCTCCTCCAAGCCGTCCCGGCGGCGTTTGCGGAGGTGGGCTACGGGATGTTCCGCGCTTTCGAAGGCAGCGATCACGCGATCGATCGCCTTCGCGCGAATCGATCGTCTCAGGTAGCGCGACTCGCCAGGGGGGACGGAGTGCAGCGCCAATGCTCGGCTAGCCGCGATGCCCGCTCCGCGGAGAGGTGAGATCCGGCAGGCCACGCGCTCGTACACGACGGTGCAGCCGAGTCCCACCCACAGGCCAGTGGCGAACGCCTCGAACGCGATCAAGATCGTACGTCCGACGAACCTCAGCCCGGTTGAGGTGAGATGCGTGCTCGTGTAGGTGAGCGCCACGCTCGCGGGGCACGAGGCTAGAACCCACGGGATCGTCCGGTGAGTTCGACTCAGCCTCGAGGCGAAGGTCAGGCTGTCTGCGAGCCGGGCAGCGTCCGGACGGTTCGACATCCCCGTGATCGTTTGGAAAGCCAGAGGGTGCAGGCGCTCGAGGTCCTGGCGGACAACCTGTCCTTGCTCCAACGCGCATCTGAGCCTGAGACCGCACGATGTTGACGGTCAGCGTGGCTTGAACGCCGATCACGGTTACGAGGACCACGATCTGACCACCGATGTACGCGAAGGCTCGAAAAGACTCGACGGCCATCAACGGTTTCCAAGGGCAGAGGTTGGACTTGGTACTTCGGGCGTGCGGCGGTCTGGCGCTCTCAGCCAGTTCTTCACGCGCCCACATGCATGGGCGGATGCGAAAGCGCGGGTCGGTGACCACTCCGCACTGCAGAACACTCGAGTCTGTTGCACGAGTAAGTGACACGGACGCGCATCCCGTCGACTCGCACTCTCGCTGGTACTAGACCCGCAAGGGCACGATCGAGTGCTCGACGCGAGGCTCGTCGATGCCTCCGACCTTGCAGAGCTCAACGACCGTGTCGCGGCCCTGCTCGAAGTACGGGGTGGGCCCAACGACAACGCCCTGAGCGGGCAGTCGACGCTTTGGTCGCCCGTCGACCTGCGTGTCCTTGACTACGACGTTCGAACCTTCGCCCGCTGCAAGGCGTAAGTACCGCACGATGCCGTACTCGGTTGCCCGGAATCGTGTGTGCAGCTGTGGGACGCCTACTGACGCCACCGCGCGGACCTCGCGTTCGCTTCGGAAGCCCTCCGGCTTGATTAAGGCAGCTGCCGTGCCGATCGCAGTCTTAAGGCGCTCGTCAGCGAGGAACGCTTCGTCGGAGATGAAGTCCTCGGATGCCCCACGGCGCTTCATCGAGCGAGAGCGCACCCTGAATGCCCTGTCGTCGTCTCGCGCCCAGTCCAGCAGCGACTGCAGCATCTTGTTCTTGCTCGCGGTGGTGTACGCCACACGACACCAGGGCGCGACCGTTGATTCGCCGCCGAGGTTGAACATCGAGAAGCGTGATTCCTTGGGTTCGGACGAGTCGCCAGAGATCACACCCAACGGCACTGCCGGATCGAGCTCGACCGCGTAACCGGCTTGCCGGCCGCCATACAGGCGCCACTGGGCGGCGTCGTCACGATCCAGCGTCGCTGAGAGGACGAACACTTCGGAGGGTCTGCTTGGTGCCCAGTACCCGTCTTCCTTCAGCATGGACAGGATTCGCCCGGTCATCGGGCCGCCGGTCTCGCGCATCCAAGTACCCAGGTACGTCAACCCGTCACGGAACTCAGAGATGTCGTTCAGGCCCGACGCTTCGGTCGCCCAGAGCTCGCGGTTCGTCATGATCCCGATGAGTCCCACTGCGGTCGTGTAGTGGTAGACGGGGGCGTCCGCTGGCGCGAGTGGCGGCGTCCAAGCGCTGGTCGACTGCGACATAGAGGAGACCCTAGAGGCGCCAACCAAGACGGTGGTGCCGGTGACGCGCCAGAAGGGGGCTGGTCCTACGCGGGTGCGCCCCCGCAGGTCTGCCGTCTGGATAGGTGACACCTCAAATCGTGTCGTCTGCGGGTTCCTCAGCTCTCCGGCGTCAGCACCAGCGTCCGCGCCGGCCCGTCGCCGTCGGCGCTGACCTCCACCCGGCCGACCCCGGAACCCGCGTCCAGCACCAGCCGCGCGGTCGCGTCGCCGTTCTCCCACGCCAGGATCAGCTCCGCCCCCTCGCCCTCGACCCGGAACCGCCCGCCGAATGCCGGGTGCGACCGGCGCAGGCGGAGCAGTTCCAGCACGGTGCGGGTGGCCCAGCTGCCCCAGGCGGCCTCGACCTCCTCGGCGTCGAACCGGTGGCGGTTGATGTCGCGGCCGACCCCGGTGCGGGCGAGCAGGTCCATGTCGTTGACCCCGGCGAGCAGCCCGACGTAGTAGACCTGCGGGATGCCGGGGGTGAACAGCTGGATCGCCCGGGCGGCGACGTGGCGTGCGTCGTCGCGGTCGAGGGCGTCGTAGAACGTGCAGTTCACCTGGTAGACGTCGACGTTGGACGCCGCCCACCCGGTCGCTTCGCGGGACTGGCCGCCGGAGTGCTCGTGGATCGACTCGACCAGCGCGTCGACCTGGGCGGCGGTGAGCAGGCCGGGGGCGTGCGGCTCGATCTGGTCGGGGCCGACGTCGACCACGCCGATGCCGTCGTGGGTGTCCAGCACGGTGATCGCGTTGCTGGGGCGCACGTCCAGCCAGTGCCGGAGGGCAGCGGTGTCACCGGTGTAGAGGGTGTGCAGCACCAGGGGCGGCAGGGCGAAGTCGTAGACGAGGTCGACCCGTTCGGCGATCGCGATCTGGCGTTGGTAGTGCGAGTGGATCTCGACCAGGACCTGGGCGCCCTGGGCGCGGGCGGCGGCGGTGAGCTCGTCGATGAACGCGAAGGTCTCCGGCGTCATGAACGACGAGGTGCCGGGGGTCTTGACCCCGTACCCGACCGCGTCCAGCCGGATCATCCCGACCCCGGCGGAAGTGAGGGCGGTGAGCACCTGGTCCAGGTACTCGCGGCCGGCGGTGGAGCGGACGTCCAGGTCGATCTGCTGCGGGGTGAAGGTGGTCCACACCAGGTGCCGGGTGTCGCCCAGCGTCATCGGGGTGAAGGGCAGGCCGGGCCGGGGGCGGTAGATCCGGGCCAGTTCGGCCTCGTCGGCGCCGTCGGGGTAGACGGACCCGAAGGTGAGGAACATCCCGGCGGCGGGTGACCGGTCGCCCCGCGCCAGGACGTCCTGGAACGCGGCGGAGTCGACCGAGACGTGGTTGACGATCATGTCGGCCATCACGGTGTGGCTGGTCGCGAGGTCCGCGACGTCCGACCAGGTGCCGAGGCGGGGGTCGACGGCGGTGTGGTCGACCGGGTCGAACCCGGCGTCCGCCCCGTCGAACGGGGTGTAGAACGGCAGGATGTGCACGCCGTCGAACACCCCGGCGAGCGGGCCGCGCAGCAGGGCGGTGAGGGCCGGGATCGATCCGCCGAGGCGATCGGCGTAGGCGATCAGCTGCGGGCCGGTGCTGGGGGCGGGGCGGGTCATCGGGACTCCAAGGGCCGGGCGGGTGGCATCGTGGATCGGGTCAGGGTGCGCCGGGGGAGCAGGCCGTCGTCGGCGAACACGAGTCGGGCGAACCGGTGGCCGATCTCACGGTAGAGCGGTCCGTCCGGGTGCAGCCCGTCGGGCAACGGGTGGACGTCGACGTCCTCGGCGCCGTAGAGCAGGCGGCCGTCCAGGTAGTGGGTCGGCTCGCCGCGGGTGGCCCGCACCCGGGCCACGTGCGCCAGGTGCTCGCGGGAGGTCGCCAGGGTGAGCGCGCCGGTGGCCAGATCGGCCGGGTCGCCACAGGTGCGCACCCGGACCGACCCGTCGGCGCCGATGTCGGCCCGCGAGGGGCCGGGGACGTCCTCGCTGCCGCGCCACAGGATCGAGCTGATCAGCAGCACCGGGGTGTGCGGGTGGCGTTCCCGGACGGTGTCCAGGAAGGCGTGCACCGCCGGGACGAAGGTGCGGCGGTCCAGTGATCGCGCACCGACCGGGTTGACCCCGAAGCTCAGCGAGATCAGGTCGGCCGGGGTGTCCCGGATCGCCTGGGCCACGAAGCCGTCGACCATCGCGTGCCCGGAGAACCCGAGGTTGATCGGGTCGAGTCCGGCGTCCAGGGCGGCGGTGACCGGCCAGGACCAGGTCGGGTCGTGGGCGTCCGCACAGTGGCTGATCGAACTGCCGTGGTGCACCCACACGGGGGAGTCGGTGAGCTCCGCGGGCAGCACCGGCGCGTCACCGGAGAGGCCCAGCAGGTCGACCGCCATCGCCGTCGGCAGCCAGATGGTCACGGTGACGGTGCGTCCGGGCAGACCCGACAGCAGCACCCGGCTGCTGTCCCGGGCGCGGGTGGGCAGGGCGGTCGACCCGTCCGGGGCGATGCGTTCGATCTGGTCCACCCCGGCCTGGGCGGTGGCGACCAGCTGTCCGTCCACGGTGGCGACCACCTCGCCGACGGGGCCGGTCCGGTCGCCGTAGTCGAAGCGGGTGAACCGGGCGTGCAGGGTGAGGGTGCTGGCGGCGGTGGTCACCGCGAGCCGCACCCCCGAGGCCTGCACGGTCACCGAGCGCACGGATTCGGCCTCCGGCGGGAACCGGTCCCACAGCGACCGGGGCAGCCGGACCGGACGCAGCGCCCCGTCGTTCTGCATCAGGTCGAGGTGGCCGGACAGCAGCACGGCGGTTCCGTCCGGCAGGGTGACGACCTGTCCGGATGCGCTCATCGTGCACCGCCGGACCGGGGGGAACGGTGCGCGAGCAGGTGCTGGACGGTGCGGGCGATCACGTGATCGCGGTGCGGGACGGTCATCCAGCCGTGGTCGGCACCCGGCACCACCTCCAGGGTGGCCTCCGGCCCGAGCACCTCCAGATACCGCTCGGCGTAGCGGACCGGCACGAAGTCCTCGGTGCCGTGCAGCAGCAGCGTCGGCCCCCGGTACCCGGCCGCGGCCGCGTAGGGGTCGAAGTCCCGGGCGTCCCGCACCATCGCCGGCCCCATCCGCTGTCCCATGAAGTCGAAGTAGCCGACGGTGTCCAGGGTGTCGAGCGACCGACCCTGGATCTGCCCGGAGGCGATGTCGTCGACGAACACGGCGGCGGTGGACCACATCACCAGGGCCGGGATCGGCACCGGGCTGCCGGCCGCGACCGCCGCGGCGATCACGGACCCCAGGCTGAGGCCGACCAGGTGGATGCCGTCGGGGTCGATCTCGGGCCGGGCGGCGAGGGCGGCGAGCACGGCGTGCGCGTGCCGGACGTCCTGGGTGACGTGGGTGTCGAAGAACTCCCCGTCGCTCTCCCCGTGCCCGGCCCGGTCCCAGGCCAGCACCGCGAACCCGGCGTCGTTCAGGGCGCGGGCCAGGGAGACGAACAGTCGGGCGCCCTCGGTCCGGTTGCCGCCGAACCCGTGGAACAGGGCGACGGCCGGGTACCGTCCCGTCCCGTCGCCGGGCAGGGACAGCGAACCACGGAGCGTCAGCCCCTCGACGGGGGTGCTGAACGGGACGATCGTCATCGGGATCCTTCGGGACGCAGGGTGGGGGTCAGACCGTGGCGGGGGCCGGGTGCTCGAGCTCGTGCTCGGTGTCGAACTCGTTGCGGGCGTTCCGGCGGAAGCCCCACCAGCCGATGCCGAAGCCGACCGCTGCCAGCACGGCCACCGCGAGGTAGAGGCCCTTCGGGTTGAGGGCGAGCAGCATCGGGGTCACGGCGTTCAGACCGGCGGCCGCGAACCGGGAGACGCCGTAGATGAAGCCCTGGGCGGTGCCGCGCAGCAGGGTGGGGAACGACTCCTGGGTCCACACCTTCATGATGGTCTCGAAGCAGAACGCCCCGGCGACCGTGGACATCAGCACCGAGGTGAGCACGGTGGCGAAGGTGAAGCCGAAGGCCACCGGGATCAGGTTCGACAGCACCACGAAGGCCGCGCCGACCACGTAGGCGGGCATCCGCCACCGGGTGTCGGCGACCGCCATGAAGCCCATCTGCGCGATCACGGCCAGCGGGAGGGCGACCAGGGTGGCGGTGTTGTACCGGGCGACGTCGACCCCGGCGAGGTTCACCGCGACGTAGGTGCCGAAGCTCCCGGCGATGGACACGGCGACAGCGGCGAGGGTGTAGTAGCAGGCCAGGACGAAGAACGGCCGGTTGTACGGCTGGCGCACCAGGTCGCGGAGCGAGGACTTGTCGGCGCGGACCGTCTGCACCCCGGAGCGACGCTCGTCGCGGGCCGCGAGCCAGACGGTGGACTCGGGGATGCTTAGCCGCAGCATCAGGGTGACCAGGCCGACGGCGCCGAACGCGCCGAAGATGATGTGCCCGCCGGTGGCGCCCAGGTGCCCGAAGGCGATCGACAGCAGCACGGACATCGCGATGCCGAAGCCGCCGAGGATGTTGGAGAAGACGATGATCTTCCCGCGGTTGGAGTCGTCGGCGCTCTCCGAGATGGTCGCCAGCGCGACCGGGAGGTCGGCACCGACGCCCAGCCCGATCACCGTGATGCCGAGCAGCATCAGCGGGAAGCTGATCGACAGGAACGGTGCCACCGAGCCGAGGACGATCAGCGCCATCGTCACCAGGAAGACCTTGCGGCGGCCGAAGTGGTCACCGAGCCGTCCCCCGGCCAGCGACCCGACCGCGACGCCGAGGGTGAGGGCAGCGGTCAGGAAACCGACCTGGTTGCCGGTCAGCCCCTCCGCGCCGGGCGAGGCGGCCTGGAACAGCACCAGGGCGATCCCGATGCCGGTGGTGGCGGCAGCGTCCACGAAGGTGGCGAGGCCGCAGACGAAGCCGACCCACCAGGGGTGGGGGCGTCGGGCGCTGGGGTGGTGGTCGAGGGTCATGGCGCTACTCCTTTGTCGCGGCCGGAGCCAGTGTGGGGGTCAGAACGAGGTGGGTGGGTGCGACAGGGCGTCGGCGAGGTGGCCGAGCGTCTGCTCCACCTGGGGCAGGCCCGGTCCGGGCAGCCAGTTGAGGTGTCCGTGCAGCACGCCCGGGATCTGCCGCAGGCTGACGGGGACGCCCGAGTCGGCGAGCTGACCGGCCAGCCGCTCGGTGGACGGACGCAGGTCGTCGTACTCGCAGCAGATCAGGGTGGTCGGTGGCACGGCGCCGAGGTCGCCGTCACCCGGGACCGCCGCCCAGGGCTGCTCCGTGCTGCCGGGGATCGGCGCGTCGACCGAGCGTGGGCTGGGGCGGAAGCGCAGCGGCTCCGGCAGGGTGTCCATCACCGCCGCCGTCGCCGGGTCCAGCGGATCGACGTGCGCGTGATAGACGCCGTAGGCGCCGATGAACCCGTCCGGTCGGGGCAGCGCGTCGGTGCGGTGCCCGGCGGCCAGGGTGAGCGCCAGGTTCGCCCCGGCGCTGGCGCCGCCGACCAGCACGGGACCGTCCGCCCCGAGGGTCCGGGCGTGCTCCGCGGTCCAGGCCCAGGCCCGGGCGGCGTCGTCGGCGCAGCGGGCGTAGCTGCCGGTGCGGTAGTCGACGCCGACCACCACGGTGCCGGTCCGGGCGGCCAGTTCCGCACCGACCACGTGCGACTCGCCCCAGTCGAGGCTGCCGCCCTGGAAGCCGCCTCCGTGCAGCCAGAGCAGGGCGGGTCGCGGTGTGGTCCGTGCGGGGCCGGTGCCGGAATCGGCGCGGTAGACCCGCACGGGCACGCCCCCGTCGGGCGAGGGCACCGTCAGGTGCAGCACCCGGACGTCGGCGGGCGGGACCCAGTCGGTCGCCGACCGCATGACGTCCGAGGGCAGGCGGTCCGGGGCGGTGCCGATCCGCTCGCGCAGGAAGGGCATCAGACCGGGGGCGGCGCCGGTGGGGCGGGCCTCCCGGTCGGTGGACGTGATCATCGCTGGGTCTCTCTTCGTCGAGTGCTATAGCGTTATAGCACAGGCGATACGGCGCAGTGAAGTGGCGTCGGGCGGGCCGGTCGGGCTGGTCTGATCGGGCGGGAAGGTCCGCCGACTCAGGCGGGAGCCGCCACCGAGGTGTGTCCGGTCAGCGGCATCGGCACCCGGTGGACCCGCCGGGTCCGGCGCGTCGCCAGCACCAGGTCCGCTGCCTGGCGGCCCATCTCCTCCTGCGGGAGCGCGAAGGACGACAGCGGCGGTTCGGTGATCTCGGCCAGTGGGCTGCCGTCGAAGGAGACCACCGACAGGTCCACCGGTACCCGCAGCCCCAGGTCGCGCGCCGCACGCAGCGCGCCGAGTGCCAGACGGTCGTTGGCGCACACCAGGGCGGTGGGCCGGTCGGTGGCCGACAGCGCCTCGGTCGCGGCACGCACGCCGTCCGCGACCTCCCAGTCCGTGACCGTGGTGCAGCCCGCCAGTGACGCACCGGCCGCGCGCAGCCCCTCACGCAGGCCGTCCAGCCGGTCGGCCAGCGCCATCGGCTGCCACCCGTGCCAGCGCGGCGCGCCCACCATCCCCGGCGGGAAGGTGCCGAGGAACTGGATCCGGTCCCGGTGTCCGGCCTCCAGCAGCACCCGGGCGGCCGCGCGTCCGGCCGCCTGCTCATCGGGCACGACCGCGGGCACCGCCGTGATCGGGGTGGCGGGCACGCAGTTCAGCAGGACCAGCGGCAGACCGGTGAGGATCGGCGGTACCTCGACCACCCGGGTGAACATCGCGGCGTAGATCACCCCGTCCACGTCGCGGGCGAGCAGCGAGTGCAGCAGCCGGTTCTCCAGCTCGGGTTCGCCCTGGGTCTCGACCGCGAACATCATCGTGTCCCGGCGGTCCAGCTCCAGCAGGGCACCACGCACCATGGCGTTCGCCACCGAGGTGGTGGAGATGAAGTCCGAGACCAGTGCGATGGTCCCCGAGCGCCCGGTCCGCAGCGTCCGCGCGGTGAGGTTGGGCCGGTAGCCCAGCTCGTCGGCGGCGGCCTGCACGCGCTGCTCGGTGCGCTCCGAGATGCGCTGATCGGTGCGCCCGTTGAGCACGAAGGAGACCGCGGAGACCGAGACGCCGGCCTTGGCGGCGACGTCGGCCAGGGTGACCCGGCGCGTCGGCTCGGCGGGGGTGGAATCGTCCACCGATGTCCTCCTCGTGTCGCCGGAGGGTGCATCACCCGGGCTGCGCCTGTGCTGGTCCTGGCACTCTAGCCGGTCGGTGGGCGCCGGAGCGGGTCCCGCACCAGGTCGCGGCGGGTCCTCACCGGGGTGGGGTCGGTCAGCCGCGCTCGCCGATCTCCGGCGCGTACACCGCCACCGCCCGCCGCCCCACCCGCAGCGTCACCGCCGCGCCGTCGGGCACGTCGTAGGTCTCCCCGTCGACCGCCACCGTCCGGGCCCCGTCGATCCGCAGGGTCTCCACCCCGCGCAGTCGCCGCACCCCCGGTGCCCGGCGGGTCCAGTCGTCCCCGGCGGACCTGGTGCCGAGCAGCCACGCGTCCAGGGTGTGCACCCCGGGGATCCGGCTGCCGGGCAGCGGGGCCTCGGGGGCGCCGTAGTCGCCGTTGCCGATGAAGATCGACACCGCCTCGACGGGCCGGCCGTCGACGGTCCACCGGGTGGGGTGGGCGTGGGTGAGTTCGGTGGCACCGGCGATGACGGCGGCGACCGGCTTGGGCAGTTGGTGCAGGTCCTCGTCGCGCCGGGCCACCATCTCCGGGTAGACGCCGGTGGAGAAGGTGTTGAGCATCGGGACCCGGAGCGAGCCGATGGTGACCTCGACCAGGGTGGCGGCGCGGCCCGAGCCGGTGCGCAGGGCGCGCAGGGAGTCCGAACCGTGGCCGACGCCGATGGCCTTGGCGAAGTGGTTCAGCGTGCCGTGGGCGGCGATGAAGAACGGGATTCGGTGCTCGGCGGCGACGGCGGCTGCCACACCCAGGGTGCCGTCACCCCCGGCGGCGCCGATGGCGGTGTACTGACCGGAGCGTGCTGCCTCGGTCAGCAGGGCCTCGGCGTCGTCGTCCTCGCCCAGGGTGTGCACGTCGGCGCCGGGGATCGCGGCGAGGAACTGGTGCAGGATCACCTCGTCGAGCTGGGCGGCAGGGCCGGAGCTCGGGCCGGCGTGCGGATTGACGATCAGGTAGAGACCGGTGCCGTCGGGCAGTTCGGGCAGGTGGACGTACTCGGACGACCCGGCGTGCCGGGCGGCGATCCGGCGACGGAGGGTGTCCACCGCGACCGCGCTGCCGACACCGATGGCCGCGCCGCCGATCACGTCGGAGAGCCAGTGTGCGCCGACGTGCAGTCGGGAGAAGGCGACTGCCCCGGCGACCGGGATGACGGCGGCCCCGCGGGCGGGGGAGACCAGGGTGGTCGCGGTGGCGAAGGCGACGGCATTGGCGGTGTGCCCGGACGGCCAGGACGCCGAACGCGGGGTGCGGGGCAGGCGGCGGGTGGCCGTGGTGGACAGGAACTGCCCGGCGGGCCGGGAGGTGCGCAACAACGGCTTGGCGACCAGGTTCGCCACCAGGGCGGCGGCGGCGAGGGAGGTCATCGCGGTGCCGGCGGCGGTGCGGCCCTTCCGGCCGGTGAGGGTCAGCCCGCCGGCGATGCCCCACCAGAGGGTGCCGCCGTTGGCGGCCTGGGTGAGGCCACGCAGTCCTCGGTCGACGGCGGTCGGCCACTGCGTGCGTGCGATCCGCAGTCCCACCCACTCGTCGACCCGGCGCACACTCGTTCGCTTCGGCACCCGGTGAGTCAATCACTTGTGCACCGCACACGTCCTGGGACTGGTTGTCACAGGAGCATTGACAAGCCGGTTGCCCGGGTCAACGATCCAAGCGCGCTGCGGGACAGATCGGGTAAGGACGCTCGGTCGCCGGCGGTGCACCTGATCGATCTGTCGGGTGCGCCCGACGGGCACTAGGGGGAACGTGATGAGGGGTTCCATCAAGCGGCTGGTCTCGCTGGCCGCCGCGTTCGGGATCGCGTCCGGAGGTCTGCTGCTCGTGCAGGCACCGGCGATGGCGGCGACATGTGGCCCGGCCTGGTCGGCGTCCACCGCCTACACCGGCGGCGCGACCGTCAGCAAGAACGGCACCAACTACACCGCGAACTGGTGGACGCAGGGCGACGACCCGGTCACCCAGAGCGGCGGGGCGGGCAGCGGCAAGCCGTGGACGTCGGCGGGTGCGTGCACCGGCGGCGGCGACACCGGTGGCGGGACCGACCCGGGCACCGGCACCAACCCGGGGACCGGAACCGCCTCCGGGCTGCTGTTCAGCCCGTACAAGGACGTCACGGTGAACCTGAACTGGAACACCAACCAGATGCGGACCGCCGCCTCCGGCACGGTCCAGCCGGTGGTCGGTGCGAACAGCCTGGTGTCCACCTTGCTGCCGGACCTCAAGGCGATCACCCTGGCGTTCGCCACCGGCACCTGTGGCAGCGAGTCCTGGGGCGGGATCGCCAAGGACGCCTTCATCAGCGCGAACATCACGCAGCTGAACTCCGCCGGACTGGACTACGTGGTGTCCACCGGTGGTGCCGCGGGATCGTTCAAGTGCGCCTCCGGGGATGCGATGAAGGCGTTCATCGCCAGCTATGCGACGCCGCATCTGGTCGGGATCGACTTCGACATCGAGAGCGGGCAGTCGGTGGCGGACATCCAGGCGCTGGTGAACTCCGCCGCAGCCGCCCAGTCGACCTACCCGAAGATCCGGTTCTCCTTCACGCTGGCCACCCTGGCGGCGTCCGACGGGTCGTACGGCGGGCTGAACAGCACCGGGGACGCGGTGGTGAAGGCGATCAAGGCGTCGTCGCTGTCGAACTACACGATCAACCTGATGACGATGGACTTCGGCCGGGCGACCGCGGCGAACTGCGTGCTCAAGGGCGCCACCTGTGACATGGGCGCGTCCACGATCCAGGCGGCGGTCAACCTCAACCACACCTACGGGATCCCGTACACCAAGGTCGAGCTGACCCCGATGATCGGGGTGAACGACGTGGCGGACGAGGTGTTCACCCTGGCCGATGTGAACACTGTGACCAGCTGGGCGGTGACCAACAAGATCGCGGGCCTGCACCACTGGTCGCTGGACCGGGACACCCCGTGCGCGTCCCCGCAGTCGACCGCCTCGCCGATCTGCAGCTCGGTGACCGGATCGACCCCGTTGCAGTGGACCAAGCGGTTCCTGACCGCCCTGGGTCAGTAGGCAGGGTCAGTGGGCGGGCGCGGTGGTCGGTGACCATCGCGCCCGCTCCGCCTGCCGGGGCTCACGCGCTGCGGGTGAGGATCTCCGCGCCGTCCTCGGTGATCAGCACGGTGTGCTCGCTGTGCGCGGTCCGCGCCCCGGTGGCGCTGCGCAGCGTCCAGCCGTCGGCGTCGGTGACCAGCTCGTCGGTGTCGGCCATGATCCAGGGCTCGATGGCCAGCAGCAGACCGGGGCGCAGGGTGTACCCGCGGCCGGGGCGTCCGTCGTTGGAGATGTGCGGGTCCTGGTGCATGGTCGAGCCGACGCCGTGGCCACCGAACTCCAGGTTGACCGGGTACCCGGCCTCGGTGAGCACCGTGCCGATGGCGTGGGACAGGTCGCCGATCTTGGCACCGGGCCGGGCC